>NZ_VSRL01000043.1 GCF_012184385.1 Lentzea indica
AGGCGGCGCTGGACAGGTCTTTGATCAGATTGGCGGGGTCTGGGGCGGAGCCCCAGAAAGCAACCGGCACACCAGCACGCAACCCGACCACCTACGGACAACAAACCGGCACCCGCCAACGAAACAGGGAGACGGCCCACCAAACCGGCGCGACGACCCCAGACGAAACCAGCAAGACCCAGGTGCGGACCGTCACGCCCGCTCCGCACAGTTGGCTGATGCCATACCCACACCCAATCTGGCACGCTAGGTGACGTGCTGAGGCTGGCCGGAGCGCGCGTACTCGACGAGCGCGACCTGATCGACGTGCGCGGGGTGTTCGACAACGACCCCGTAGCCGCGTGCATGGTCGCGGCAAGGGTGGAAGTGGCCGGCCTGGATCCGTGGCGCCTGGGCGGCGAGATGTGGGGTTCGGACAACCGCCCCATCAGAGGCCGGGTGGACGGCCTTTGCTTCTCAGGCCCGAACCTGATCCCGCTCAAAGGCGGCACCACAGCCATGCGGATGTTCGCGGACCGAGCAAGGCGCAGGGGCCGGATGTGTTCCAGCCTCGTGGGCCCGGCCGAGCAGGTCTTAACCCTCTGGGACGAACTCCAGCCGGACTGGGGCCCAGCGAGGGAGGTCCGCGGCGACCAGCCCCTGATGGCGATCTCCAGCACCCCCAAGGTCACCCCGGACCCACTGGTGAGACAGGTCCGCCCGAGCGAGCTGAACCGCTACCTCCCCGCCGCCATCTCGATGTTCATCGAAGAGGTAGGCATCGACCCGTGCGCCGAGGACGGAGGCGCGGCCTATCGGGCACGGGTGTCGGAGTTGATCGCCGCAGGCAGGGCGTTCGCGAGGTTCGAACACGGCGAGGTCGTGTTCAAGGCCGAGATCGGCGCCATGTCGTCGAGGGTCGGCCAGATCCAGGGCGTGTGGGTCCGCCCGGACCGCCGCGGAGGCGGCATCGGCACGGCGGGCACCGCCGCCGTGGCGGACAGGCTCGTGCGCGTTCTCAACCGCACGGCGAGCCTCTACGTGAACGGGTACAACCACGTCGCACAGGCCGCGTACCGCCGAATCGGCTTCGAACAGGTCGGCCAATACGCGACTGTCCTGTTCTGAACCGGCATACTCGCGCGGGTGCGCCTTCTCGCGACGATCACGGTAGTGCTGGTGACGGTGAGCGGCTGTGGGCTGTTCAAGTCGGAACCGGGGGCACCGGAGATCACCAACGACTTCCTGGCGAAGCTCGCGTCCGGTGACGTGCAGGGTGCCGCCGGGCTGACCGACAACCCCAACGAGGCCAAGGACACCCTGGAGAAGTTCAGGGGCGCGCTGAAGCCGGAGGGGCTGACCAGCAAGGTCGACCAGATCCGCAAGAACGGGGAGACGGCGTCCGAAGCGAGCGTCAGCCTCGACTGGGACCTCGGCAAGAACCGGCACTGGACGTACTCCACCAAGTTCGACGTGCGCCAGGAGGGCGACACCTGGAAGGTGCACTGGGCGTCGTCCGTGGCGCACCCGAAGCTCGCCGCGCAGCAGTCCATCCGGCTCACCGAGCTCAAACCGGACCCGGCTCCGGTGCTGGACCGCGACGGAACGCCGTTGCTGGCCCCTGAACGCGTCGTGTCGGTGCTGCTCGTCGCGAAGGAGGCCGGTGACGTCGCGGCCGTCTCGAAGGCGTCGCGGACGCGCTGAACCCGCTCGACAAGGCCATCACGCAGCAGACGATCACCGAGGGCGTCGGCAAGACCCCTGAGGGTCAGGCCTACCAGGTGGCGGCGCTGCGTGACCCCGACTACCAGTCGGTGAAGCCGAAGATCTACGAACTGCCGGGCGTGCGGTTCAGCTCGCAGACGTCGTTGCTGGCGCCGAGCCGCAACTTCGGCAACCAGGTGCTGCCCGCGGTGCGCAAGCTGGTCGAGAACGACATCGCAGGCAACGCGGGCTTCCGCGTCGCCACCGTCGACGCGCAGGGCACCGAGATCGACGAGCTGCACTCGAAGGCGCCCGAGCCGGCCAAGGCCGTGAACGTCGCGCTGTCCCGCGCGATCCAGGCCGCCGCCGAGGACGCCGTCGAGCCCGTCGGGCAACCCACGATGCTGGTGGCGATCCAGCCGTCGACCGGCGACATCCTGGCCGTCGCGCAGAACGACCCCGCCGACGCCCAGGGCGCCATCTCGCTGACGGGCCGCTTCCCTCCAGGTTCGACGATGAAGGCGGTGAGCGCGCTCGCCGCGCTCCAGTCCGGCAAGGTCAACGCGGAGTCCCCGCTGCCGTGTCCCGGCAAGACCACCATCGACGGGCGGCGGATCGTGCCGAACTCCAGCGAGTTCGACAAGGGCACCATCCCGCTGCGGTCGGCGTTCGCGTTCTCCTGCAACACGACGTTCGCGCAGCTCGCCGTCGACATGCCGCCGGACTTGCTGACGAACTCCGCGCAGTCGCTGGGGCTGGGCGTCGACTTCGACGTTCCCGGACTGACGACGATCACCGGTTCCGTGCCGCCCGCGACCGACGTCGTGGAACGGGCGGAGGACGCGTTCGGCCAGGGCAAGGTGCTGGCGTCGCCGTTCGGCATGGCTCTGGTCTCGGCGTCCATCGCCAAGGGTTCGATGCCGGTGCCGCAACTGGTGCGCGGCAAGGAGAGCAAAGCGGACAAACAGCCCACCGCACCGCCGGCCGCCGCGCTCGACCCCGTGCGGCAGATGATGCGCGAGGTCGTCGACTACGGCACTGCACCACAGCTCAAGCCGTACGGAGATGTGAGGGGCAAGACAGGCACGGCGCAGTTCGGCGACGGCGTGCACTCACACGGCTGGTTCATGGGGTACCGAGGCGATCTCGCCTTCGCGACGCTGGTTCTCAGCGGCGAGACCTCGACACCGGCCCTGGAGGTGGCGGCGAGGTTCCTCAAGGCGGTGCCGTGATGAGCTGGTCGCGCGACCATGTGATACATTGTGAAACATGGAGCCCGAACTGGTTGGCCTTCGCGAGCTTCGGCACCACGCCGCCGACTATGTGCGGCGGGCTGAGGCGGGCGAGCGCATTGCGATCACGGACAGGGGTCGCGTCGTTGCAGAGATGGGGCCACCCAGTGATCCCGCGAACGTGCGGCTGATGCTGGCTGCCAACGGGCATCTCGTCCGTGGTCGAGGTCGGAGGCTTCCACGGCCGCTGCCGCCGCGCGATGGCGTCCAGCTGTCGGAGAAGGTCCAGCAGATGCGCGACGAGGAGCGCTGGTGATCTATCTCGACACCTCGGCGCTCGTGAAACTGGTGAGGGCTGAGGCGGAGACGGACGACCTCGTCGCGTGGCTCGGTGAGCGCGCTGACCTCGTCACGAGCTCACTGGCAAGAGTGGAACTCATGCGGGCTCTCCGAGAGGAAGGCGAGGCGGAGAAGCGGCAGGCCGCCACGATTCTCGTCGACATCGATCAGGTGCCGATGACGTTCGACCTGCTGGACGCCGCAGGCGCGCTGCCGCAACCGGTTCGTTCTCTGGACGCGATCCACCTGGCATCGGCGATCCGCCTGCGTGACGTGCTGGAGGCGTTCGTCGCCTACGACAAGCGCCTGCTCGCCGCCGCCGACGAGGTAGGACTCCTGACCGTGGCACCAGGTGCGGACGGCTAATGTGGAGAGCATGGCTGTTCGTGCTCCGCTGCAACCAGGTGTGCAATCTCCGCGTCGCCAGGTGCCCTCGCGCATCGTGCGTCCCGAGTACGTGGACAAGCCCGCGCCGCAGCGCGGCACCGACCCGTGGGTGCAGACGCCGGAGATCATCGACGCCATGCGGATCGCCGGCCGGCTGGCCGCGCAGGCGCTGCAGGAGGCCGGCAAGGTCGTCGTTCCCGGCGTCACGACGGACGAGATCGACGCGGTGGCGCACGAGTTCCTGTGCGACAACGGCGCGTACCCGTCCACGCTCGGCTACCGCGGCTTCCCGAAGTCGTGCTGCACCTCGCTGAACGAGGTCATCTGCCACGGCATCCCGGACAGCACGGTCGTCGAGGACGGCGACATCGTGAACATCGACGTCACCGCGTTCATCGGTGGCGTGCACGGCGACACGAACGCCACGTTCCTCGCGGGCAACGTCGCGGAGGAGAACCGGCTGCTGGTCGAGCGCACGCACGAGGCGACCATGCGCGCGATCAAGGCCGTGAAGCCCGGCCGTGAGATCAACGTCATCGGCCGCGTGATCGAGGCGTACGCGAACCGCTTCGGCTACGGCGTCGTGCGCGACTTCACCGGCCACGGCATCGGCCGCTCGTTCCACAGCGGGCTCGTGATCCTGCACTACGACGAGCCGTCGGTGAAGACGGTGCTCGAGCCGGGCATGACCTTCACGATCGAGCCGATGATCACGCTCGGCGAGTACGAGGGCGACATGTGGGACGACGGCTGGACCGTCACGACGAAGGACAAGAGCTGGACCGCTCAGTTCGAGCACACCATCGTCGTCACCGACACGGGCTCGGAGATCCTCACAGTCTGCTGACCACTGCTTTCAGCGCGGCCGCGACCGCCGAAGGCGACGTCGCGGCCGCCAGGTGGTGCGATTCGACGCGCTCGACGGCCCAGCCCAGCTTCTCGGCCTTGGCCGCCGCGTCCTCGTAGAACGACGACAGCAGCACGTACCCGCACGGCCCGGACCACTCGACGACCGGGCGCTGCTCCTTCAGGAACTCCCACGGCACCTCGGGTGCCTCGTCGCGCATCTCCTCGCGCAGCCCGGCGGGCACGAGCCGCAGGGGGTCGGAGTCGAACCACCGGTCCCAGCGCGGCAGCCTGCCGTCCCGCACCGACGCCTTGACCTGGCTGACCAGACCGGGGTCCACGGTGTCGCGCCACGATCTGCCCGGTGTCGGCAGGTCGGAGTCGAGGAACACCAGCCCGGCCACGTCCATTTCGAGAGCGTCGGCGAAGCCCGGCAGCAACGGCCCCGCGCCGCTGTGACCCACCAGAACCAGCGGCCCCGAGACACCGGAGTCGTCCACGGCGTCGGCGAAAGCGCCCATCAGCCGCTGGTGCACAGGGGCTTCGTTGACGGTCATCTGCAGGTCGACCAGCAGGACGGCCACCCCGTCGGAGGCGAGTTCGTCGGCGAGCGGGCGCATGCTCGACGGGCCGAGGAACGGGCTGTGCATGAGCACGACGGTGACCATGCTGGTGATGATGGCAGCATTGGCGTCCATGCGGGGCGCGATGTTGATCTGTGGGACGACCTCGGACGCGGGCAAGAGCGTCCTGGTCGCCGGTCTTTGCCGCTTTCTGGCACGCCAGGGCGTTGACGTCGTGCCGTTCAAGGCGCAGAACATGTCGAACAACTCGTTCGTCACGCTCGACGGCGGCGAGATCGGACGGGCCCAGGCGCTGCAGGCGCGGGCGGCTCGCAAGGAGCCCAGCGTCAGGTTCAACCCGGTGCTGCTGAAGCCGGGCAGCGACCGCACGTCCCAGGTCGTCGTGCTCGGCAAGGCGGTCGGTGAGGTCTCCGCCTTGAGCTACCGCGAACGCAAGCAGCACCTGCTCGACACCGTTCTGTCCACTTTGGATGGACTCAGGCGCGACCACGAGGTCGTCATCTGCGAGGGTGCTGGCTCACCGGCCGAAATCAACCTGCGCCCCAACGACATCGCGAACATGGGCCTGGCGACGCGCGCCGGCCTGCCGGTGCTCGTCATCGGTGACATCGACCGCGGTGGTGTGTTCGCCCACCTCTTCGGCACCGTGGCCGTGCTGGACGCGGCCGACCAGGCGTTGGTCTCGGGCTTCGTCATCAACAAGTTCCGCGGCGATGAGCGCCTGCTCGAACCGGGTCTGCACCAGCTTCGGGCGCTGACCGGACGACCCGTGCTCGGCGTGCTGCCGTGGCGCGAGGAACTCTGGCTCGACGCCGAGGACTCGTTGTCCTACAACGCGGACGGTGTGATCGGAAGGCCGCAGCCGCCGTTGAAGGACTGGCTGCGGGTCGCCGTGATCCGGTTGCCGCGCATCTCGAACGCCACCGACGCGGAGGCTCTGGCCTGCGAGCCCGGCGTCTCCGTGCGGTTCGTGACAGAGCCGTCACGGCTGGCGGACGCGGACCTGGTCGTGCTGCCCGGCTCCAAGGTCACCGTCTCCGATCTCGCCTGGTTGCGCGAAACCGGTCTGGCTCAAGCGATTCAGCGCTTCGATGGCCCGGTAGCCGGCATCTGCGGCGGCTTCCAGATGCTGTCGAAGCGCATTGAGGACGACGTGGAGTCCCAGTACGGGACGGTCGACGGGCTCGGCCTGCTCGACGTCGACATCCGCTTCCAGCCTCGGAAAACCCTTGCCACGCCATCAGGTACGGCGTGGGGCGAGCCCGTCATCGGCTATGAGATCCATCACGGTCAGGTCGTCCGCAGCACCGAACAGCCGTTGATCGGTGAGGAAGGTGCTCAGACCGAACGAGTTCTCGGCACCCACTGGCACGGCCTGCTGGAGAACGACACGTTCCGCCGCAAGTTCCTGCGCTGGGCCGCCGACCGCGCCGGCCGCGACTTCGAACCCGGCGAGGTGAGCTTCCAGGCCGCCCGCGAGGCCCAGCTGGACCTGCTGGGCGACCTGGTCGCGGACCACCTCGACACCAAGGCCGTCATCGACCTGCTGGAACGAGGGGCTCCCGCTGGGCTTCCGTTCGTGCCGCCCGGCGCCCCACCAGCTGCGGAATAGCGAGCCCCAGCAGCACGACCCCGCCGGCCGCCGCCCGCAGCACGGTCAAGTCCTCGCCGAGGAACGCCCACGCCGAGAACATCCCGAACACGGGCACCAGCAACGAGAACGGCGCCACCACCGACGACTCGTACCGGCGCAGCAGGAACCCCCACACACCGAAGCCGAGCAGCGTCGAGATCCACGCGACGTACCCGACCGCGCCCGCACCGGCCCAGCTCAGCCTGCCCAGCGCCGACATGTCCTCGGTCAGGAAGGCCAGCAGGAACAACGGCAGCACCGCCACCGCGCTCACCCACACCATGAAACGCAACGTGTCCGCCGGTCGCGCGTACCGCATCAGCACGTTCGACACGCCCCAGCACGCCGCCGCCGCGATCACCAGCAGGAACCCGAGCAGCGGCGACGAAAGCCCGTAGTCCCAGGCGATCAACCCGATTCCCGCGACGGCGAGCACGATTCCGGCGATCTGCACGGGCTTCGGCCGCTCGCGCAGGACGACGGTGGCGAACACCGCCGTGAAGATCACCTGGCTCTGCAGCACCAGCGAGCTGAGCCCTCCCGGCATGCCCGCGTCGAGGCCGATGAACAGGAAGCTGAACTTCGCGACTCCCAGCACCAGCCCGACCGAGATGACCCAGCGCCACGCCACCGACGGCCGTCCCACGAAGAAGATCGCGGGCACCGCCGCAGCGAGGAACCGCAGGGCCGAGAACAGGATCGGCGGGAACTCGTCGAGGCCCACCTTGAGGATGACGAAGTTGAAGCCCCAGATGGCGGCGACCAGCACGGCGAGCAGGACGTGGCGGGGACTCATGCAATCAATCTTGCAGGCGCCGACTATTAAGTACCAGTTCCGATTACTTAGGTTATGGGTTTAGCATCGCTACATGCTCGACCTGGGAAGACTGAAGGCTTTGCACGCCATCGCCACGCACGGCACGGTCGGCGCGGCGGCAGAGGTGCTCGGCTACACACCGTCCGCGGTCTCGCAGCAGATCGCCAAGCTGGAACGCGAAACCCGCACCACGCTGCTGGAACGCCGCGGCCGGGGCGTCCGGCTCACCGACGCGGCCTGGCTGCTGGCCGACACCGCGGGCCAGGTCCTGAAGCTCGTCGAAGAGGCCGAGGTGGCGTTGGAGGAACAACGCGGCGCCGCGATCGGCCGCCTCTGCATCGGCTCGTTCGCCACGGCCGCGCGAGGCCTTCTGCCGGACGTCCTGGCGAGGCTGGCCGAGCAGCACCCGGCTCTCGACGTGCGGCTGACGGAGATCGACCCGCCACAGGCGACCGAGGCCGTGGCACGCGGTGAGCTCGACATGGCGATCGTGCACGACTGGCAGAACACCCCGCTGCCGGTGCCGGATTCGCTGTCCCGCGTGGCGGTCTGCGACGACGTCGCCGAGGTGCTGATCCCCGTCACGAATCCCTTGTCGCGAAAGGACTTCCTCGAACCCGCTGATCTGGCCGGGCAGCGGTGGATGAGCCAGCCGGAGGGGTCGATCTGCTTCGACTGGCTCGTGCGGACGTTCCGAGGGGCGGGGATCGAGCCCGAGCTGGCCTACCGGGTCAACGAGTACCGGACGCAGATCGCGTTGCTGGACAAGGGGATCGGGGTCGCGCTGATCCCGAGGCTGGGCAGGGGAGAGGTGCCGGGCACCGTCAAGGCCGTGCCGTTGCGCCCGAACCCCACCCGGCGGCTGTACGCGGTGTGGCGGACGCAGGCCACGCGCCGGCCCGCCATCACCGCGGCTCTCGAAGTGATCAAGCAGGTCGCGGTCTAAGGGGCGGCGACCACGTGGGCCTTCTTCGGTGCGATCACCTTGAGCGCCGCCTTGGCCTCGCGGACCACTCCGCCCATGTCCTTCATCGTGGTCTTGAAGTACGGCTCGATCGTGAGCGTCGCGGTGTCCTTGGTCTCCACCACGTTCCAGGTGCCGCGCAGGAACCCGTCCACGAGGAACGTCGGCGGGAACACGCCGTTGCGCACGGCACCCCACCGCGACCGCGCGTCCTCGCTCATGATCCGCGTCCGGTCCGCGTGCCCCAGCAACACGTTGTCGAACGAGGGCAGCAACCGTGCGGGCGCGGGGGTGTCCTCCGGCACGATCACGCCGTCCGGCACGTCCAGCAGCACCTTGCCTGCCTCGTTCCGGTACTCCACGAGCTCCAAGCCGGCCGCGTGCGCTTTCAGCCCGGTCAACCGCGACCAGGCCTGCACGTCCGCGAGCGTCGCCGGTCCGAACGCGCGCAGGTACCGCGTGATCAGCTCGCCCACCGCGGCCTGCTCGGGGAGGTCGCGGCCGAGCCACGTGGCCATCGCGACGTTCTGCGGAATGCCGCCCACGCCCCAGATCCCGCGCGGCGGCACCTGCACCATGGGCACCAGCATCTGCGCCTGAGTCGACAGCTCGCGCGCCCTCGCCTCGGGGAAGTGCTCCTCCAGGTGCGCGCCGATCTCCGCGACCGTGCGCGGTTCGGTGTCGACGTACTCGCGCGTGATCCGCGCCAGCTTGTCCAGGTCGATCTCGACCCTGGTGGCAGGCGGCATCGCGGTGCGCGCCCACTTGTTCAGCTGCGGCTGCAACGCCGTGCGCATCAGGTACACGTCGTCGGCCGAGATCAGGTGCAACGTGCCGCGCCACAACGTCATGCGCACCAGCGACCGGTCGATGATCAGCTTGCTCAGCGCGTCGAACTCGAACGGCGTGAGCCGCGTCCACAGCGCGAGATAGGGCGGCGCCGGCGCCTGGGCCTGGAGGCCGCCGAGGTGCTCGACGGCCTCCACTATCGGCGTGGTGGTCCGCTCCAGGAGCATCTGCCGCGCCAGGAGCGTGCGGTTGAGAGTGCGGTTCGACAGAGTGATCACAGCGACCCGAAGAACTTCTTGATGTCCTGGACCAGCAGGTCCGGCTCCTCCATCGCGGCGAAGTGGCCGCCGCGGTCCAACTCCGTCCAGTGGACGATCGTCGGAATCATCTTGTCCGCCAACGATCGCACCGGTGCGCCGATGTCGTGCGGGAACACCGCGACGCCCGTCGGCACCGTGGTGGGTTGCTGCTGGCCCCACGATGCCGACTGCTCCTTGTAGAGCTGCGCCGAGGAGCCTGCCGTGGCGGTGAACCAGTACACGGACACGTTGGTCAGCATGTGGTCGCGGTCCACCGCGTCCTCGGGCACGCCCTCGTTGTCCGTCCAGTCGTGGAACTTCTCCACGATCCACGCCAACTGGCCGACCGGCGAGTCCGTCAGCCCGTACCCGAGCGTGCGCGGCCGGGTGCGCTGGATGTGCATGTAGCCGGAGAGCTCTTTCTGGTAGAGGTCCAGCGACTCCAGCGCCTTGAGCTCCTCCGGAGTCAGGTCGTTGACCCCCTGCGGCCGGAACGTCAGCAGCATGTTCACGTGCACGCCGACGACCTGTTCGGGGAACACCCGGCCGATCTCCTGCGCTATGCCCGAACCCCAGTCGCCGCCCTGCGTGCCGTAACGGTCGTAGCCGAGACCATCCATCAGCTTCGCGAACGCCCATGCGACGCGCAGCACGTTCCAGCCGGTCTTCTTCACCGGACCCGAGAAGCCGAAGCCGGGGATTGAGGGGATGACCAGGTGGAAGTCCTCGGACAGCGGCCCGATCACGTTCAGGAACTCGACGAACGAGCCGGGCCAGCCGTGGATCAGCAGCAGCGGCAGCGCGTCGGGATTCTTCGACCGCACGTGCAGGAAGTGGATGCGCTGACCGCTGATCTCGGTCGTGAACTGCGGGTAGGAGTTGAGCCGCGCCTCCTGCGCGCGCCAGTCGAACCCGGTGCCCCAGTACTCGGCGAGCGGGCGCAGGTAGCTCAGCGGGATGCCGTAGGACCAGCCGACGCCCGGCAGGTCCTCCTCCGGCCACCGCGCGTTGCCCAGGCGTGAGTGGAGATCGTCGACCTCGGCCTGCGGGATCTCGATGCGGAACGGCGTGATCTCCATGGCCCCCACGCTATGAGCTCATGCGGACGGTTTCCGTCCGCGTTCGATCAGCTTGCTAGCAGAACTTCTCGATCAGCTCCTCGAAGAACCCGCCCGCCTCGATCGCCGCCTTCTCCTGGTCTCCGTCACGGACCGCGTGCAACAGCCCGGTGTGCGAGACCTGGTCACGTCCAGGCTGGCTGGTGTCGACAGATGCCGCCACCGAAGCTTTGACCGCCTCGGTCAAGCCCTGGTAGAGCTCTGCCAGCAGGGTGTTGTGCGAGCACTGCACGAGCAGCACGTGGAACGCGGTGTCGTGCTCGATCACCTCGGCCCACTGCTCGGCCTCCATCGCCGCGTCGCGCTTGCGCAGCAGCTCGGTGAGGCGCGCCAGTTCGGCGTCGGTGCGGTGCTTGGCGGCCAGGCGCGCGCCCTCCATCTCGAGGGTGCGACGGACCTGGAGCACCTCCTTCAGCTCCGTTCCGCACATGCGGCGGACCGCGCCGGAGATCTCGCTGGTCGCGCGGACGAACGTGCCGTCGCCCTGCCGCACCTCCAGCAGGCCGGCGTGCGAGAGCGCCCGCACGGCCTCGCGAACCGTGTTCCGACCCACCCCGAGCGCGGTGACCAGCTCGGGCTCGGGCGGGATGCGCTGCCCGACGGGCCATTCGCCGGTGGTGATCGCGCCCCTCATCTGCTCGATCACCTGGTCGACGAGGCCCGCCCGTCGGGTAGTGGCCAACGGCACAGCGTCATCCTTTCATCCGAACATCCTACGTCTGCGATAGTGTGCGCGTGACGATTCAGCAGACGACCATTGCCGGACAGACTGCCACCGATCGAGGTCGCAGGGTCGCGGTCGTCAAGAATCGTCACGTTCCGCTGGTCGGATCCACGCTGCTCGCGATCGGGGTCGCCCTCGCGGCGGCGAATCTCCGCCCAGCGGTGACCAGTCTGGCCTCGGTGCTCGTCGATGTCCGCGCCGCCCTGGGGGTTTCGGCCGCTTGGACCAGTGCGCTGACCGCCGTTCCGGCGCTCTGCTTCGGCTTCGCGGCGTTCGCGGCGCCATGGCTCGGCCGCCGCCTCGGCATGGCCCGTGCGATCGGACTGTCATTGGGGGTGCTCACGCTCGGCCTGGTCCTGCGCGTGATCGACGGTCCGTGGGTCGTGCTGGGCGGCACCTTCATCGCGTGTGCCGGCATCGCCGTGTCCAACGTGCTGATCCCGGTGGTGGTGAAGGCTTCCTTCCCCACCAAGGTCGGTCTGATCACCGGTGTCTACACGGGAACGCTCGCGGCGGGTGCCGCGCTGGCCGCCGCTCTCACGCCTCCGCTGGAGGACTTCCTCGGCTCGTGGCGTCTCGCCGTCGGTGCGTGGGCGCTGCTGTCGGCCGGTGCGGTGATCGTGTGGTTCGCCGGTGCGCGGCACGGGGCCGAGTCGACCGTCGTCCGCTCGGCTGCCCCGGTGGCGAAGCGTTCGTTGCTGCGCAGCCCGCTCGCGTGGGTCATCACGGTGTTCTTCGGCCTGCAGTCGCTGTTCGCATACACCGTCATGGGCTGGCTGCCCGCGATGCTCGTCGACGCCGGTGTGGACCGGAACACCGCCGGCATGCTGCTCGCCGTCTCGATGCTGCTCGGCGTTCCGGTGAGCCTCTTCGTGCCGCCGATCGCGGCCCGGTTCTCCAGCCAGGGCCCGATGGTGCTGGCGCTCGGCCTGCTGTCGTTCGCCGGCATCTTCGGAATGCTCGTGGCGCCTGCCGCCGCTCCCGGCCTGTGGGTGGTGCTGATCGGGTTCGGCATGGGCATGTTCCCGCTGGCGCTGCTGGTCATGTCGCTGCGCACGAAGTCCACTTCGGACACCGCGAGGCTGTCCGCGATGGCGCAGAGCATCGGCTACCTGATCGCCGCCACCGGCCCGTTCGCGTTCGGCCTGCTGCGCGACACCACCGGCTCGTGGACGACGTCGCTCGTGCTGCAGCTGGTGCTGCTCGCCGCGTTGACCGCTTTGGGCATGATCGCCGGTCGTCCGCGCTACGTCTAGCCGGTCAGGAATCGAGAAGCGCGGCGTTCGCGCTGGTCCTAGCGTTGTCGCCATGGACATCAACATTCATGCGACGTTCCTCCCGCACACCGACCCCGACGCCTCGCTCGCGTTCTACCGCGACCTGCTCGGCTGGGAGGTTCGCGCCGACGTCGGCAAGGGCACGATGCGCTGGATCACGGTCGCTCCCGTGGGGTCGAGTTCTGCTGTCGTGCTGGAACCGCCGGCGATGGCCGAGGGCCTCACGGACGCGCAGAAGACCGCCATCGCCGAGATGATCGAGGGCGGCTCGTACGGGTACATCCAGCTGTCCACGCCTGACCTGGAGGGCGTGTTCGACAAGCTGCAGGCGGGTGGCGGCGACGTCGTGCAGGAGCCGACCGATCAGCCGTGGGGTGCGCGTGACTGCGTGTTCCGCGACCCGGCCGGCAACAACGTCCGCATCATCAAGGCCTAGTTGCTCTCGAACCCGCGGTGCAGCACCGTGAGCTGGTCGGCGAGGTAGCGGGCCCATGCCTTCGCCCGGTCCCAGTCCGGTGCCGCACCGCCGAAGCTGACCGGCCCGACGGCCCCGAGCTTCCGCACCATGCGCGCGACGTCGTTCGGCACGGGCGGAATGCCGCGGTGGAACAACCACATGGGCGTGTGTTTGAGGTAAACCTTGTGCCGTCGCACAAACCGATGCGCGTCACGCGTCGCGGCGTCACCCATGATCACGGCACCGAACCCATGCAGCGTTTCGGCCGCGGCCACCGAGAGCACCGTGACTCTCAGCCCGCAGCCGGCGAGCTCGGTGCCGATGATCTCGGCGATCTCGTCCGTGGCGGCGATTTTCGAGGTGTACGCGACAAGAACCCTGTCAGCCATCGCCGCATTGTTACCCGTTGTTCCGCTTTGCGGCAGCGGCGGAAGTCCCTGTCGTTCGGGGCCTTCAGTCCAACGGCAGGTTGAGAAGCGCGTTCTCGACCAGCTCGGGCATCGCAGGATGGATCCAGTACTGCCCATGTGCCATGGACTTCGCGTCCAGCCCGAAGCTCATCGCCTGGATCAGCGGCTGGATCACCGTCGACGCCTGCGGCCCGATGATGTGCGCGCCGATCAACTGGCCGGTGGCGGGGTCGGCGATCAGCTTCGCGAAGCCGGTCGTGTCCTCCATGGCCCAGCCGTACGCGATGGACGCGTAGGCCTGGCTCGCGGTGACGTACCGGATTCCCTTCGCCGTGGCCTCTTCCTCGGTGAGACCGACGCTCGCGATCTGCGGGCTGGAGAACACCGCGGCGGGCACGAAGCGGTGGTCGCTCTTGATCTGGTCGTCCGGGTTCAGCAGGTTGTGCTGCACGACGCGCGCCTCGTGGTTGGCGACGTGCTTGAGCTGGTAGTCAGAGCTGATGTCGCCCAGCGCGAGGATGTGCTGCTGGCTCGTGCGCTGGTACTCGTCGACCTTGATGCGGCCGTCCGCGTGGGTCTCGATGCCGGCCTTCTCCGCCTGGAGCAGATCCGTGTTCGGCTGGCGGCCGACGGCGACGAGGAGTTGGGCCGCCTCAACGGTTTCCTCGCCGTCGGGGCCTTCCAGGTGCAGACGGACGCCCGTTGCGGTCTTTTCGGCGCGGGTGGTCTTCCTCTGCAGGCGGACGTCCCACTTCGACTTCGCGATCTCGGTGAAGCGCTCGGCGATCTCCAGGTCCTCGTGGCGGAGCAGGAGGTTCGAGCGGGCGATCAAGGTGACCTTGACGCCGAAGCTGCTGAAGACGTGGGCGAACTCGGAGGCGATGAAGCCGCTGCCGACGATGATCAGGCTCTCGGGGAGTTCGTCGAGGCGCATGATGCTGTCGCTGGTGTGGAAGCCGGTGGTCTCGATGTCCGCGATGTCGGGGATCGTCGGCCGGCTGCCCGCCGCGATGACGATCCGGTCGGCGGTGATCGTCTCGCCGGTGCCCGTGTCGATGGTGTGGGCGTCCACGAACGTCGAGGTGCCCTCGTAGACGGTGACGTTGGCGTTCTCGTTGGCGCGCCAGTTCCGTCCGCCCTCGGCGATCGGGTCGATCCTGCCGAAGATGCGGTCCCTGATCTCGGGCCAGTGGACCGCGTCCAGGTGGGCGTCCACGCCCAGCTTCTTGGCGTTCGCCGGTGCGGCGGCCTGGTCCGCGGTGTGGACGAACATCTTGGTGGGGATGCAGCCCACGTTCAGGCAGGTGCCGCCGAAGGTCCCCTTTTCGAGGATGGCGATCTGCCAGCCCGCCATCGCCTCGTTCGGGATGGAGTTGCCGGAGCCGGTGCCGATGATGACCAGGTCGAAGTGCCTCACGTGTCGATCCAACCATTTCGGGGGAGGTGCTGTTCCCGGGTTGGGTGTTACGTGGGCCTTACGCGTCGGGGTTTGGTGGGCGTTGGCGTTGGTGGTCGGCTTTGGTGGTTGGGTTCCTGTTTCAAGCTTCGGGGCTCCGCCCCGGACCCCGCCAATCTGATCAAAGACCTGTCCAGCGCCGCGCGCGGGTTGATGGCACGCCTGTTGCTTTTGGCGGCTTGCTGCTGCGTAGGTGGTTGCGGTTGGTGTGGGGTGGTCCCGTCACGAGTCGCACTCGAAGGCAGCCACACCCGAGGAGGGGTGTCAAACGGACGAAAAGCGTGTCCGTTTGACACCCCTCCTCGGGCGCGGCAAAGGCATCGGCACGACTCGTGACGGGACCACCCCACCAGCGTTGTGTGTGAAAAGCGGTCGGCTCGGCTCCGCCTTCGCGTCGGCTCGCCTTCGGCCTCGCGGGAGTCGCGTCGCCTGTTGGTCAGTGCTGGTAGGTCGGGGTGATGATCGCTCGCGCCAGGGTGTGGAAGGCCAGGTTGAAGCTCACCACGGCCGGTGAGGCGTCGGCGTCCACGTCTAGCTTGTCCACGTCCACCGCGTGGACCACGAAGTAGTAGCGGTGCGGGTGGTCGCCCTTGGGTGGGGCGGCGCCGCCGAAGGCTCGGGTGCTGTAGTCGGAGCGCACGTGGAAGGCGTCACCCGGAAGTGTGGCGTCGGAGGCTCCTGCGCCGGTGTCCAATGAAGTGGTGGTGGCGGGGAGGTTCACGGCCACCCAGTGCCAGAAGCCGGAGGGGGTGGGGGCGTCGGGGTCGTAGCAGGTGACCACGAAACTGCGGGTCTCGGCCGGGAAGCCGGACCACGAGAGCTGGGGTGAGGTGTTGCCGCCTTCGAAGACCTGGGCGTCGGGGAGCTGTTCGCCGTCGCGCACGTCTGTCGAGGTGACGTTGAAGGTGCCGACCTGCGGGAGCAACTGGTAGGGGTCGGGAGCGACTGGACGCTCGAGGCTCATCGGAACTCCTCCTTCTTGTGATCAGTTCGAGCCTATCCCCGTGCAACCATGGAGGCCTGCGCGGCGTCTTCCGCGTGGAGGGGGATTTTCGATGTCCAGGTTGCGGCTGATTGCTGCATTTGCGCTGGTTGCCGGGCTCATTTCATGTGGACAGACGCCCGATGAGCAACCCAGTGGCCCCGTTCTCACGACGGCGCCCACCACGACGAGCACGCCTGAAGAGCCGAAGCGGATGTTCGAGCCGCCGTATCCGTACGGCACGGTGCAGGCGAAGGCTCCGGCGGTCGCGGACGGGATGGTGCCGGTCGTCACGCACATCCCGACTGACAAGCCGTACGTGTTCATCACGATCGACGACGGTGCTGTGCAGCATCCGAAGGCGCGCGAGCTGATGATCAACGCCGGCGTGTGGCCGTCGGTGTTCCTCAACACGAAGTACGCCGAGGGGCACAAGGACTACTTCAAGGAACTGCCCGCCACGGTCCACAGCCACACGACCAGCCACCCGAACCTGCTCGGCAAGCCGTTCGAGTTCCAGAAGAACGAGATCTGCGGCAACGCGGACTTCCTGACCACCGACTACGGCAAGCGGCCGACGTTGTTCCGGCCGCCGTTCGGCAACTACGACGCGACTACCCGGCATGCCGCCGCCAGCTGCGGGTTCAAGGCGCTGGTCAACTGGACCGCGGCGGTCAACGACGGACGTGTGCAGTTCCAGCAGGGCGACAAGCTCAAGCCAGGTGACATCGTGCTCATGCACTTCCGGACGACGTTCGTCGAGGACTTCACCGCGTTCCTGAACCGGGCGAAGCAGGACGGGCTGACTCCGGTGCCGCTGGAGGACTTTCTGGGGTGACCGACGTCTGAAAGAGGGGGAAAGAATGAAGCGAATCGCAGCAGCGCTCATCGCCGTGGGGATGGCGTTGAGCATCGTCCCGGCGGCGTCCGCGGCCGAGTACGCGCAGCTGACCGACGTCCGGACCGGCCATCACGCGACGTTCGACCGTGTGGTGTTCGACCTGACCGGCGGGCAGCCGCAGGACAGCGTCAGTTCGATCGCGGAGCCGGTGAGCTGCGGCTCCGGCAAGCCGATCTCGGCGCTGGGCAAGGAGTTCCTCGAGGTGCGGCTGCAGCCGGCTGACGCGCACTCCTACACCGGGTCGCGCAACATCACCACGGGCCTGGGGACCGCGCAGAGCGTCGTGTTCACGTGCGACTTCGAGGCGGACCTGTCGATCGCGATCGGCGTGGACCACGCGAACCCGACCTACCGGGCCTACTTCCTGACCAACCCGCTCCGGTACGTCGTCGACATCAACCACAGCTGATCTTTGCAGGGGGAGAAGACAAATGAAGAAGCGTCTGACCGCGGTGCTGCTCGCAGTGCTCGCGGTGTTCACGTTCGTCCCGGTGGCGTCGGCGAGTGGTCCGGCCCAGCTCAACGACATCCGGACCGGCAAGCACGACCGCTTCGAGCGGATCGTGCTCGACATGACCGGCCTGCCGAGCAACTTCCAGTCCCGCGAGGCCACCGAGGTGACGAACTGCGGTTCTGGTAACCCCGTCGCCGTGCCGGGCGCGGAGATCCTCGAGTCGGTGTTCCACTACGCCGCCACGTACGACGAGAACTTCAACCCGACGTACACCGGACCGCGGAACTTCGTGCCGCAGGGCCTGGTCAACGTGAAGGGCATCGCCATCACGTGCGACTTCGAGGCGACGCTCGGTATCGCGGTCGGGTACAACGACCCGAACTCGTGGCACAAGGTGTTCACGCTGACGAACCCCGACCGGGTCGTTATCGACGTCTACTCGTCCTGAGGCAACTGTGGCTCGAGTCACACGTCTTCAAGGCATCGAGAAAGCCCTGAGAGGGGGCCGAAGATGAACAGACGTCTTGCCGCGCTGGTGCTGGCGGCGACCACGGTCTTCACGTTCGTCCCGATGGCGTCGGCGCAGAGCACGCCCACGCTGTCGAACATCCGGACCGGGCAGCACGCCGGGTTCAACAGGGTGGTGCTCGACATGTCCGGCCTGCCGGCGGAGCACCGGGTCCGCGAGGTCGCCGGAGTCGCGAACTGCGGGTCGGGCGACCCGATCTCCATGCCCGGCAGCACCGAGATCCTCGAAGTCGTCCTGATCGGCGCCGCCGCGCACGACGACAACGGGAACCCGACCTACACCGGGTCGCGCAACCTCGCGCCGCCCGGCCTCGACAACGTCCGCAGGGTCGCCTTCACGTGCGATTTCGAAGCCACGCTCGGCATTGCGGTGGGCTACGGCAACGCCAGCTCGTGGCATCGGGTGTTCACGCTGACGAACCCGAACCGGGTCGTCATCGACATCGGTCAGTAGCAAGGGAAAAGCCTCGTGGGGGCAGTAGTCGCCGCTACTGCCCCCACGAGGGGTCCTAACCAGAAACCGTTACGCCGCAACGGTGGCGGCGGCCTCCTTCGACAACGCGTGCTCCAGCACCTCGGACACGTCCGAAACCAGGTGCACGGTCAGCTGCTCCCGCACCGACTCCGGGACGTCGTCCAGGTCCGGCTCGTTGCGCTGGGGCAGCAGCACGGTCGTGATGCCCGCACGGTGAGCGGCGAGCAGCTTCTGCTTCACGCCACCGATCGGCAACACCCGGCCGGTCAACGAGATCTCGCCCGTCATCGCCACGTCCGAGCGCACAGCGCGGCCGGACAGCAGCGACGCCAGCGCCGTCGTCATCGTGACACCCGCGGACGGCCCGTCCTTCGGCACCGCGCCCGCCGGGACGTGGATGTGCACACCCCGGTCGGCCAGCGCCGCGGCCTTGTCGTCGTGCGAACGCAGGTACGACAACGCGATCTGCGCGGACTCCTTCATCACGTCGCCCAGCTGGCCGGTCAGCGTGACCCCGGCCGAGCCCGTGTCCTTGGGCGCCAGCGAGGCCTCGATGAACAGCACGTCGCCACCGACGCCCGTGACGGCCAGACCCGTTGCCACGCCGGGAACTGACGTGCGCTCCGCCGACTCGGGCGTGTTCTTCGGGCTGCCGAGGTACGACTTCAGCGACGGCTGGTCGACCGTGATCGGCAGTTCCGAGTCACCCAGGGCCACCTTCGCGGTCACCTTGCGCAGGATCCGCGCGAGGGCCCGTTCCAGTTGCCGCACACCGGCTTCCCGCGTGTACTCGGTCGCCAGCTGGTGCAGCGCGGGCTTGGCGAACGTGACGTCCTCAGGCTCGAGGCCTGCGCGTTCGATCTGGCGCGGCAGCAGGTGGTCACTGGCGATCGTGACCTTCTCGTCCTCGGTGTAGCCGTCGAGCTGCACGAGCTCCATGCGGTCGAGCAACGGCGCAGGGATCGACTCCAGCACGTTCGCGGTCGCGAGGAACACCACGTCCGAGAGGTCCAGCTCAACCTCCAGGTAGTGGTCGCGGAACGTGTGGTTCTGCGCCGGGTCCAGCACCTCGAGCAACGCCGCCGTGGGGTCGCCGCGGTAGTCGGAGCCGACCTTGTCGATCTCGTCGAGCAGCACGACCGGGTTCATCGAACCGGCCTCGCTGATCGCGCGGACGATCCGGCCCGGCAGCGCGCCGACGTACGTGCGGCGGTGACCGCGGATCTCGGCCTCGTCGCGCACGCCACCCAAGGCCACGCGAACGAACTTGCGACCCATCGCACGTGCCACGGACTCGCCGAGCGACGTCTTGCCAACGCCGGGAGGGCCGACCAGGGCGAGCACAGCGCCAGAACGACGTCCACCAACAACACCCATGCCACGGTCAGCACGACGCTTGCGCACGGCCAGGTACTCGGTGATGCGCTGCTTCACGTCGTCCAAGCCGGCGTGGTCGGCGTCGAGAACCTCACGCGCGGCCTTGAGGTCGTACGACTCCTCGGTCCGCTCGTTCCACGGCATCTCCAGGACGGTGTCGAGCCACGTCCGGATCCAGCCCACCTCGGGTGACTGCTCGGAGGTGCGCTCCAGCTTGTCGACCTCGGTCAGTGCGGCCTTGAGGACCTTCTCCGGCAGCTCCGCCGCCTCGACGCGCGCCCGGTAGTCCTCCTCCTCGCTGGCCGGCTTGCCGTCGAGCTCGGCCAGCTCCTTGCGGATCGCG
This sequence comes from Lentzea indica, assembly GCF_012184385.1. Taxonomy (GTDB): domain Bacteria; phylum Actinomycetota; class Actinomycetes; order Mycobacteriales; family Pseudonocardiaceae; genus Lentzea; species Lentzea indica. The sequence continues at coordinate 20,076 of NZ_VSRL01000043.1, forward strand.
GCCATCTGCTGGCGCAGCAGGAACTCCCGCTGCTGCTTCTCGACGCCTTCCTTGACGTCCTTGGCGATCGTCTCGTTCACGTCCAGCTCGGTCAGGTGTGCCTTGCCCCACTCGACCAGCTTTTCCAGCCGCGTGGTGACGTCCGAGGTCTCCAGCAGCCAGATCTTCTGCTTCTCGTCGAGGTACGAGGCGTAGCCAGCGAGGTCGGCCAGCGCCGACGGGTCGCTGATCTGCTGGATCGAGTCGACCATCTGCCACGCACCGCGCGTCTGCAGGATGTTCGTCACGAGCGCGCGGTACTCCCTCGCGAGCTCCCGCGTCCGTTCGGTGATCGGCGACTCGTCCGCGACAGTGGCCTCGACCCACAGTGCCGCGCCCGGTCCCGTGGTGCCCGTGCCGATGCGAACGCGCTTCGTGCCGCGCACGACGGCGGCGCGCTCGCCGCCAGGCAGACGGCCCACCTGCTCGATCTCGGCGAGCGTGCCGACCGAGGCGTACTTCCCGTCCAGACGTGGAACGAGCAGCACTTGATGATTCGCTGCGGTCGTCGCGGCGTCGACGGCCGCGCGGGCCTCGGCGCTGGCGTCCGCACCGGAGATGCGGATCGGCACCACCATGCCGGGCAGCACCACAACGTCGTCGAGCGGCAGCACCGGCAGGGCCAACGTCTCGCCCATCACATCACCCTCCAAAGTTGAGTCTGTACCGCTCAACCAACTGGAGCGGGGTGGTGTTCCCTCCGGATGTTCGCTGTCAGCGAGCGGTCCCGACGTCCTGACGCGATCGTGGATCGCGCGGGTGGCGGTGGACACCCGTGTGGCGCACGGCAAGGATGCGCGCGTGATGGAAGAGCTGAAGTGGGTTCCGTCCACGGTCGACGTCACACGCCCGAGCGTGGCTCGGATGTACGACTACTACCTGGGCGGCTCGCACAACTTCGAAGCCGACCGCGCCGCCGCCAAGCAGGTGGAGCAGATCTACCCCGGCATCGTCCAGAGCGCGCAGGCGAACCGCTCGTTCCTGCGCAGGGTCGTCCGCCACCTCGTCGCCGAGGGCGTCGACCAGTTCCTCGACCTGGGCTCCGGCATCCCGACCGTGGGCAACGTCCACGAGATCGCCCAGCAGAACAACCCGTCCGCCCGCGTGCTCTACGTCGACTTCGAGCCGGTCGCCGTCTCGCACAGCAACGCCCTGCTGGCCGAGAACCCCAACGCCACGGCGCTGCTGGCCGACCTGCGCGCGACCTCGACGGTGCTGGCAGGCGTCCGCGAGACGCTCGACTTCTCCCGCCCGGTCGGCGTGCTGATCATCGCGGCGCTGCACTTCATCCCGGACTCCGACAACCCGTACGACACCGTCGCCGAGTACATGTCGGCTCTTCCTTCCGGCTCGTACCTGGCCATCACCCACGCCACCTGGGACAGCCTCACCGAGGAGGAGGGCGCGGAAGCCCGCAAGGTCGCGAAGATCTACAGCAACTCCGACAACACGCTCACCGTTCGCACTCACGCCGAGGTGACCAGGTTCTTCGACGGGCTCGAGCTGCTGGAGCCGGGCGTCGTCGCGGTGAACGACTGGCGCCCGGACTCCTACGAGGATCACACTGGCATCTACGGCGCCGTGGCTCGCAAGCCGTAGAGCAGCCGGTCCCGCATCTCGTTCGTCTCGCTGTCGGTGAGGGTGCGTTCCGGTGCCCTCATCGTCACGCGGAGGAGCACGTTCTTCTGACCTGGCTCGGCTTCCAGCCGTTGCCGGACGTGGTCGGGCAGGTCTTCTGTCCTGGTCTCGCCGAGGATCGTGATCTCCTCGATCACGTCCTCCGGCACGAGCGCGCGGATCCGGTCGCCCAGCGTTTCGACGTCCTCCTCGACGTTCGCCATGATCGAGATGTCCCTGATGGCAGCCGGGTGCCGTGAGATCGGCCGGTACTCGGTCAGGTCCAGCATCTGCGACTTGATGCGCGGATCCTCGTTGCGCAGCAGGCGGATGTCCGGGATTCCCTTGCGCAGCATGAGAAGCCGGTCCAGTCCCAGTCCCATCGCGAGGCCGTGCGGATGGTCTTTGAGGACGTGTCGCGCGGCCCTTCCGCACTCACCGATCTCCACCCACTGGCCGTCGTGCTCCACGTCGATCTGCTTGCCGTGCGTGGTGTATGGGTGTTGTGCATCGATCGTGCGATAGCGCTTGCCGGGCAACAGTGTTGTGACGACCGTGTCGATCAGATCGGCCAGCTCCTCCTGATTTCTGGAGATCCGCCAGACGTCGAGCTGGTGCGGCGTACCGGTGTGCAGACGGTCGACGGTGTCACGGCGGTAGACGAGGCCGGGACAGAGCAGCGTCACGTCTGGGACTGCTTCTTTGAGAGCCGGCGGGATCATCGCCGTGGTGTGGCTGCGCAACATGCACGTCTCGCTGACGTACCTGGTGTAGCGAGCTTCTCTGGTGATCGCGTCGGACGGATAACCGAGGTGCTCGTAGTTGTGCTCCACCGGAACCAGCGGGTGGTGGCGGACTTCCTGCGGATTGTCGAGCGCTGCCTTGAGATCGGCGATCAACAACTGCATCGCGTGCGGACCCCGCGCGGGATCGGTGAGGTCGCGGACGTTCAGGGCGCGGACGAGTTCATCGGTGCGGTACATGGGGTTTCCCGTTCTGCTCGGTCTGGTGGGATGCGGAGTCCCCCGACCAACGGGAAGGTTTTAGGCGCGCGCCACCGCCGCAGGTCGGGGGTGGCTAAATCGCGTCATGTACCCAGGTTAGCGCGCCTATTCGGGCGGCGTCAGCCGCAAATCGGGATCCACCGGCGGCACTCCGTCGAACGGCCCGTCGTCCTTCAACCGTCCGACGTGGTCCAGAGCGACCTCGATCCCGTCGCGGTACGGATCACCGTCCTGCGGGGGAGTGCGGAACCACTCGTGCAACGCCTCGGGAATCTGGAACCGCTCGAGCAGCTCCTCGTACATCGCGTCGCGGTCCGCGGCCTGCACGCCGAGCTCCTGGTACTCGCGCATCGCCATGCGCAGCCGGATCCAGCGGTAGCGGTCGGTGTTCTGCTGCTGCTCGAACCGTTCGCGCAGCAGGTCGCCGGCACGCTGGCCGCGCAACGCGAGGCGCCTGATCGTGGCAGGCGGCATGAACAGGTTCGTGCCGCCCTCGTGGTCGGCCTGCCGCACGTGCGCGATGCGGCCGCGGTAGCCGGGCAGCGCCGACTGCATCGTGTCGCGCCAGTCCAGGAACGTGTCCAAAATGGACACGAGGAACCGCGGCATCGAGTTCAGCGACGCGTAGTGCGTGCCGGACGTCGACGCGTCCTGCTCCGGCAGCCACACCTCCTCCGTGTCGCCGTTCGGGTAGGGCTGCAGGCTCAGACCGAACGTGGGCCAGCGCGGCAGCAGCGAGTCGAAGAAGTGGATGGGGAAGTTGCTGGTGATGCCGCCGTCGGAGAACCAGTGCACGCGCCCGTCCCTGCACAGCGGCACGGCGGCGATCAGGCCGGGGAACGACAGGCTCATCCGCACGGCCAGCACGACCGGCAGATCCTCGCGACCAGGCAAGGAACGCAGCGGCATGTGCTCGTGCAGCGGACACTTCTCACCGGTGACAGCGCCGTTCATCTGCTCGACCACCCGGCGCGGCAGCACGTACCCGAGACACTCCTCGCAGTACTGCCAGTCCTCCTTGAACGGCAACCGGTACGGCCGCCCCTGCGACAGGTCTGTCGTCATCAGCACGAGGTTGATGTCGCCGAGATCGCCGAACGTCAGCGCGTCCTCGGTACCGGCAAGGGAGTCGAGCTGGTCGGCGATCCAGTCGGCCAGCGGCGGCACGCCCGTCGACTTCGGCACACCGGCCAGCCGGTCGAGCCACGACGGCGTGAAGTCACCGGTGCCCGGCACGAGTCCGAAGTGGATGGACCTCGCGTTGTTCTTCAGATACCGCTGCATGGCATACCCGTACGTGACGGTCAGCGCGCTGACCGCCGCGAGCGTCAGCACCAGCCACACCAGCAGCACGACCGCCGCCGTCGCGTAGTGCCGTGAGAACGCCAGCCCGAGCACGAGCGGCACCGCGACGAAAACCCAAGCGGGCCACGGCAAACTCGACCGCAACGGCCACAGCACCATCACCACGCACGCCAAAGCGAGCACGACGACCAACGCCGCGAGCCAGCCCGGATACGACGACGGCGCCAGCCAGGCCGACCACAGCACCGGTCCGCCCAGCCACAGCGACGCCATCAGAGCCAGCACCGACTTCGCGCGCATCCCGACGGCGCCCAGCAACGCGAAGAACAGGCACGAGATCGCGCTGCGGCCCGTGGTCTCGCGCTTCTGCATGGTCGCGACGACGATCCGGTACAGCGCACGGGTTTTCCCGGTGGGCTGGAACAGCTGCGCCAGCCGCCAGCGGTCCGCGCCGGTGCCGGACGTGAACCAGTCGATCAACTGTGTCAGCTTTTCGAAGCCACCGGAAGCACGACCGCGTTCGGCGGCCGCCGTGAACCCCGCCGCGATCGCTCCCGCGGACGCGCCACCGATCTGCTTGAACTCGTAGTGGCGCGCCAGGGATGCGACAGCGAGCGGATACACGACACCGCTGGTCGTGCCTCCGCGCATGGTCAGGTCGCAGTAGCGGTCGTACTCCATGTGCTCATGGTCGCGCGATCAGCGCCGTCCGCCGGGAAAATTCACTCGGACGCCACCTGATCGATCTCCGACCGTTGGTTTCGTCGAACGCGGCTCCGAACTCGACGGAGGAGGGGGCCATGTAGCTTCTCGTTCCGTGCAAAGACAGCCTGATGTGCTGCTGGTCGGCGAGGGTGGGTTCGCCGACGTGGCGGCGGCGCTGCGGTCGGCTCGGCCAGGTGACGTGATCGAGCTCGCGCCAGGCGAGTACGACGGAGAAGTCGTCGTGGACGTGCCGGTCGAGCTGCGGCCGAAGAACGAGCGCGGCACGGTCACGCTCTCCTCAGGCACCGGGAACACGTTGATGCTCCTGGCTGACGCGACCGTGCGCGACCTGACCGTCGTCGGCTGTGCCTGGGGTGCTGCGGCAGTCGAGGTCTCTGGACCGGTGGCGCCGCGAATCCTGGACTGCGAGGTCCGTGCTCCCGGCCACACCGGGATCCGGGTCCGCTCAGGGGCACGGCCGGAGGTGTCGTCCTGCCGGATCGGTCCGGCTCTGCACGGGTTGAGGATCGAGTCCGCGGCAGGTGAGTACCGGAGGTGCGAGTTCGCCGACACCGCGCTGGAATCGGTGATCGCGACCGCCGGCGCCGAACCACGTGTCGTGGACAGCCGGTTCGTGCGTCAGGGTGGGCACGCGGCTGTCGCCGTCGACCGAGGGACCGTGCTCTCGTTGCACAGCAACGACTTCGAGGGCGGTCCGGTCGCATCGGTCCGGGCGAGTGACGGCGGGCGGATCGTGATCACGGACGCGACGTTCCACGACGGTGGTGGGCCCGCGCTGGAGGTGGACGACGATGGAGTGCTGCACGCCAACAGGATCAGGATCGCGGGCATCGGCTCGGAAGGTGTGCTCGTCAGTGGTGGCGAGGGCCGGTTCACGGCGTGCCGGTTCACCGGGACGCACGGGCCGGCTGTCTGGATGACGGGTGGCCGCGCCCGGTTCGAGGACTGCGAGGCGATCGACGCGGACCACGCCGGTTTCCTGGTGGTGGACGGAGCCGCCGAGTTCGTGCGGTGCGTGGCGCACAACAACGCCGGCCAGGGCTTCTCGTTGCTCAGCGAGGTGACACTCACCGAGTGCAGCTCGTTCGGCAACGGCCAGCCGGACGACGTCGGCCAGCGCCCGGTCCAACCGGCCGCCCTGTCACGCACGGGAACGGCGGTGCGCAGAGTCGGCCGCGACGGATACCGCACCATCGGTGCGGCCATCGACGACGCGGACGCCGGGGACGTCATCGAGATCGAGGCAGGCGAGTACGAAGAAGGACTCGTGCTGGACAAGCCGGTGGAGCTCCGCGCGGCCGGAAAACCGGGCAGCGTCCGGCTGACGTACGACTATGACGAGGTGTTGAGCCTGTGCGCTGACGTGACCGTGCGCGGCATCTCCCTCTCCGGCTCGACATGGGTCGCCAACGATGTCGCGGCGGTGTTCGAGCGATGCGAGTTCTCCGGAGACGGCGTCTCCGCCGGTAACGGCAGCTCCGTCACCCTGCGGGAATGCCATGTGCGCACAGTTGTGATAGTGAGCGGCGCGCTGACCATGGTCGGCTGCTCCGTGACTGAGGCCGGTGTGAAGGTGATGCACGAGGAGTGCGTCGTCGATCTCCGTGACTGCGTTTTCGATGGGGCCACCTACACGGCGATCGACATCGCCCGCGGCCGTGTCGTGATCACGGATGTGACGGTGAAACGGGCGCAGAACGGTCTGCAGTTGTACAACGGCACCGTCGTGGCCAGCGGACTCACCATCGCCGACTCCATCGATCTGGGTATCGACATGCACGGAGGCACCGGTAGCTTCACCTCCTGCGTGATCACCGGTGCCGGGAGTGAAGGCGTGCTGGTGTTCAGCGGCGAGGCCACCTTCGAACAATGCCAGGCCGTCGGTGGCGGGTCCGCGGGCTTCCAGGTCGTTCTGGGCACGGTGTGGCTCACCCGCTGCCTGGCCAAGGACAACCGGGGCAAGGGCTTCGACCTTCATGAGAAGGCGCGGGTGACGACCACCGAGTGCGACTCGACCGGCAACGGGATCCTGGATGGAATCCATGCCACGGCCCAGAATCCTGGCCGTCTGGTGCGTGTGGGCAACGTCGCGGAGTTGAAACAGGCGGTTGAGAAGGCGATCGCCGGGGACGTCATCGAGATCGCCCCCGGCAACTACCGCCGCATTGACGGCCTGCGCATCCGGCGGGCGGTGGAGGTGCGCGCCGCGGAAGGCCCTGGCACGGTGCAGCTGGCCGTCAGCCGCCCGGTTGTGGTGAGCGCGGCGGCAACGTTGCGCGGCATCAGGATCCGCGGGAACTTCATCCCGGGGTTGATCGTGAGGACGGCGGGCGGCACCGCGCTGATCGAGCGCTGCGAGATCATCACCAACGACGGCGCCACGGTCGAGATCGCCGACAGCGCGAGTCCGACGTTCCGCGACTGCGAGATCAAAGCAGGCAAGCGCGGTGTGGTCCTGCGTGCCGCCGGCGGCCGCTACGAGCGGTGCCGGTTCGTCGGCGGCCCGGAGCCGGTCGTGGTCGTCTCCTCGACCGGCGCGGTGTTCCTGGACTGCGAGATCAGGCAGGGCAGGAACGATGGAACACGGGTCGAGGTCGACGGCGCGCAACTGGATGTCGGCAGCGATCGCCTCCTGTCCGGATCCGTCCACCACGGAGAGAGCGCGACCGTGCGTCTGGTCGAGTGATGATCCTTCACGCCACCTCGGCCAGCTCCGCAGGCGTCCCAGCCATGATCAGGCGGACGTGCTCGGTGACCTTCTCCACCGGCCAGTCCCACCACGCGATCCGTTCCAGCAGCTCGATTTCCGGGTCGCTGTACCGCTTCTTCAGCACCTTGGCGGGGTTTCCGCCGACCACGCCGTACGCCGGCACGTCCGACACGACCACCGAACCGGAGGCGATGATCGCGCCGTTGCCGATGTGCACCCCGGGCATGATCAACGCTTGGTACCCGATCCAGACGTCGTTGCCCACCACCGTGTCCCCGCGAGAAGGCGCACCGAGAGCGATGTCGAGCGTCTTCTCGCCCCACAGCCCGCCGAAGATCGTGAACGGGAACGTCGACACGCCGTCGGTGCGGTGGTTGCCGCCGGACATGATGAACCTGACGCCCTCCGCCAGTGCGCAGTACCGGCCGATGACCAGCTTCTCCGCGCCGAAGTTGTAGAGCACGTTGCGCTGCTCGAACTCTTCAGCGTGATGCGGGTCGTCGTAGTAGGTGTACTCGCCGATCTCGATCTGCGGGTTCTTCACCAACGGCTTGAGCAGCACCGTGCGCGCGATGTCCGGCAGCGGGTAGAGGTTGTCAGGCGAGGGAATGCTCACGGCGCTCCGATCGGCTCTTCGCTGAACTGCGTGCGGTACAACTTGGCGTAGTGGCCTTCCAGCGCCAGCAACGCCTCATGCGTACCACGTTCGACGATCTGCCCCTTGTCGACGACCAGGATCTGGTCCGCAGCCCTGATCGTCGACAGCCGGTGCGCGATCACCAGCGACGTCCGGCCCGCGAGGGCCTCGACCAACGCCTCCTGCACCGCCGCCTCCGACCGCGAGTCCAGGTGCGCGGTCGCCTCGTCGAGGATCACCACGCGCGGCTTGGCCAGCAGCAACCGTGCGATGGTCAGACGCTGTCGTTCACCGCCGGACAATCGGTAGCCGCGCTCGCCCACCACGGTGTCGAGCTGATCCGGCAGCGACGACACCAGATCCGCCAGCCTGGCCCGCGTCAACGCGTCCCACAGTTCCTCGTCCGTGGCCGCGGGAGCCGCCAGGCGGAGGTTCGCGCCGATCGACTCGTGGAACAGGTGCCCGTCCTGCGTCACCATGCCCACGGTCTCGCGGATCGAGTCGAACGACAGGTCGCGAACGTCCACATCGGACAAACGCACCGACCCGGAATCCACGTCGTACAGACGTGGCACCAGCGACGCGATCGTTGACTTGCCCGCGCCCGACGCGCCGACCAGCGCGATCAGCGAACCCGGCTCGGCGACGAACGAGATCCCGCCGAGGATCTCATCTCCGCCACGGGTGTCGAGCGACGCGACTTCCTCCAGCGAGGCCAGCGACACCTTGTCCGCCGACGGGTAGGCGAACTTCACGTCCGAGAACTCGACGGAGACCGGCCCGTCCGGCACGGAGACGGGTGAGGCCTTCTCCTTGATCAACGGCGGCAGGTCCAGCACCTCGAAGACCCGCTCGAACGACACCAGCGCGGTCATCACGTCCACCCGTGCCCCGGCCAACGCCGTCAACGGCGCGTACAGCCTGGTCAGCAGCAGCGCCAGCGTCACGATCGTGCCCGGCGCCATCTTCCCGGCGAACGCGAAGTACCCGCCCAACCCGTAGACCAGCGCCAACGCCAGCGAGGACACCAGGGTCAACGCCACGAGGAACAGCCACTGCGCCACCGCGGTCCGCACGCCGATGTCGCGCACCCGCCGCGCCCGTGTCCCGAACTCGGCGCTTTCCAGGGAAGGCCGGCCGAACAGCTTGATCAACGTCGCGCCCGGCGCCGAGAACCGCTCGGTCATCTGGGTCGTCATCGCCGAGTCGAGGTTCGCCGCCTCGCGATGCATCGACGCGAGGCGCTTGCCCATGCGCCGCGCCGGGATCAGGAAGATCGGCAGCAGCACCATCGCCAGCACCGTGACCTGCCACGACAGCGTCAGCATCACGGCCAGGGTCAGGATCAGCGCGATCACGTTCGTGACGACACCGGAGATCGTCTCGGAGAACGCCCGCTGCGCCGCGATCACGTCGTTGTTCAGCCGCGACACCAGCGCGCCGGTGCGAGTTCGGGTGAAGAACGCGATCGGCATCCGTTGCACGTGGTCGAAGACGGCCTGCCGCAGCCGCAGGATGAGGTCCTCGCCGACCCGCGACGACTGCCACCGCTCTGCCAGCGAGAAACCGGCTTCCAGCACCGCCACACCGGCGATCGCGATCGCGAGCCACACGACCAGCCCGAAGTCACGGCCGCCGATGATGGTGTCGACGACGCGTCCTGCCAGCACCGGGCTGGCCACCCCGAGCACCGCCGCGACTGCACTGGTCGCGAGCAGCGCGTACACAGCACGCCGCTGCGGGCGTGCGAACCGGGCGACACGCTTCAACGTCGCCCGGCTCACGCGACGGTTTTTCTCGTCCTGCATCGCGCTTTCGAGCGCGTACCAGGCGTTGAAGTCGATGTTCATGACGACCAGTCTCGAACCTCGACCTCTGTCGAGGTCAAGCTGTTTTCAGGAACTCGTCCACCTCTGCGAGAGCCGCCGCACGCACTGGCTCAGGCGACAGGAACAGATCGTGCATTCCTGCCTTGATCTCCACGACCTTGACGGAAGGTCCGATCTTCGGACCCCACTTCCTCATTCCCTCGACGTCCAGCACCGCGTCCGCCTTGGAAACGTCCTCGCTCCACTCGCGGGCGTTCAGCATGCTCCTGTCGGAGTGCATGACCAGCACCGGCACGCGCACGTCGAGACCATTGTGGACCTTCTCCTGCGCCACGAGGATCGCCCGGATCCACCCGGCCAGCACGGGAAAGCCCGCGAGCGGCTTCCACTTCAGGTCGAAGTCCCACTCGCCGTTGCGCGAGCTGTGGATCGCCGCCCCGTACGCCTCACCGAGGTTCGCGCGGACCTTCACCTTCGGCGCGATCCGCCCGATCAGCTTCACCACCTGGCGCACGAACGGCGGCTCGACGACGTCCAGCCACGGGCTGTTCAGCACCAGCGCGTCGATCAACTCGCCGGCGCGCCGTTCGTGCGCCCACAGCGACGTGGTGAGCCCACCGGTCGAGTGACCCATGAGCACCACACGCGAATGCTCTTCGCGAATCTTGGCGATCGCCGCGTCGATCTCCTCGAAGTACACGGCCATGTCGGTCGTGTAGTTCGGCAGCTCGCCGTCGCGCAACGATCGGCCGTATCCGCGCAGGTCGACTGCGTAGAAGTCGTAGCCCTGGGCGGTGTAGTGATCGGCAACGTGCTCCTGGAAGAAGTAATCCGCGAAGCCGTGCACGTAGAGGATCGCGCCGCGGTCGTTGGCTGCGGCACGGCGGCGGACCAGGGTCGCTGAGGCCCCGCCGCGCAACGGCAGAACGGTGGTGTCTTCGTCGCTCACCGCGCCAGTTTGCAACCATCCGGCGCCGATTCCGTGCAGGCTTGTCCGGATCGTGTCTAACCTGGGGGTGTGACGGGGGATATTGAGCAGTCATCGAGGGTGCGTTTCATGGGCATCAGCCCGCGCGCCTATGAGCATCCTGCCGACCGAGGCGCCCTTGCGGTGCTGAGGGCGGTGCCCGCCGTGGCACCGATCCTCAAGGCGGTCGCGGCGGCCTTCTCCGAACGGGGTGAGCGCCTGCTGCAGGTGGCTTCCTCCGTGCGAGTCGGCCCGAAGCAGTACCCGCAGCTCGACCGCATCCGCAACGAGGTCGCCGCGACGTTCGACCTCGACACGGTGCCCGAGCTCTACGTGCAGCGGCACCCGGTCGAGGCGGCGTGGACGAGCGGCATCGACACGCCGTTCATCGTGCTGACCACCGGCCTGGTGGACCTGCTGGACAACGAGAGCCTCCGGTTCGTCATCGGCCACGAGATGGGCCACGTGATGTCGGGCCACGCGCTCTACAACACGCTGCTGCGGCGCCTCATCGGCATCCAGCAGTCGTTCGCGTGGGTGCCGGCCGGTGCGCTGGCCATGCGCGCGGTCATCGCGGCGTTGCGCGAGTGGCAGCGCAAGACCGAGTTGTCCTGCGACCGGGCCGGCCTGCTGGCTGCCAGGACCCGCAGGCCGCGTTGCGGGCGCACGTCGCGCTCGCGGGCGACCTCGGCGGCCAGGTCGACATCGCCGAGTTCCTCGCCCAGGCGAAGGAGTACGAGGAGGTCGAGGACATCCGCGACAGCATCCTCAAGCTCCTGCACACCGAGGAGCGCTCGCACCCGCTGGTCGTGGTGCGGGCAGCCGAGCTGCAGCGCTGGTCGGCGAGCGAGGAGTACCGCGAGATCCTGACCGGCACGTACGCCCGCCGCGAGGACGACCGTCCGGCGAACAACCTCACGGACGACGTGAAGTCCGCCGCCCGTTCCTACAAGGAGTCCATGAGCACCTCCGCCGACCCGTTGATCAAGACGATCAACGACATCGGCGAGGCCGTCATGGGTGCCGCGGGCAAGGTCTGGAGCAAGGTTGCTCCGAATGGAGCAGCGGAGTAGCTACCATCTGGAGTCATGAGGCGACTCCTGGTGTCGGCGGTGGCGATCGTGACGTGCTGCCTGCCTTGTACGACTGTGGCCGCCGCCGACGTGCAGGTCGTCGGCGGCGAGCGGGCCTCCATCGAGGCCAACCCGTGGGCAGTCCACCTCACCGACGCCCGCGGAGCTCAGTTCTGCGGTGGCACCATCGTCGCGCCGACGAAGGTGCTCACCGCGGCGCACTGCGCGCTCAGCCGCTCGCCAAGTGAGCTGCGGGTCGTCGCCGGTCGCGAGGACAAGCAGGACCGCGAGGCCGGGGTGTCGGTGACGCCGGCGGACATCTGGATCCACAAGCAGTACGTCGCCGCCGACGAGGGCGAGGACGTGGCGGTCCTGACCCTGAAGAAGGCGCTGCCGTACACGCCGCTGCCCTTCGCCGAACTGACCGATCGGGCGCTTTATCAACCCGGCACGCAGCTGCGTGCGCTCGGCTGGGGACGCACGAGTGAGAACGGCAAGACGTCGCGCTACCTCATGCAGGCCACCCTGCCGGTGCTGCCCGACGACTTCTGCGCCGAGACGTATCCGCAGTTCGTGAAGACGGACATGTTCTGCGCGGGCTACGAGGGCGGCAAGATCGACACCTGCCAGGGCGACTCCGGCGGCCCGATCGTCGTGGAGGGCAAGCTCGTCGGCGTCACGTCGTGGGGCGAGGGCTGCGCGCGCAAGGGCAAGCCAGGCGTGTACGTCCGGATCGCCCGGTACGCGAAGGACCTTCACCCGGTCGTGGATGCTTTGCCGACTGGAGTTGTCGACCCGTAGACCCCTGGCTTCAGTGGGTTCATGCGTCTGCTGGCAGCGCTCCTGGCTCTGATCGTGATCACGGTGACCCCGGCTCACGCCGAGCCCAGAATCGTTGGCGGTGTGGTGGTGGACAACCCCGACGAGGCACCGTGGATGGTCGCTCTGACGCTGTCGTCGGGCTACCAGTTCTGCGGTGGCGCGCTCGTCGGCTCCAAGCTGGTGGCCACCGCGGCGCACTGCGTCTACGGCCGTGCGCCCGGCTCGATCAGCGTCGTCGGTGGGCGGCTCGACCTGCGCACCGACGGCGGTTCCACGTCGGTCGTCGCGAAGTACCAGGTCGTGGAGGGGTACTCGACTCCATCACGCGGCAAGGACATCGCGTTGCTCACGCTCGCCGAGCCCATGCCGTACGCGCCGTTGCCGGTCGCCGCCACCGCCGGTGTGTACGCGGGTGGCAACGTCGGTGTCGTGTACGGCTGGGGGCGGCAGGCGGAGAACGACACGAACAAGAGTCCGTTGCTGCACAAGGCATCCATCCCGATCATGGCGGATGAGCAGTGCGCTGCGGCCTATGCGCGTTTCGATGCGCAGGCCATGTTCTGCGCGGGATATCCGGAGGGCGGCGTCGACTCGTGCGTCGACGACTCCGGTGGCCCGTTCGTGGTCGACGGCAGGCTCGCCGGGATCGTGTCGTGGGGCATCGGGTGTGCGCGGCCCAACACGCCTGGCGTCTACACGCGCGTCATGACGTACCTGACCTGAGTTCTTTGATCAGGTCGGCCCGGTAGCGAAGGCCCGCGCTTTCCGCGCGTTCGATCGCCTTGTCGTACAACGCTTCGTCCTGTACCAGCGCGGCTTTGCCCGCGAGTGCACGTACCTCGATGATGCGGAACTCGGCGTCGGCAGCGCGTCGCAGCACCTCGTCGTACTCGGCGACCGAGCGGTTCACTTCCGCGAGCACGAGGCAGGCGTCGACCTCGATGAACAGGTCGTCGTCTCCTGCCAGTTCGAGCGCGCGTTCCGCGTGTTCCCGTGCCTCCTCTCGCCTGCCGGCCGCGATGAGCAGCTCCGCGTACTCGACCCGCGCGGACATCTCGATCGGCCGCAGTCCGTGCTTGTTCGACAGCTCCAATGCGCCGCGGAACGCCTCCTCCGCGTCCTCGTGCCGGCGCTGTGCCGCCAGCACCACGCCGAGGTTGTTGAGGCCGTTCGCGAGGTGCTGCCAGTCGTCGATCTCCGCGGCCAGCCGCACGGACCGGCGCAGGGCGTCCTCCGCTGACGACAGCCGGCCGAGCTCCAGCTCCACCAGCCCGAGGTTGCCGAGGCCGCCGATGAGCTGCGACCGCATGTCGTTCGGCCCGTAGATCGCGATCGCCGAGGCGAGGTGGTCGCGGGCGAGGCCGAGCTCGCCGATGTCGTGGTAGATCCCGGCGAGGATGTTCAGCGCGGTGGCTTGCTGGGCCTGCGAGCCTGCGGCGCGGTACTCGGCGATCGCCTGGTGGCTTTGCTCGATCGCCGTCCGGTGCTCCCCGAAGCGCCAGTCGAGGTAGGCGAGGCACACCCGCATGGCCGCCGCCCGCTGCCCGGTCTCACCGCTGTCCAACGCGGCACGCGCGATCGTGCGCAGGTCGGCGTACTGGCCGGTGAGCAGCAGGTACGGCCGCATGGCCGTGACCAGGGCGGCGTCGGGGTGTTCCTCGGCGAGCGCGACGAGGTTGAGCCGTTCCGCCTCGAACCACGCCATCGCTTCTCCGCGGTCGGTGAACGGGACGCTGTCCGGCGCCGCCGGCAGCAGGCGGGTGAACCCGACCTTCAGCTCGGCCTCGGCGCCGTCCGCGCGCCTGAGGTACCACTCGAAGACCTCACGCCTGTCCTCGTCGGTCGCCCGTGCGTGGGCATACAGGCGTAGGAGGTCGTGCAACTGATAGCGGTCGTTGTTCTGCTGCACCAGGTTGGCCGCGACCAGCTCGTCGATCGCGTCTCCGGCCAAGTCCTGCGGGATGTCCGGGCCGGGCACGGCGCCCAGGAAGTCGAACGTCCGCCGCGCCCGCTGGGACAGCTTCCGGTACGAGAGGTCGAACGTCGCCTGCACGGCCGTGTCGTCGTCCTCGATCTCCAACGCTTCGAGCCGGTGTTCCCGCAGCTCCTCGACGTAGTCGGGCAGATGGCGCCCGGCGAGGTTCGCGCCGGCGATCCGCAACGCCAGCGGCAGCCGCCCGCACAGCCTGATCAGCTCGCTCGTGTCCCCGTCGACGCGCATGCCCTTGAGCAGCTCGTGTGCCTCCTGCTCTGCCAGCACGCCCAGCCTCACCTGCGCGAACTGCGGCAGGTCGTGGCGGCTCGTGATCAACGCGGCACAGCCGGGCGTGGCGGGCAGCAGCGGCGCGATCACCTCGGCCGTCGCGTTGTCGAGCACGACGAGCACCCGCCGGTGGCGCAGCAGTTCCCGGTAGTCGTCGTTCGGTCCGCCGCCGAGCGCCTTCACGAACCGCGCCAGCGTCTGCTCGACCGTCATCGACGGCCCGGTGGAGTAGCCGCGCAGGTTGACGTACAGCTGCCCGTCCGGGAACTGGTGCCGCAGCCGGTGAGCCTCCCTGATCGCGAGCACGGTCTTGCCCACGCCGGGGAGTCCCGTGATCGCCCGCACCGGCGCGTCGATCAGCTCAAGTCTGGCGATTTCTTCTTTTCTGCCAACGAAATCCGGCAGATCGGACGGCAGCTGGCACGGCGCCGGCGGTCGTGGCACGAGCCGGTACCCGGTCGGTTCGGTGATCACCTGCTCGGTGGCGCGCAGCCTGCTGACCAGCGTGCGCAACGCTCCGCGCGGATGCATCGGCGGCTCGCCAGGCCACACCTCGGCGACCAGCGCGTCGAACGGCACCGGCTCGCCGGGGTGAGCGGCCAGCGCGTCTCGCAGCAACTGCAGTCGATCCGCCACGAAGCCGATCGTAGATCCGTAGCGTGCAGAGGCATGACTGGAAGATCATTGGGTGTCGCCGCCGCCATCGCGGCCGCGGTCACCCTGGGGGCAATGACCACCGTTCCCGCGAGCGCGGAGCCCGCAGGGAACACGATCATCGAGCTGAAGAACGTGGCACGCGGCCAGTGCATGACGGCCGGCAAGAACGACTACTTCCAGGTCGAGATGGCCGACTGCACCGGCGCCGCGAACCAGCGGTGGGAGAAGGTCGGCCTGCCGAACGGGCAGTTCTTCCTGCGCAACATCGCTGACCGGTGGTGCGTCGACGGGGAGCACTCCCTGATCACCGACAGTTGCGACGAGACCGACAAGTACCAGCGCTGGGAACTGGCGCAGGACGCGTCAGGAGCGACGAAGCTGAAGCTGGCCGTCTCGTGGCCCGCGTACGCCGACACGTCGCTCTACGACATGCTCGACCTCAAGATCATCCCGAACGAGCCGCAGGACAGTGACCACCAGCGGTGGGTGGTGACCGAGATCGGCGGCGTGCCGCCGCTGCCGGACACCACCGGTGCTCTGGTGACGCTGGAGAACTCGAGGTGGTGGAGCGTCGACCTGACCGACACCTGTGTCAGTGGCGCAGGCATGGGCGCATGTCCCGGTTCGGTGTTCCAGCGGGTCGAGCTCGGCGGCGGTGCGTTCCAGTTGCGGGCGGCGGACGTCTGCCTGCGCCCCAAGCCGGGGTCGAGGCTCGACGCCGATCTGCTCGGGGACTGCGCCACGGCCGACCCGTCGCAGCAGTGGCGGCTTGAAGGGCCGGACCTGTTCGGCGGTCACCTGATCCGCAACGTGGGCAAGGGCACTTACCTCACGCCCGGCTCCCCCAGCGTGCAGTTGTTCGAGAAGGATCCCTTCGGCAAGGACCCGCAGTTGCAGAGGTGGTACCTCCACCTCGCGTGAGGCTCACACCACGAGCCCGACTGACATGGTGAGGAAGACGGCCGCGCAGACAGCGTCGAGCGCGGTCGTCACACCAGGCCGGCGCAGCCGCCCGGCCACGCGGGAAGCCGCCAGCACGATCATCAGCTCCCACACGGCGGCGAGTCCGAGGAACAGCACGGCCAGCATCGCGAGTTGCGGTGCCGGTTCACCCGATCCGATGAACTGTGGCAGGAACGCGAGCGAGAACAGGATCATCTTCGGGTTCGTGATGTTGGTCAGGAAGCCCTGGCGGAACGGCCGGTCGCTCATGACCTCCTCCGGCTCGCCGCCGGTGCGCCTGATGAGGCCGCGCGTGATGGAAACCGCGAGGTAGAGCAGGTAGGCGGCGCCGATCCAGCGCAGTGCCGTGAGCACCATCGGGTACTGCGCAAGCACCACACCGAGGCCCGAGATCACCAGCGCCACCTGGACCGCCGCGGCGGAGTGGATGCCCGTCAGCGCCAGCAGTCCGGCACGGGTGCCGGAGCGCAACGACGTGCGCAACAACAAGAACGCGTCAACACCGGGGGTCACGATGACGACCGCGCACGCGATGAGAAAGGCTGGAACCTGGCCGAAGTCGAACAACACCGTACATACCCCCGTGATCTGTGCCACTGACCGCAAAATCTCCGGTCTAACGGGACACTAACACGAGAATCTCCGGTTTTGACGCCGTCCTAGCGTCATCGCTACCGTTGGTGACCAATCGTCCACCTGGCGCAACGAGGAGTGGTCCGTGAGAGGTAAGCGGCTTGCCGTGCTCGTGGCGGTGATCGCGCTGGTCAGCGGTACGTCGACGGCCGATGCGATCGTTGGGGGGACACCCGCGCGGGTGTCGGACACGCCGTGGGTTGTGGCGATCACCACCACGGACGGCCAGCTGATCTGCGGTGGCGCGCTCGTCGCTCCGGACAAGGTCATGACGGCCGCGCACTGCGCGACGCTGAAGGGCGTGCTGGGCAAGAACCAGCGCCCTGCCGAGCAGTTGCGCGTGGTCGCCGGCCGCACGGACCTGCGGGTCAAGGGCGACGGCATCGAGTCGGCGGTGGCGAGCGTGTGGCGGCATCCCGAGTACCGCGAGGTCACCATGGGCGACGACGTGGCGGTCCTGACGCTGGCCGGTTCGCTGCCGTATCGGACGATCGCGCTCGGCGAGGTCGGCGACGACGGTGTCGTGCTCGGGTGGGGCCGCACCGCCGAGAACTTCCCGCCCGCCATGACGCTGCGCAAGGTGACGGTGCCGATCCTGTCCGACGACGAGTGCCGTGCGAAGGAACCGGACTTCCGGCCGGGCGCGATGCTGTGCGCCGGGCGCGGTGGCCGCGACGCGTGCACCGGCGATTCGGGCGGGCCGCTGGTCGTGCGGGGCAGGCTCGCGGGCGTCGTGTCGTTCGGACGCGGGTGCGCGCGGGCCGATGAACCTGGTGTCTACACCCGGCTGGCTCACTACCGGTCGACGCTGGGCTTCTGATATCCAAGGGCCGGTGCGAACCACACCGTATCCCGCCACCCTGCGCAGGCAGTGGGGACTCGACCTGTGTCCGGCCCAGCTCTACGCGATTCTGCGGCTGCGCCAGGACGTCTTCGTCGTCGAGCAGAACTCCGTGTACTCCGACCTGGACGGCCGCGATCTCGAACAGGGAACGCGGCACTTCTGGCTGGAAGCTGACGGATCGCACGACCCGCTCGCGTACCTGCGGCTCCTCGAGGAGCTCGACGGCACGTTCCGCATCGGACGCGTCGTCACCGCGCGCATGGCTCGTGGCCGTGGCTTCAGCCGCCGCCTCGTACAGGCGGCCTTGGTGGACGTCGGCAGCGCGCCGTGCGTGTTGGACGCACAGACGTACGTCGTGGATTTCTACGCGTCGTTCGGCTTCGTGCCGGAGGGTGCGGAGTTCATCGACGACGGGATTCCACACCT
This sequence comes from Lentzea indica, assembly GCF_012184385.1. Taxonomy (GTDB): domain Bacteria; phylum Actinomycetota; class Actinomycetes; order Mycobacteriales; family Pseudonocardiaceae; genus Lentzea; species Lentzea indica. Next base: position 38,591 of record NZ_VSRL01000043.1, read on the forward strand.
GCGGATGCGGCGCACTCCCTGATCACGCGCACCGCGCGCTCGATGTCGGCCTCGGACAGGTCGGCGCGCGCGGTGAGCCGCAGCCTGCTGATCTGGTCCGGTACCGACGGCGGCCGGAAGCAGCCGACGATCACGCCGTTCGTGCGACAGTTCTCCGCCCACTGGAACGCCTGTTCCGGACTGGGTGCACGCACGCTGACCACGGCGGCCGTCGGCGTGCTGGCCTGGAATCCGGCTTCCTTCAAGCGGTTGCTCAGGTCGTGGGCGACGGTCAGCGCGCGCTCGGGGCGGTCCGGCTCCTCGCGCAGGATCTTGATCGCCGCGAGGGCCGCCGCCGCGCTGCTCGGCGCGAGACCGGTGTCGAAGATGAACGTGCGGGCGGTGTCGATCAGGTGCTTGATCACCCGGCTGGGGCCGAGCACCGCGCCGCCCTGCGCGCCTAGCGACTTGCTCAGCGTCAGCGTGGTGATCACGTCCGGTGCCTTGATGATCCCCGCCTCGGCCACGGCTCCGCGGCCGCCGGGTCCGACGACACCGAGGCCGTGCGCGTCGTCGACGACCAGCGCGGCACCGGTCGCGCGGCAGGCCTCGTGCAGTTCGTTGAGCGGTGCGATGTCGCCGTCGACGCTGAAGACCGAGTCCGTGACGACGATCGCGCGCCGCTTGCCGCGGGTCTCCAGCGCGTGCCGGACCTTGCCGACGTCACAGTGGTCCGTGACGACGACGTCCGCCTTGGACAGGCGGGTGCCGTCGATCAGGCTCGCGTGGATGTGCTGGTCGGCCACGATCGCCGTGCCAGGACCGGTGAGCGCCGTGAGCGCGCCGAGGTTCGCCGCGTAACCGCTGCTGAACACCAGTGCCGACTGCGAACCGCAGAAGTTCGCGAGCTCGAACTCCAGCTCGGCGTGCAGCTCCGTCGAACCCGTGACCAGGCGCGACCCCGTGGAGCCTGCGCCCCACTTCAGCGTGGCGGCGGCCGCGGCACCCGCGACGCGCTTGTCCTTGGCGAGCCCGAGGTAGTCGTTGCTGGCGAGGTCGAGATCCGTCGAGTCCGCGGTGCGCGGCCTCACGCGCCGGGTCAGACCCGCCTTGGCGCGCGCTTGGGAGCGGACGTCGATCCAGTCGAACGTCGACTCACCACCAGTGGAAATCGCCTCAGTTGTGCTCACGGTCACCGCCAGAGTCTCCCATCCGCCGACTAGCGTGCCGCTCGTGGACCTGTTCACCTTCACGCGTGCCGAACTCACCTCGCCGGTGCAGTTCTGCGACGGCCGCTGGGTGGTGTCGGACTACGACGACGTGCGCGCCGTGCTGGCAGATCCGGTCACCTTCTTGCCTGACAACGCCCTGACCGCGGTCACCCCGGTCGCTCCCGCCGCGTTGCGCGCCCTGGTCAGGGCCCGCTTCTCGTTGCCGCCGACCTTGGCGAACAACGGGTCTGCGTCGCACGCCGGTCTGCGGCGCCTCGTCGCGTCGTTCTTCACGCCCGCCCGTGTCGCCGCCGCGGAGCCTCGCATCCGTTCACTCGTTTTGGAACGGCTTGGTGGCTCAGATCTCCTGCGCGACCTGGCGTGGGACCTGCCGGCGATCGTGCTGATGGAACTGCTCGGCCTGCAGAACGTCGACATCCCGACGCTGAAGCGGTGGAGCTCGGGATCGCTGGAGTTCTTCTGGGGCAACATCTCCCGCGAACGCCAGCTGGAGCTGGTCGACGACGTCGGCGACTTCCACCAGTGGCTGATCAAGCGCTATCACGCGCGGGACGGCGAGCTGTTCTGCGCCTTGATGGACGCCGGTGTGTCCGCTGAGGACTCCGCCGGTCTCTGCTACTTCCTGCTGATCGCCGGCCAGGAGACGACGACTCAGTTGTTGTCCACGGCGTTGCGTCGCGCGTTGCAGGACCGCGCGTTGTGGGCGCGTCTGGTCGAGCCCGGCGTGGCTGAGTCGTTCGTGGAGGACGTGCTGCGCGTTGCCACCCCGGTCGTGACGTGGCGGCGGCTGACTGCTCGTGAGGTCGTTCTGTCCGGCGTTCGGGTTCCTGCTGGTGCTGAGCTCGTGTTGTTGTTGAGCGGCAAGGAAAGCGACCCTCGGCATCTGGCCTTCGGTTATGGCCGCCATTTCTGCCTAGGCGCCGGGCTGGCCCGGCTGGAGGCCGCGGTGGTGCTGCGCACCGTTGCCGAGCACGAGCCCACGCTGCGGCTGGTGGGCGGGGAGCCCGAGTGGCTTCAGCTGCTGTCGTTCCGCGCGCCCCGATCGGTCACGGTCGCGCGATGAGCTTGCCCTTCGTGGTGCGGGCTTCGAGTGCTTTGTGCGCCTCGGCGATCTCGTCGAGCCGGTAGACCTCACCGAGCACCGGCTCGAGGTTCAGACCGAGCACTTCCTCCGGCGTGGTGTTGCGGGGGAGACCCATGACCGCGACGCCCTTGCGGAAGATGTCGCTCGCCGTAACGTCCAGCGGCTCGCCGCTGGCGTACCCGAACACGACCATGCGGCCCACGCCGTCCTTGAGCAGCTCGAACGCCCGTTTCCCGACCACGCCGCCGATGGACTCGAACACGACGTCCACCGGTTCCAGATCGTCCCAGTCGTAGCCGATGCCGCCCTTGCTGGACGCCGCGAGCACGGTCGCGCCCACTCGTTCCGCTAGCTGCACTAGCAGGGTGCCGACGCCGCCGGACGCCGCCTCGACCAGCACCCGGTCACCCGGCTGGATGCGGGCGGCCTTGGCCGCGGCGACCGCGGTGGTGCCTTGCAGGAGAAGGGCGAGCGCCTCGTGGTCGCTCGCACCGTCGGGCACGTCGATCGGGTTCTCGAGGACGGCCTTGGTGGCGTACGCGCCGTCGCGTGGCACGCCCATGACCCGGCGGCCGTCTCTCGTGGTGCCGACGACTTCCGAGCCGAGGATCGCGGGTAGCTCCGGACCCGGATACCACGGGAACAGCTCACGTCCCTTGCCCCGTCGGATGACCGTCTCGCCGTAGTTGAGGCCGATCGCGGTGACGTCGACGAGCGTGTCGCCGGCCGGGTCCGGCACCTCCTCGACCCTGAGCACCTCGGGCTCGCCGAACTCGTGGAACCGCACTGCCTTCATCATTGCCTCCCAGTAAGCGGACCGTCAGTCCGGCTGCTACTGTACGGACCGATGGTCCGCTTATGTCAAGGGAGAGCCACGTGGAACGCGCCGACGCCGCCCGCAACCGAGCCGCGATCCTGGCCGCCGCCACCGAGCTGATCCGCGAGCGGGGCATCGAGGCCGTCTCGATCGACGACGTCGCGGCCGCGGCAGGTGTCGGAAAGGGCACCGTGTTCCGGCGGTTCGGCGACAAGGCGGGCCTGATCCAGGCCGTCGTCGACGAGACGGCCGCGTCGTGGATCCAGGTGGCGTCGTTGGAGTGCCGCACCGCCGGTGAGTTCGCCGGCACGCTGTTCGACCACGTGCTGGCGTCGTTGCCGCTGGTCATAGCCATCGAGAGAACTTCTGTCCGCAGCTGCGAGGGCAACTTCCAGATCACTGTCGACCGGCTGGCCAGGCTGGTCGGCTCGACCTTCAAGGCGCACACCGTCCTGGCTGTGCTGAGGGGCGAGCACATCGCGTTCCTGCTCGACCAGGGCATGACCGCGGCCGACGTCCGGGAAGGTGTTATCTCGCTCGCGGACACGCTCGCGGCTGAGGTTTGATGCCCGGGTGATGAACCGTCAGCTCTCGGGCGTCCGGAAGAAGTCGCTGCTGGAGATGCTCGGCCCCATGCCGGACGTCGACCCCGACCGCTACGGCGACGGCGGCCCGGTGGGCGCGCTGGAGACGCGGGTGGCGCAGCTGCTCGGCACCGAGGCGGCGCTCTTCGTGCCGACCGGGACCATGGCGCAGCAGATCGCACTGAGGTGCTGGGCCGACCGCACGCACAACCCGATCGTGGCGATGCACCCGCAGGCGCACCCTTTGCATCACGAGGACGACGCGCTGACCGTGCTGTCCGGTCTCCGCCCGATCAAGGTTCGCAACTCGGAGGTCGCGTCCTGCCCGGAACCGTTCGGGACGCTGCTGCTGGAGGTGCCGGACCGCGAGGCCGGCTTCATCCTGCCGACCTGGGACGAGCTGACCTCGATCGTGGATCTGGCACGTGAACGGGACGCGGTCGTGCACCTCGACGGCGCACGCCTGTGGGAGAGCACTTTCGGCCTGGGCAAGCCTCTGGAGGAGATCGCGGGGCTCTTCGACTCGATCTACGTGTCGTTCTACAAGTCGCTGGAGGGCATCTCCGGCGCGGCGCTCGCCGGCACCCAGGACTTCGTCGACCAGGCACGGGTCTGGCGGCACCGGTACGGCGGCATGCTGTTCCAGCAGTGGCCCGCGGCGTTGTCGGCTCTGCACGGCTTGGACACCGTGCTGCCCCGGTTGGGCGCCTACGTCGAGCACGCCAAGGTCGTGGCGGCCGCGATGGGACTGCCGGAGCCGCACACCCACCAGTTCTCGCTGCACCTTCCGGGCGACCCGGCCAGGCTGACCGAGGTGAGCGGCAAGTTCCTCGGCTCGTTCTGGCGGGACGGTCAGCTCTCCAAGACCGAGGTCACGGTCGCCGAGCCTGCGCTGGAGTGGACGGCGGACGAGGTCGGGGAGGCCTGGGCGGAGCTACTCGGCTCGCTGGCGTGAACGCCGGATCTCGGCGAGGTTCGCGGCGTAGATCCGTTCGCCCGCGTAGTCCTGCCGCTCCTGGCACCGGGCCAGCGCCTGTTCCGTGCACCACTGCGCCGCGTTCAAGTCTCCCAGCTGGAAGTGGTTGAGCCCGAGCAACCCGTGGATCTTGCCGAGGTAGCGCGCGCCCTCCGTGCCGTCCACCGTGGCGAGCAGCTCGTGCAGAACCTCGTTGCTCGCCTGGTAAAGCCTGCTGTCGCTGAGGTCCTGGGCGAACGCGAGCCGGTCGCGCGTGTGCGCCAGGTCACGGCCCGACCGGGTGTTGCCGGCGATCTCAGTGGCGACGGACAGGGTCTCGGCGTTCTCGGTGTAGATCCAGACGCCTTCGAGGTCGCCGAGCTCCCGGCAGCGGCGCAGCGCGTCGAGGGTGTGGCCGAGCGCCTCGTCGAGCCGGCCGAGGCGCTGCGCGTTGGCGCCGAGCAGACCGGAGATCTTGGCCAGGATCTCGTCCACCCCCGGCCCCGTCGCGCCGTCCAGGTCAGCCAGCAGTGACCGCAGCTCCGCGGTGCTCGCCGCGTGCTCACCGGCTTCGTTGAGCTGTTGAGCTCGCCGGTAGGCGTAGTTCCAGGCGTTGATCGGGTTCGCCGCGCCCTGCGGGTTGAGCCGGTTCATCGGCTCAGGGTGACCGAGCGCCTCCAGCACCTGGGCCGCGCCCAGCAGGACGCGGGCGTAGGCGTCGACAGCCTGTGGATCGTGGCGGATCTCGACGGGGACGACCGCCCACCCCGAGAACTCGCGCACCGCGGTCGCGGCCCGCGTCCGGCACAGGTCGATGAACGTCCGCTCGTCGCCGGAGTGGTAGGCGGCGAACAGCCGGTCCCAGAGGTCGGTCACCCGTGGCCCCTTCCGCCGAGCTCGTCGAACAGCTGGGCGCGGAACAGGCCTCCCGGCCATTGCGTCGTTCTCGCGCTGCCACGGCGGACGAGCTCCGGGTCGCCGCGTCCAGGCGTCCGGCTCCTGACGTTGTTCTCCGGCTCGTCGACGGCGATGGTGACGTACGGCAGCTCGGCGCCGTTGATCATGTTGACGATCGCGGACGTGGTGGCGCACTGACTGAACCGCGTGCCGACCGCGACCAGCACCCACAGCGCGGTGTCGATCGGCGCGGTGCGCAGAGTGCCGTCGGCGAAGTGCCCGACCGGTGCGATGTCGCTGGCGAGCCAGGTGAGTGACCCGACCGGCGCGCCCACGACGTCCTCCAGCTCGGCCTGCCGGGTCAGCACCCAGTCCGCGAGTCAGGGCGGCTTCGCCCTCACAGGCACCGATCACCGCGACGTGGCAACGGTTCTTGCGGCCGGGCCAGCCTCGCTTCAGCTCCAGGTGGGAACCGGGGACGCGGTGCTCGCGTCGTTCGTCGAGCCGCGTCACCGCGGTCCAGTCCAGCGAGGCGGTGCTCGCCACCGGCGGGGTGTCCGCGGGTCGACCGCTGGAGGAGGGCAGTACGACGGCACGGCCGCCGTCGACCAGCGGCAACGGGAAGGTGCCCGTGAGGATCTCGCTGTCGTCGATGTGGATCTTGGTCGGCATGCCCAGCCTGCACAGCGCGCCGTAGACCGTCGGCAGGTCGGCGGGGTCCGTCGCGGCGAGCTCGAGCCGGCGCAGGCAGTCGCCGGGTGTCTGGACACCGAAGAACTCGGTGTCCAGCAGACCGCGCCAGACGACGTGCGGCCGGTCCTGGAGCAGCGTGGTCAGGTGGTGCTCGGTGCGCCCGGCGATCACCGTCGAGCGATCGGCGCCGACCAGCACGTCGAAGTTCTGCACGGAGTCCGCGGTCAGCGCTTCGAGCGTGCACCAGGCGCGGGTGAGGTAGTCGTCGGCGTCGTCGAGCAGGATCGCCGTGCGCCCGACGAGCTGGTGGGCGGCCAGGTGGGTCAGCCCCTCCTCGAACTCCGCCTGTTCCGCCGGGGTGCGCGGCGGCTGCGGCATGCAGCTGTAGTCGTACCAGAGGTGGACGCGGCCGAGCAGGGATCGCAATCGGGGATGCTCGGCGACCAGCGTGCGCAACCGGCTCAGATCGGTGTCGGCGTGGCTCGCTGGCACGCCGCGATCGGCGGTCTCCTGCTGCAGCGACGAGATCTCGGCGTGCGCCGCGTCGAGATCGGCGGCGTCCAGCGCGGGCCGCAGCACGTTGACGATGAGCGCCTCGGCGAGGTCTGAGCCGTGCGCCCCCACCGGCACCGGCGAGATCCTGCTGATCTTGCGCGGCGTGTGCAGGCCGCGTTCGTGCGCCACGTACACCGCCTCGCACAGCGCCGCGACCAGCTGCCACGCGATGAGCCGTGCCTGGGCGTTCTCCGGGTCGGGCGCGATGGGCGTGAGCCAGCGATGCGAGATGAAGCAGTAGTAGTTGCCAGGAGCCGTCGTCCCCACCAGGTCGGCGGTGATCTCCTGCATGCGCCGGAACCGGCCGGCCTCGATCAGCACGGGCAGCGGCAGCCAGTACGACCCCGGCAGCTCCACCCGCGCGTACTGGGAGAACAGCTGCCGCGCGTCGCTGTCCTCAGCCATGTCGAGGAAGGCCTTCGGCGGCGCGCCCAGCGGGTAGGACCACACGAGTCCGTCGTCCGGCTCGTCCTGCTCCGGCACCACGGTCAGGTTCAGCAGGTCGTCCTGGATCGTGTACCGCATCCGCCCGTCCGGGACGGTCAACGGCCGGTGCCGCAGCTTCCTCGTCTGCGTCAGCAGCAGGTCCACGTCGGCCGGTGAGCGTCTGCGCCGCTCCTTTTCGGCGTCGAGCCGCGCCTGGGCGAACGTCTGCAGCGGCCCGTACCCCACGAACGGGGTCGCCGCGAGCGAGCGGAACCCGACCTCGTCGTACGGCACCGAGCCCGCCGCCCTGGCGTACTTCAACGCCCGCGCCGCCGCGTCACGCGACGGCAGGCCCCTCACCAGGTCCGGCCGCATCCCCAGCTGGTCCGGCGAGAGTCGCTCCCACTCGCCGAGTTCGACGTCGTCCCACGGCACCGGCCCACCCTAAGGGCCGGTGATCACCTCGTCGAGGGTGCCCGATCAGGACGGTTCACCCCACCTCCGACGCGACATCGCTCACCTGGCTGTTGGACCCACGGGTGCGAAATGCGACGATGCCGGGGCTGTGAGGGGAGTGCGAGGAAGCCGGTGTGAATCCGGCGCCGTCCCGCGACTGTGACCGGTAGTGAGAGAACCGGGAGTCAGGAACTCGCCCCTCTCTTGATCACCGACCACGGGCGTGGACACCCGAGGAAGGACTTCGCTGAGCATGTTCCCCTTTTCGGCTGTCGTCGGACATGACGACCTCCGGCTCGCCCTGCTGCTGAACGCCGTTCATCCCGGCATCGGCGGCGTTCTCGTCCGCGGGGAGAAGGGGACCGCGAAGTCGACGATCGTGCGTGCCCTGGCCGCGCTGTTGCCGGAGCTCCAGGTCTCCCAGAACTGCCGCTTCGGGTGTCTGCCCGGCAGCACCGGCTGTCCGGACGCGCCGCACGACGGCAGTGAGCAGAGGCCGGCCAGGCTCGTCGAGCTGCCTGTCGGCGCCACCGAGGACCGGCTGGTCGGGTCGCTCGATCTGGAGAAGGCGCTGACCGAGGGTGTCAGGGCGTTCCAGCCGGGGCTGCTGGCCGCGGCCCACCGGGGCGTGCTCTACGTCGACGAGGTCAACCTGCTGCACGACCACCTGGTCGACCTGTTGCTCGACGCCGCCGCGATGGGACGGGCGCACGTTGAACGTGAAGGCGTGTCGATCTCCCACCCGTCGCAGTTCCTGCTGGTCGGCACCATGAACCCCGAGGAGGGCGAGCTGCGGCCGCAGCTGCTCGACCGGTTCGGCCTGACCGTGGCGGTGAAGGCGGCGCGGGACGTCGGCATCCGCACCGAGGTGATCAGGCGCCGGCTCGCCTACGAGGCCGACCCCGTCACGTTCGCTGCCACGTGGGCGGACGAGGACGCCAAGCTGAAGGAGCAGATCACCGACGCCAGGCGGAAGCTGCCCCGAGTGTCCCTTTCGGACAGTGAGCTCCGCAGGATCGCCGCCGTCTGCGCGGCCTTCGAGGTCGACGGCATGCGGGCCGACCTCGTCGTCGCCCGTGCCGCCACCGCCCATGCGGCGTGGCGAGGAGCTGAGAGCGTCGAGGAGACGGACGTCGAGGTCGCGGTGAGGCTCGCGCTGCCGCACCGGCGCCGCCGCGACCCGTTCGACGAGCCCGGCATCGAGGAGCAGCAGCTCGAGGACGCCATGCGCCAGGCGGCCGAGCACGCGGAAGAAGACCAGGGTCCTGACGACGACGGCCCCGGCGGCGGTGAGCTGCCCGAACCGCAGGAAGGCCCGGCTGGCAACGGAAACGCGCCCAACGACCGTCCGGCTCCGGAACCGGCGCCCGCGTTCAAGGCACGGCTGCTGGAGGTCCCTGGAGTCGGAGAAGGCGCGCCAGGCAAGCGTTCCAGGGCCCGTGCCCGCACCGGCAGGGTCGTCCGTTCGTCCAAAGTGGACGGAAATGGCCTGCATCTCGTCGACACGCTCACCAACGCGGCGCCGCACCAGCAAGCACGCGGCCGCAGTGGTCCTGGGCTCGTTCTGACCGGAAACGACCTGCGCAAGGCGGTCAGGGAGGGCAAGGAGTCCAACCTCGTCCTGTTCGTCGTCGACGCCTCGGGTTCGATGGCGGCACGGCAGCGCATGTCGGCCGTCAGCGGCGCGGTGATCTCCCTGCTGCGCGACGCCTACCAGCGCCGGGACAAGGTCGGCGTGGTGACGTTCCGCGGCAACCAGGCCGAGGTCGCCTTGCCGCCGACCACTTCCGTCGACGCGGCCGCCACGCGACTGAAGAAGATGCGCACCGGAGGCAGGACCCCGCTCGCGGACGGCCTGCTCAAGGCGCACCGCGTCCTGGAGATCGAACGGCTCAGGGACCCGCAGAAGCGCCCGCTCGTCGTCCTGCTGACCGACGGAAGGGCGACGTCGAGCGGACTCGGCGGCGACCCGACGAAGGACGCGCTCAAGGCTGCAGGCCTGCTCGAACAGATCGCTGTCGTGGTCGTGGACTGCGAACAGGGCCACGTCCGCCTCGGTCTCGCGCAGAAGATCGCCGAGGCGATGCAGGGCGCCTGCGTCCGTCTCGACCAGCTCAGCGCCGACCACCTCGCCGGCGTCGTCCGGGCCGCATAAGGAGAAACCAGTGCCTCAAGGACAACCCACCGAGGTGCCGAAGGACGGCCTGACCACCCGTCAGCGCCGCAACCGGCCGTTGCTGATGCTGCACACCGGCGAGATGAAGGGGAAGTCGACGTCGGCGTTCGGCATGGCGTTGCGCGGCTGGAACCAGGGCTGGGACATCGGCGTGTTCCAGTTCGTGAAGTCCGCCAAGTGGAAGGTGGGCGAGGAGTCCGCGTTCAAGGCGCTCGGCCGGCTGCACGAGGAGACCGGCGAGGGCGGCGCGGTCGAGTGGCACAAGATGGGCGAGGGCTGGTCCTGGTCCCGCAAGCAGGGCACCGAGGAAGATCACGCCAGTGCCGCGCTCGAGGGCTGGCACGAGATCCAGCGCCGCCTCAACACCGAACGGCACGGCTTCTACGTGCTCGACGAGTTCACGTACCCGCTGCACTGGGGCTGGATCGACGTCGACGAGGTCGTGGGCACGCTGGCCGATCGCCCCGGTCACCAGCACGTCGTGATCACCGGCAGGTACGCGCCGCAGAAGCTGATCGACGCCGCGGATCTCGTGGTGGAGATGACCAAGGTCAAGCACCCGATGGACGCGGGCCAGAAGGGCCAGCGGGGGATCGAGTGGTGAATCGGCTGGTCGTCGCGGCCCCGGCCTCGGGCAGCGGCAAGACCACGGTCGCCACCGGCCTGATGGCCGCGTTGCGCCGGGCCGGGTCGAGGGTCGCGCCGTTCAAGGTCGGGCCCGACTACATCGACCCCGGCTACCACTCGCTGGCGACGAACAGACCGGGCCGCAACCTCGACCCGGTCCTCGTCGGCGAGCACCGGATCCCCGGCTTGTTCGCGCACGGCTCGAATAACGCCGACATCGCGGTGGTCGAGGGCGTGATGGGCCTGTTCGACGGCCGCGTCGACACCGCGGGCGTCGGCTCGACCGCACACGTCGCCAAGCTGATCAACGCGCCTGTGCTGTTCGTCGTGGACGCGCGTGGGCAAAGCCGGTCACTCGCCGCGCTCCTGCACGGGTTCCGCGGCTACGACCCGACGATCCGGCTTGGCGGCGTGGTCCTCAACCAGGTCGGTTCGGAACGGCACGAGCAGGTTCTCCGTTCGGCCTGCGACGAGGTCGGTCTCGACGTGCTCGGCGTGCTGCCGCGCGACTCGCAGTTCTCCTTGCCCTCACGGCATTTGGGGCTCGTGACGGCGGCGGAGCACGGCTCGGAGGCGGTGGCAGCGGTGGACGCGATCGCCGCCGCGGTGGCCAAGTACGTCGATCTCGACGCGGTGCGAAGACTTGCGTCATCGGTGCCGTCGATGGCGGTCGCCGCGTGGGAGCCCCAGGTCGAACGCGTGGACGACGAACCGTTGATCGCGGTGGCGGGAGGAGCGGCTTTCACCTTCGGCTATGCCGAGCACGTCGAGGTGCTGAAGGCCGCGGGCGCGGCCGTGGCCGTCGTCGATCCGCTCAACGACGAAGATCTTCCGGAGGGAACCTCGGGTCTCGTGCTGCCAGGCGGATTCCCCGAGCAGCACGCGGAAGCCCTGTCCGCCAACGCGAAGTTGCGCGAGGCGGTGGCCAGGTTCGCTCGATCGGGTGCGCCGGTCCACGCCGAGTGCGGCGGGTTGCTGTACCTCGCGCGGTCGCTCGACGGCCACCCGATGTGCGGAGTGCTCGACGCGGACGGGTTCATGACACCGAAGTTGACCTTGGGTTATCGGGACGCCGTCGCGTCCACGAGCTCGCCGCTGCACCCACCTGGCAGCCGCGTGACCGGCCACGAGTTCCACCGGACCCAGCTGTCCACACCGCACTCGACTCCGCCCGCGTGGCACTGGCGCGGCGTCGATTCACGGCCTGTCGCAGAGGGTTTCGTGGCGGGTGGCGTGCACGCGTCGTACCTCCACACGCACCCCGCCGGTGACCCGGAAGCCGTAGCCCGTTTCGTGCGGGCCTGCCACCCGTTCGTGGCCGGAGCGGCAGACGGTACGGTCTTCGCTTAAGCCTCTCGCCGAAACCCCTGTGGAGCTGTCGTGACGACGACCGGTCGGGTCTCCTTCGTCGGCGCCGGTCCCGGTGCCGCCGACCTCATCACTCTCCGAGGCGCGCGTCGCATCGCGGAAGCCGACGTCGTCATCTGGGCTCCCAGCGTGGTGGACGCCGAGTGCGTCCGCGAGCACGCCCGCTCCGACGCCGATCTGGTCGACTTCTCTCGCGTGACGGCGGAGGAGATCACGGACGTGTACCGCCGTGCGGCAGCATCGCGTCAGACGGTCGTGCGCCTGCACGCAGGCGACGCCGCGACCGGTGGTGGTGTGCAGGAGCAGCACGACCTGTGCGTGCGTCTCGGCCTTGAGGTCGACGTCGTGCCGGGGGTGTCGGTGGTCGCCGCGGCCGCTGCCAAGATCGGCCGCGAGATCACGCTGACCGAGGCGTCGTCGACCGTGCTCATCTCGCCGGAGAGCAGCGAGCTCGTTCGCGAGTTCGCCGCGCTGCAGACGACGATGGCCGCGACGGTCTCGGGTGCGCGCACCGGCCAGTTCGTCGAGAAGCTGCTCCAGGGCGGCTACTCCGAGCAGACTCCGGTCGTCGTCGCGTACAAGGTGAGCCAGTCCGACGAGCTGGTCGTGCACACCACGGTCGGCGAGCTGGAGTCGGTGGTGAAGCAGCACAAGCTGTACCGCCCGACCCTGTTCCTGGTCGGCGCCGCGGTGAAGGCCCCCACGCGCCGTGTCTCGACCTCGGCCACCACCGCGGTGGACGAGCC
>NZ_VSRL01000440.1 GCF_012184385.1 Lentzea indica
AGCCCTTGGTCAGACTTGTTGATCGTGGTTGACGACCTGTCTACCAAGGGCTTCACCCATGCCTGAGCCCACCCCACCTGCAAGATCAGGATGGAAAAGGCTCACCACCAACTCGGTGTTGGTGGTACTTGCAGACGCCAGAGCAGCCTTGACGGCTTAATCTACATAGGTAGCATTGGCGGCGTGGAGCCACTGCAGCGCATCGGCAAGGCCACGGTGGACGTGCTCGAGGTGCTGCTCGGCACTGAAGAGCCGCGCTGGGGCCTGGAGATCATCAAGCTGACCGGGCGGCCGTCGGGCAGCGTCTATCCGTTGCTGGACAGGCTGGAGCGGGCCGGCTGGGTCACGTCGTCGTGGGATGACGACGCGGAACGGCGCGGGCCGCGGCGGCGGATGTACCGGCTGACGCCCGAAGGGGCCGCTGAAGCTCGCCGGGTCGTCGCGAGGGCTGCCTCGGCGCCGCGTTGGGTGCCGAGGACGGCGCAATGAGAGTCGCGTTGTTGTTGGTGCGGTTCGCGGCGGCGGTGGTGGGCGATGACCGCTATCGCGAGCAGTGGGAAGCGGATGTTGTTGGGGCGCGCGAACTTGGCATGTCGCCGTTGAGCGTGGCGTTCGGGGCTGTGCGCGCTGTCGTTGCTATGCCTTCGAAGGGGGCTGTCATGGCTGGGATCGGTCCGTTGGGTATCGCGTTGAAGCACGCCCAGACGCCGCGTGGGCGAGTGCTCGCCATAGCCGTTGTGTCGGCGTTGTTGTTGCTGGGCGGCGCTGTAATGCTGTTCGCATGAGCAAATAGCTCGGTGTCGTTTCGGCAGGTCCGGGCTTAGCTTCGGGCGGTGGCAAACGAACTGACCATTCCGCTCCTGCCCTGTCCTTCCATCGACGAGATCGCGTCGTTCTACGAGATGCTCGGCTTCGAGATCACCTATCGGCAGACGCGGCCGAACCCGTACGTCGCACTGCGGCGTGAAGACATCAACCTGCACTTCTTCGGGATGGACGACTACGACCCGGCGCAGTCGTACAGCACGTGCCTGGTCATCGTGCAGGACACCGCTCCGCTGTTCGAGGCGTTCGCGGCGGGGATGCGCGCTGTGCACGGCAAGTTGCTCATGTCCGGCATTCCGCGGATGACCCGGCCGCGGCTGCGCAACGACCGGTACACCGGGTTCACCGTCGTCGATCCCGGCGGCAACTGGATCCGGATCAACAAGGCCGCCAAGGAACCCGAGGCGCAGACCAAGCTCGCCAAAGCCATGGAGAACGCCGCGAGGCAGGCGGACGCGCACGGCGACGAACGCCAGGGGCTGAAGATCCTGGAAGGCGCGTTGAAGCGGGCGACCGGCGACGAACCGGAGATTCAGGCGGTGCGGGAGTACCGCGACGAGCTCGTCGAACGGATCAAGGGGTCTGAGCCGCGTCCAGGCGCTTGAGCGCGGCCCTGACCACCTCGGGGTCGTAGGTCGTCCAGAACGGAGGGAGTGAGGCGCGCAGGAAGCCGCCGTAGCGGGCGGTGGCCAGCCTCGGATCCAGGACGGCCACGACGCCCTTGTCCGACATCGACCGCAGCAACCGGCCGGCGCCCTGGGCCAGCAGCAGTGCTGCGTGGGTCGCCGCGACCGTCAGGAAGCCGTTGCCTCCCCTGGAGTTGACGGCTTTCTGGCGTGCGGAGGCCAGCGGGTCGTCCGGCCTGGGGAACGGGATCCTGTCCATGATCACGAGCTGGAGGGACGGGCCGGGCACGTCCACGCCCTGCCACAGCGACAGCGTGCCGAACAGGCACGTGCGCTCGTCCTCGGAGAACTTCTTGACCAGCAGGCCTGTCGAGTCGTCGCCCTGGCACAGGATCGGATAGTCGAGCTTGTCCCGCAGCGCGTCCGTGGCGGCCTTGGCCGCGCGAGTGGAGGAGAACAGCCCGAGAGCGCGACCGCCGGCCGCGTTCACCAGGCCCTCGATCTCGTCCAGGTACTCCGGCGGCAGCCCGTCGCGGCCAGGCTGCGGCAGATGCCTTGCCACGTAAAGGATGCCGCTCGACCCGTGCTGGAACGGCGAGCCGACGTCCAGTCCGGTCCACTTCGGACCGTCGATGTCCTTCTCCGTGGCCGCGCCCTCGATCTTGCGGACCTTCTCCGACGGCGGCAGGCCCCACTGGCGCGCCATCGTGTCGAAGGCGCCGCCCAGCGTCAGCGTCGCGGACGTCAGAACCGTGGTGCGCTTGGCGAACAGTCGTTCTCGCAGCAGTCCGCCCACGCCGAGCGGGGCGACCCTGAGCGTGGGCGTCTTCTGGTTGAAGTCGCCCGACACCCACACGACGTCGCGTTCCTCGTCGAACGCCTCCAGCACGCGCACCGCGCAGTCGTGGACCTCCTCCAGCAACGCCAGCGCGAGCTTGCGCGCCGTCGCTCCGTCCGGGTCCTCCTTGCGCTCGGGCCCCATGGCCGACACGCAGTTGTGCGCCGCGTCGCGCGTGGCGGCGAGCGCGCCCGCCAACGCACGGGGGAGCGCGTCGAGCCTGCCCGCCGGCATGTCCTCGAGGATCATCGCCAGCCCGTCGCTCGCCTCGGCCAGCCGGTCCGCGACGTCCTGGTCGATGAGCCGGCCGCACCTGCGCGCGCCATCGCCACGGAGGCCCCGCTGAGCTCTTCCGTGGCCACCGACGTGATGCGGTCGACGAGGTCGTGTGCCTCGTCGATCACCACCACGTCGTGGTCCGGCAGAACCTGGTAGCCCTCCAACGCGTCGATGGCGAGCATCGCGTGGTTCGTGACCACCACGTCCGCCTTGCCGGCCTCGGCCCGCGCCCGTTCCGCGAAGCAGTCGGCCCCGATCGGGCACTTCGACACGCCGAGGCACTCGCGGGCCGTCACCGACACCTGCCGCCACGCCTGCTCGCTGACGCCGGGCACCAGCTCGTCGCGGTCGCCGGTCTCGGTGTCCGACGACCACTCGTGCAGCCGCTTGACCTCACGGCCGAGCCGCGACACCGCGAACGGGTCGAACAGGCCGGCGTCCTCCGGCTCGTCCGGCGCGCCGTTGTGGACGCGGTGCATGCACAGGTAGTTGCGCCGCCCCTTGAGGATGGCGAACTTGGGCTCCCTGCCCAGATCTGTCTTCAGCGCCTTCGCCAGCCGCGGCAGATCCCGGTCGACGAGCTGGCGCTGCAGCGCGATCGTGGCCGTCGAGACCACCACCGTCTCGTCCTCGGCCACGGCGTGCCTGATGGACGGCACGAGGTACGCCAACGACTTGCCGGTGCCCGTTCCCGCTTGCACCGCGAGATGCTCGCCCGTGCGGATCGAGTGGTCGACGGCCTCGGCCATCTCCACCTGACCGGGGCGCTCCGCACCACCGACGGCGTGGACGGCGGTTTCGAGCAGGCTCAGCGTGGGGGGAACTTCAGGCACGAGACAGACCGTACCCGGCACGTCCGACAGTCCCGGTCAGGTGTCGCGGACTCAGTCGCCGCCACCGCCGCCGCACCCGCCACCACAGCCGCTCCCGCCGCCGTCACTCGAAGAACAGCCGCTGGACGAACAGCCGCTCCCGCAGCTGCTGCCGGACGACGTGTCGCGCGCCGGCATCATCCCGAGCATGAGGGGCGTCAGCCCGAACATCCCGGCGACCGCGAGCCTGCCGATCCTGCCGCGCAGTCCGAGCGCCGCGACCGCGCCCATCGGGTCCTGCGGGGAGACTCGCCGCACGGACCGGTTCGCCAACCGGTACCCGGCCCTGGTCCGCAGCCGGCCGGGGTCGCGTGCGCTCAGGACCGTGGCCCAGACGATCAGCAACGCCCCTCCTGCGAAGAACGCCCACCGCGGGACTTCGGCGATGCGCGGCACGGCTTCTGTCACGAGCCCGAGGAGTTCCGGCCAGACGAGGCCGACGAACCCCGCCAGCACGAGGCCGATCCCCAGCGTGAACAGCCACGGGTAGAGCCTGGGCCGCCACGAACGCCTGCGCCGGAGCAGGCCG
Organism: Lentzea indica; assembly: GCF_012184385.1. Classification (GTDB taxonomy): domain Bacteria; phylum Actinomycetota; class Actinomycetes; order Mycobacteriales; family Pseudonocardiaceae; genus Lentzea; species Lentzea indica. The sequence goes on from NZ_VSRL01000440.1 coordinate 3,970, forward strand.
CGGTCAGCCAGGTGGGAGCGCAGGCCCGCCGCC
>NZ_VSRL01000441.1 GCF_012184385.1 Lentzea indica
CGACCCGATCAACAGCAGCGGCGACGGGGGCCAGCCGATCCAGCACAGCCGGAATCGGGCAGGATGACACGGCGGGCACGGCACTCCCAGAAGACCATGAGACGTAGACACTCCCATGATCAACTAGAGAGCCGTGCCCGTCCTACGTCCAAACGGCCCACACGACTTTGCCGGAACCCTGGGGCTCCGCCCCAGACCCCGCCAATCTGATCAAAGACCTGTCCAGCGCCGCCTGCGGATTGATGGCACGCCTGTTGCTTTTGGCGGCTGCCTGTTGCGTTGGTGGGTTGCGTTTGGTGTGGGGTGGTCCCGTCACGAGTCGTACGCGAAGGCAGCCACACCCGAGGGGTCAGGTCAAGTCGACGAAAAGCGTGTCGACTTGACCTGACCCCTCGGGCGCGGCAACAGCATCGGCACGACTCGTGACGGGACCACCCCACCCACTGGCTGTGTGAAGGACTGCTCGGCTGCGCCATCGCTTGAGGTGGCTTGGCTTGGCTTGGCTGCGCCATCGCCATTGCCGCTCTCCCTGGACAGAAAAGGGAGGAGCCCCCGGCGGGGGGACCGGGGGCTCCGAGGGGTGGACGAGAGTTTTAGATGTCGAGGGTCCAGGAGTCGATCGTGCCCGTGTCCTGGCGGTAGAGGTCGCGGACCCGCAGTTGCCAGGTGCCGTTGGCGTCCTCGGCCGAGACGTTCACCGGGTAGGTGGCGTTGATGTCGTCAGCACTGTCGTTGCCTGCGGAGACCTTGAGGAGCTTCACGGCGCCCGAGGGGGCGATGAGGGACAGTTCCAGGTCGCCTCGGTAGGTGTGTTTGATGGCCACCTTCACGGAGCCGGTCGTGCTCGCCTTGCCGTTGCAGTCGGCGATCGTGATCGGCGACTTCACTTCACTGGCGTCCGGGATGGCCGTGTCCGTGTCGTTGGTGACGGCCGGGCACTGGCCGGGCGGGTTGCCGGGGGCGGTGCCGGTGATGTGCAGGAGCTTGTTCGGGGAGCCGGTGCCCGGGTTGGTGACTGCGTCGGAGGTGGCGTTTTCCACCAGGGCGTCGCGGACCTGCTGCGGGGTTGCCGTCGGGGACGAGCCGAGGAAGACCGCTGCTGCGCCCACCACGTGCGGGGTGGCCATTGAGGTGCCGCTGATGGTGTTGGTGGCGTCGTCGTTGGTGAGCCAGGCGCTTGTGATGTCGCGGCCAGGGGCGAAGATGTCCAGGCAGGTGCCCAGGTTCGAGAACGACGAGCGGGCGTCGGTGCGGTCGGTCGAGCCTACGGTGATGGCCTCCGGGGTGCGGGCCGGGGAAGTGTTGCAGGCGTTGCCGCCGTTGTCGTTGCCTGCGGCAAGGCCGTAGGTGACGCCTGCGGCGATGGAGCGCTTCACGGCCGCGTCCACGGTGTCGTTGGCGCCGCCGCCCAGGGACATGTTGGCCACCGCCGGCTTGTTCGCGGGGGTGGTCGTGACCTGTTCGGTGACCCAGTCGATGCCGGCGATGACGCCCGCGAAGGTGCCGGAGCCCGAGCAGTTCAGGACTCGGACGCCTACCAGCTTCACGTCCTTGGCGACGCCGTACTTCGTGCCGCCGACGGTGCCTGCGACGTGGGTTCCGTGGCCGTTGCAGTCGGTGGCATCGTTGTCGTTGTCGACGGTGTCCCTGCCGGACACGGCGCGGCCGCCGAAGTCGCTGTGGGTGAAGCGGATGCCGGTGTCGATGATGTAGGCGGTGACGCCCGCGCCGCGGTTCGGGTAGGTGTAGCTGTTGTCCAGCGGGAGCGTGCGCTGGTCGATGCGGTCCAGGCCCCACGACGGGGTCGGGGTTTGCGTGTCCGAGAGGCGGACCTCGCCGTCCTGCTCCACGTAGGCGACGGCCGGGTCGGCGGCGAGGAGCTTGGCCTGGGCCTCGGACATCTGTGCCGAGAAACCGCGCAAAGCGGACTTGTATGCGTGTTTCACCTTCGCGCTGTACTTAGCGCTGAGGTTCTCCACACTGGTCGTGCTCATGTCCTTCAGCACGACGATGTAGTTGTCCTTGACCGCGTTGGACGCACCGAGGTTCCGAATCTCCCCCTCGGGCGCAGCGGTGGCGGAGACGGACGACAGTGCGAGCGCAGTGCCCGCTACCAGCCCGATCCCAGCCGCTCGTCTGACCCACGATTCTCCCATAGCAGCGTGCTCCCTCGTCGCAGGGTCGTGCAGGTAGAGTTTTCCTAGCGGCGCAGACGGATTTCGCACAAGAAGTTCTACGAAATAAGATGCGATCGGTCATTCAACAGATTTCGTGCTCGTGTGAATGAATTGGTGCAGCGGGTCTATGGACAGAACAATTGCGGCTCTCCGAAGTTGAGCGGGGCTGAGGCGTCGACGTCCTCGTCGGGTGGCGGCGCCGCGGGTGTGTGGTCGTTGGGTTGAGCGGGTCCGCCAGTGCGCCGACCGGTCGTTGATCTAGTCGATCACCGCTCTGGCGGTGCGGCCCTCGGCCAACAGGGTGACCACGGTGATGGTCGTCGGCTGAGGCTACGTAGCCGAGAGGGGACCAGCCCTGGAGATGGCCGAGGGCCCTGGCTGCGCCCGCCGGGCAGTAAGACCGGGCGGTTTCAGCAAGGCTTGAAGCGGGGTTGTGCCGGATTCACCTATCCCCTAGTCTCGGTTAAGGGAACATGGGATGTTCTGGGGTGTTCCCGCATTGGAACCATGAGGGCTGGGGGGCTCAAATCGTGCGTTCGCGCGTCAAGAAGACAATTGTCGGCGTTGCCGCCGTGCCGCCGTCGGTGCTGGATGCTGCTACCGGAAGTTCAGGCTGTTACGGCTGGTGAACCGGGTGCGCAGGTCGGCAGTGCGTAGTCGTGCGAGCGCGTCCTTGGCTCTGCTTTGCACATTTCTGTAACCAGATTGCACTCGATGTGCTCTTGCAGCATTGGTCGTCCTGGCCCGAGGAACAGCTGAGTATCTGATCCTTGGGGAAAGAGCAGAGGCACGCCTAACGGGTGGGGCTTCAGAAGCGCCTGTTTGGTTTTTACTGCCTCGCTCCAGTTCGTATTTGGCGACCCAAAAAACAGGAGAAACAACCTATGCTTCGTCGCTTTGTCCAATTGGTTGCGATCACAGGAGCCGCGATGGCGCTCCTGGCCCCGACGGCCGGCGCCGCCCCGGCGGCAGAGCCCAGTTCCCCGGGGATCTTGGCTTGTCACACCCCTGACCCTCCCACTCAAACTCCGGGCTGGGTGCACGGCAGGGGCTCGGGAAGCTGCGCTCAGGAAGTCGACGTCTTCCTCCAGCGACTCCGCGCGTGGGGGTGGGACATCGAAGCCAACGCCCACTACAGGGGACCGGGCAGCGCAATCGCATCGTGGAACTGCTCGGGGTCCGGCCACTACACCTACCGCACGCTCGTCCAGTGGCGGGATGGGGCCGGCGTCGGGCACAGCGAGTACTCAGCTGAGCGTCGCTTCGCCTGCTAAGAGCCGCTTCGCCTGCCAGCAGAGGACGCGGATGTCTTCAACCGCTCAACTCCGATGAGCACAACTGCGCCCCGAACGGTTCACCGTTCGGGGCGCAGTTCGTCGCGTCTCAGTCGCCTCGGCGCACTGCTCCGAGGATCTGCTGCTCGGACGGTGTGGTGTACAGGCGCAGGTGCGCCCACATGTCCTGGCCCATCGCGATGACCTGGTCGTCCTTGAGCTGGGTCAGCTGCTGGAACATCTGCGGCCGCAACCGCCACATCTGACCGGCGAGCTGTGCCTGGCCCATCGGAAGGCGCTGCAGCAGGACGAGGTCCGCGTTGTTCGCCGTCGACGAGGCCTGCGGGTGCAGGTACGGCAGCACGTACATCGTGGTCTGCCACGGTGCGCGCGGCGGGAACAGCTCCTGCGGGACGTGGCCGCCGTCGTGGATCACGAGCAGTGGCATGTCCTCCGTCGGGCGCGGCAGGTCCGCCGGCGACAGGCGGCGCAGCTGCACCGAACTGGGACGGGCGGCGTCCGGGCCCTGGCCCGCTGCGCGCACG
>NZ_VSRL01000442.1 GCF_012184385.1 Lentzea indica
CGTTCGACCCGTGACGGTGCCGGCGGGCTGCTCGCGCTGCTGGTGGCGCTGTGGGTGCTGGTGCCGGGTGCGCTGGTCGCCTGGCTCGCCGGGACGCGCACGAAGCCCGCGGTGGCGGACGGCGACGCCGAGTTCGTCGAGCCGGACTACGACGAGGACGAAGAGCCCGTCGACTCCGACGTCGTCTTCGAGGACGACGAGCTCACCGAGCAGTTCGAGCAGCTCGAGGTCGTGGACGACAACGAGTTCGAGGTCGCGGATGACCTCGAAGGAGACGACTACTACGACGAAGACGACTACAACGAGTACGACGAAGAAGAGCCCGAGGACGTCGTCGACGACCTGGAAGACGTTGAGGGCGAAGGGGAAGAGGACCCCGCCGAAGAGGACGACTTCGAAGCGGAGTTCGACGAGATGCTCGGGATGAAGCCCGAGGAGGACCTGGACGGCAAGCCGGAACGGTGACGTCATAGGCTGCCCCTGAGCTGCTGCAACACCACGCAACGCCCAGGAGTAGACGCTGAGCACCGAACTTCGGCTTCCCACACCGGCGCGCGTCGTCGTACTCGTCTCCGGTTCCGGAACCCTCATGCAGGCCTTGCTGGACGCCACCGATCTCCCGATCGAGGTGGTGGCGGTCGGGCCGACCGCCGAGGAACATCGAGGGCCTCAAGCGCGCGGAACGCGCGGGGGTGCCGCACTTCGCCGTGAAGCTGCGCGACCACGCCGACCGAGCGGCCTGGGACGTCGCGCTGACCGAAGCGGTCGCGTCCTACGAGCCCGACCTGGTCGTGTCCGCCGGCTTCATGAAGATCATCGGCCCGGCGTTCCTCGCCCGCTTCGGCGGCCGGATGATCAACACCCACCCCGCCCTGCTGCCGGCCTTCGCAGGCGCGCACGGCGTGCGCGACGCGCTGGACTACGGCGTGCGCGTCACCGGATCGACGGTGCACCTGGTCGACGCGGGCGTCGACACCGGGCCGATCCTCGCGCAGGAAGCCGTTGTCGTCGAAGCCGACGACACCGAGGAGACCCTGCACGAACGCATCAAGGTCGTCGAACGCCGGCTGCTCGTCGAGACGGTCGGCAGGCTGGCCCGCGAGGGCTGCACCGTGAACGGACGAAAGGTGAGCATTCCGTGACCACTCCTGCCGAGAGGCGACCGGTCCGCCGGGCCCTGATCGGGGTCTCCGACAAGGCCGGCCTGCTGGAACTGGCCACCGGCCTGCACGCGGCCGGAGTCGAGATCGTGTCCACCGGCGGCACCGCGAAGGTGCTCGCCGACGCGGGCGTCCCCGTGACGCCGGTCGAGCAGGTGACCGGGTTCCCCGAGTGCCTCGACGGCCGCGTCAAGACGCTGCACCCGCGCGTGCACGCCGGTCTGCTCGCGGACCTGCGCAAGGAGACGCACGTCCAGCAGCTGCGTGAGATGGACATCGCGCCGTTCGACCTGCTGGTCGTGAACCTGTACCCGTTCACGCAGACCGTCGCGTCCGGCGCGAGCCCCGACGAGTGCGTCGAGCAGATCGACATCGGCGGTCCCGCGATGGTGCGCGCGTCGGCGAAGAACCACGCGAACGTCGCGGTCGTCGTCGACCCGGCGCGTTACGAGTGGGTGCTGGAGAACGTCCGCGAGGGCGGCTTCACCCTGGCCGACCGTCAGCGCCTGGCCGCCGACGCGTTCCGGCACACCGCGACGTACGACGTGGCTGTGGCGTCTTGGATCGGCAACGTGCTGGCGCCGGACGACGAGGGCAGCGGCTTCCCGGGCTGGGTCGGCGCGACCTGGAACCGGTCGAACGTCCTGCGCTACGGCGAGAACCCGCACCAGAACGCGGCCATCTATACGCAGGGCGACGGCCGAGTGGGCCTGGCGTCGGCGAAGCAGTTGCACGGCAAGGAGATGTCGTACAACAACTACCTCGACGGCGACGCCGCCTGGCGTGCCGCGTGGGACCACGATCGGCCGTGCGTCGCGATCATCAAGCACGCGAACCCGTGCGGCATCGCGGTTTCCGACGTGAGCATTGCGGACGCGCACCGCAAGGCGCACGAGTGCGACCCGGTCAGCGCGTTTGGCGGCATCATCGCGGCCAACCGCGAGGTGACCGTGGAGATGGCCGAGTTCGTCTCGGAGATCTTCACCGAGGTCATCATCGCTCCGTCCTATGCGGACGGTGCGGTGGAGGTGTTGCAGCGCAAGAAGAACGTGCGCATCCTCGTGGCCGAGGCGCCTGCTCGCGGTGGCGCGGAGATGCGTCCGGTGTCCGGCGGTCTGCTGCTGCAGCAGCGTGACGCCATCGACGCTTCCGGCGACTCGCCCGCGAACTGGACGCTCGCCGCCGGCTTGCCCGCGGACGAGAAGACGCTGGCGGACCTGGAGTTCGCGTGGCGTTCCATCCGCGCGGTGAAGTCGAACGCGATCCTGCTGGCGGACAACGGCGCCACGATCGGCGTCGGCATGGGCCAGGTCAACCGCGTCGACTCCTCGCACCTCGCGGTGAAGCGAGCCGGTGAGCGGGCCAAGGGCGCGGTCGCGGCTTCGGATGCGTTCTTCCCGTTCCCCGACGGCCTCGAGGTGCTGCTGGAGGCCGGTGTGCGCGCGGTCGTGCAGCCCGGTGGCTCGGTGCGCGACCCCGAGGTGATCGCGAAGGCCGAAGAGGCGGGCGTGACGCTGTACCTGACGGGTACGCGCCACTTCGCTCACTGAGTCCGTTCGGAACGAGGGCCGCCTGGTTCGCCAGGCGGCCCTTCGTCACACCTCGGCGAGCAACGCCTCGGCGAGGCCACGCGCGGCCGCCTCGAACTCCGTGACGTCCGGCCGCTTGTTGCCGAACATCCCCGAGTCCCAGCCGGTGTGCTCGACCTCGACGACGGTGTCGCCCTTGCGCACGATGATGTCGACCTGCAGGAACGCGGACTTGCCGTCCACCAGCACGGCCGTCGCCTCGTCACCGAGCCCGTCGAGCGGCCGTTCGTTGATCGTGCCCTGGTTGTTCTGCTTCGACTGCGACACGCGCCGCTCGTACTCCTGACCGGCGTCGCCCACGACGACGTACGCGTCGGTGTTGCGCAGCCCGGACCCGTCCTTGCCCTTGGTCTGGTCCCACGCGCACGACGTCTGCGTGTGATTCGCGAGCTTCCGCTCCCGTGACATCGCGGGGTTGCCGTTCGTGGTGCGTGCCTTGGCCAGCGCCGCCTCGGGGACGTTCGCGCACACGCCGGGCATCGTGCCGCCGCGTTTGGGGCTGCCGCTGTCGGAGTTCGCGCCGAGGTAGAGGAACCCGAAGGTGCCTGCGACGCCGAGCACCAGGACGCCGACGATGATCCCGACGATCAGCGGTGCCTTGTTCTTCTTCGGCGGCTGCGGGTAGGGCTGCCAGCCCTGCGGTTGTTGCTGCTGCTGCGGCCATCCGGGTGGAGGCGGTGGCTGCTGGTGCCAGCCGTGTGGAGGTGGTTGGTTCACGGTTTCCCCAGTTCCCTGTAGTGCTGAGGGGCACCGTAGATGACCTCGTGAACCCGTGTGGGCTTGTCCACCAAAAGGGTGACGCTCTGGCATTGACACGAGGGTGCGTCCGCGCGCTACGATCATCTCGTTCGTTCGAACAAGAGTTCGAATAAGCAAGTCGCCGAACTTCCCTCGGCGGCCGTGCACAGGGGTGCGCACGGCCGGACGGGAGGTGGGTGGAGTGTCCAGGTCGGCAACGGCGTCGTTGGCAGGGCTCGGGGTGAACCCGGCCAGCGAGCTGACCAGCACCACCACCGACCACACCACGGGGCGGGTGCTGCCGGTTCGCGGGGAACTGGCAGGCCTGCTGCCGTGGGGCGGCTTGCGGCGAGGCAGCACGGTGTCGGTGGGCGGATCGACATCGTTGCTGCTCGCTCTGCTCGCAGGTGCGACCGCGGACGGCTGGCTGGGCCGCGGTGGTCGGC
>NZ_VSRL01000443.1 GCF_012184385.1 Lentzea indica
GAACGCGGCACGGCCTCGGCGTTCGCCGCGGGGGAACGCCGGCCGGTCGCGATGGCGTCCGCCGCCGCTCGTGCGTCGACGAAGCCGCTGTTCATGCCGCGAGCGCCGAACGGAGGGAACAGGTGGGCGGCCTCTCCCGCGAGCAGGATCCGGTGGTGCGGGTCGGTGAAGTCATCGGCGATCAACTGCAGGAACCGGTAGACCGAGATCGCGGTGATGCGCTCGGACGGCGTCGGTCCGACCAGCTCGGGCAGCCACCGCCGCACCTCCCGCCGCGAGGCGATGACGTCCGGATCGTCCCCGGCTCGGCTCTGCACGTCGACCTGGAAGCCGTTCGTGTAGGGCACCACGAGCACGCCACGGCCATCCGCGCCGGGATGTTCGTAGTGCATCACCCGTTCCAGGCGCTGTGTCTCGTCGGCGACGTCGACGACCACGTGGAATCCTTCCGCGGCCGCGCCGTCCAACGAGGTGCCCGTGCACTTGCGCACGGTCGACCTGGCGCCGTCGGCTCCGACGACGTGGCTTCCCGACCAGGTCGCGCCATCGGCGGTGGCAACGGTGACGCCATCGGCGTGAGTGACGACCTCGGTGACGGGGTGGTTCCACCGCACGTCCACGCCTGCCTGTTCACATGCGTGGAGCAGGACGCGTTCGGTCTCGCTCTGCCGCAGGCTGGTGAACGGGGGCAGGCCGCGGGTGGCGTCGTGCGGCGGGAATTCCCGCGCGTACACCTGCTTCCCGCGGTACAGGGTGCGGCGGACGTTCCACAGCACGCCGTTGGCCGCGAGCTCCGATCCCAGCCCTGGGCTGGTGGATTCCAGCAGCGTCAACGACTTTCCGTGCACGTAGAGGGCTCGGCTGCCGGCGCGGTGCCGGTCGGAGGGGTCGGCTTCGAGCAGGACGACGGGCACCCGGTGGGCGCGCAGGGCCAGCGCCGCGAAGAGCCCGACCGGACCCGCGCCCACGACGATCACCGGTGCGTCGTCAGCCACTGGGTCAGCCATGAGCCACCGCGCTGTCTCCGGTGGCGATCAACTGGGCGAGCGCCACGCGCTTGATCTTCCACGTCGACGTCCTCGGCAGGTCGTCGAACGCCCACTGCCGCGGTGTGCCCATGGCCGGCAGGTCGGCCGTCGCACGCCGCCAGCGCGCCTGCGCCAGTGGTGCACCGCTGCGGGTGCACACCACGGGCACTGCAACGCCGTCCGCGCCGGGAACCACGACCACCTCGCGCAGTTCGTCGAGCCTGGACATCAGCACGTCCTCGATCCGGAGGTTGCTGTCCACCTCGTCGATCTGGTCGATCTCGCGGTCGATCAGGTGCAGTCCGCCCCACCAGCTGCGTGTGCCCATGTCACCCATGCGCCACCAGGTTCCGTTGAGCTGCGCGTCGAACCTGTCCTGAGCTCCTTGGTAGGTGACGATGCGCCCACGGGTGCGCGCCTCGATGTGCCCGACCGTCCCGCGCGGAACCGGTGCACCGGAGTCGTTGGTGATCCTGACCTTGGTGAAACCGGGGATGCCGATGCCCACCAGTCGCCCGTTGCCGCGTGCCGCACCTCGTTCGGTGAACATGCGCACGGCCACCGGCCCGGTCTCGCTCTGTCCGTAGAGCTGCATGAGGTACTTCCCGCGCCGCCGCGACGCGCCGAGCAACCGCTGCACGGTGCGCGGGTGGATGGCGTCGAAGGTGCTGCCGAAGCAACGGACGTCCCGCAGCGGTGCTCCGGGGGCGTCCGCCAGGTCCTCCCACAGCACGAACGTGTTGGGGTGCGTCTCCACGACGCCAGGACGCCACCGGGCCAGCAGCGGGCCGACCGAGGCGGGATCGTGGTCCACCAGCAGGAGCAGGGTGCTTCCGCCGGACAGGAACGTGCCGAGCGCGTGGTAGAAGCGGGAGTGGACGAACGACATGCAGAAGGCCGCCGTCTCCCCGCGCACGGGCAACGCCATGATCTTCTGCGGCACCAACCGGTTCCACAGCGCGCGGGCGCAGTGCACGGCGAGCTTGGGCACGTCGGTCGTGCCCGAGCTGTGCGTGATCATCGCGGCTCGTCGGGATGCAGCCGGACCGGCTTGGCGCGCCCGGTCACCTCAGGACCGTCGAGCGCGACGGCACCGGGAAAGACCCCGCTGACCAGGACTCGCTTGCTGGTGAGTCCGGAGATGTCGGTGTGCGCCATCAGCCGGGACAGCGTCGCTTCGTCCGTGACCAGCAACGGCCGGTCGAGCCGGCCCAGCAGGATGCTCACTGCGGTGGTGTCCAGGCCAGGTGACAACAGGACGGGTACCGCACCGATGCGGGACACGGCGCAGGCGAGCAGCGCGATGTCCACGTTGTCGCGCTTGTGGATCGCGACGTGGCTCGCGGGCCTGACCCCTGCTGCCCACAGCTGGTCAGCCAGCCGGTCCACCAGGTCGGCGAGTGAGCGGTAGGTGTGCCGCAGCCCGTCACCCGGGGCCACGTCCAGCGGACGGTCCAGGACGACCGGTACGGCGCCGTGGCGCGACGCCGCCTCGCGGAACATCTGTCCGATGTAGAACCCGCTGCCGGAGAAAAGCTTTTGCTGCACGGCAAACTCCTTACTGGGTTACCAGGATCCGGTGCGCACGACGTGCCGGCGCAATTTGCCGGTGGCGGTTCTCGGCAGCTGCTGCACGAACCGCACGGTGCGAGGGACCTTGAACGCGGGAAGCTGGGACCTGATCCAGGCGATCAGGTCATCCTCCAGCCCCGGTGTGTGTTGTGCGGGAACCACGAACGCCCGCAGACGTGAGGCGTCGTGGTGGTCGAGCACCGCGGCCACGGCGGCTTCACGAACCAGGGGGTGTGCCGCCAGCACGCGCTCGATCTCCAACGGGGACAGGGAGATCCCGCCGACCATCTCCATGTCGTCGGTGCGGCCGAGATGGCTCAGCGTGCCGTCCGGGTTGCGGCGAACCCGGTCGTGGGTCGTCAGCCAGCCGTCGACCAGCGTTCTCCGCGTGAGGTCCGGCTGGTTGAGGTAGTGGGAGAACAGCGTCGGGCCGCGCACCCACAGCTCGCCCTCTGTGTCGGTGGGGAAGCCCTGCGCGTCGCGCACCTGTACCTCCCAGCCGGGCACGGGACGGCCCAGCGTGCCGGGGGTGTTGTCGCCGATCCCGTTGGCGCAGAACGCATGTCCGGCCTCGGTGGAGCCGATCTGCTCCAGCACCTCGATCCCCAGCCCGTCGCGCAGTCTTGCGTCGAGCGACTCCGGCAGCGGTTCACCGGCGGACACCGCGGCACGCAGGCAGGCCAGCGCACCACGCGTGTCCGCGGAGGCCAGTGCCGAGTAGGAGGAGGGCACGGAGTACAGGAGGTTCACCCGGTGCCGGGCAACCAGGTCCAGGATCTCGTCCGCGCCGGGCCGGTGCGGTGTGAGCACCGCGGACGAACCCGAGTGCAACGGGAACGCCACTGCGTTGCCGAAGCCATACGCCCAGAACATCTTGGACACCGAGAGCGCGACGTCGCCGATGCCGATGTGCAGGACGTCACGCCCGACCGAGGTGCCGTACAGGGCGAGGTCCTTGTGCGCGTGGACGACGCCCTTCGGCTGACCGGTGGTGCCGGAGGTGTACTGCACGTAGAGCGGGCTCGCCGCGGTGACATTGGCGGCAGGCCCGGCCGAGGTCGTCCAGGCCTGGTCGAGCAGGTGGTCGATGTCGATCCAGTCGTGGCTGGAGAAGCGTTCCTCCAGTGCCGCATCCGTCACGCAGACGCTGGCGCAGCAGTCCGCGAGCATCAGCCGGTGGTCGGCCGCGGTGAGTTCGGGGTTCACCAGCACGGCCACCGCGCCAAGGCGGGCGATCGCCAGGAAGGCGAC
>NZ_VSRL01000444.1 GCF_012184385.1 Lentzea indica
AGAGTGGTGCGCAGGCTCCCGGTCAGCAGGGCCAGGCCGCTCAGCAGGCTGCCAAGGCCGCGGAGGCGAGGGCGGCCGAACTGAAGGCTGGTGAGGCCAAGGTCGGTGAGGCCAAGGCAGGTGCGCCTGCCGCTGCCGCGAAGACGGGCCTGCCGGGCGCGGGCCAGGTGGGTCAGTTCGGTGGTCAGGCTGGCCAGCAGGTCTCAGGTCAGAGCCAGGTCGGCAACCAGGGACCTGGTCAGCCGGGTCAGTCCGGCAGCCAGGCACCTGGCCAGGGACAGCAGGGTCCGGCAGGCGGCAAGGACGCACTCGGCAAGGACGCCAAGGACGCCCTGAAGGACGCGCTGTTCAAGGATCCGGAGCTCGGCGAACCCGGCACCGACGCCTCGGCCCCCGGCACACAGAAGGTCGGCGACACCATCGCCGCCCCCGCTGCTCCGGTGGCCGGTGTCGACCTCGGCACTGGCCGTCCTACCGGAGGGTCCGCATCTGCGGTCGATCTCGGCACTGGCCGTCCTACCGGAGGGTCCGTCCCTGGGGCCGACCTCGGTACCGGCCGCCCCACCGGCGAGACCGTCACCTCAGGTCCCATGGCCGGTGTCGATCCCGGCGGCCAGCAGGGTTCCGGCGCCCTCACCGACCGCCTCGAGAACAACCGCGACCAGTCGCAGGCACTGGTCAACCCCGGCCTCGCCTCCGACATCGCCCGCCACGCCTACACCGCGGCAGCGGCCGGCAGCTGGTTCATGGCCATCTTCCTGTCCGCGGGCCAGCCGCCGCGGCTCGCTCCGAAACCCGCCCGCCAGCTGCCCCGGCCGGTCCCGGAACTCGAGCAGCAGGTCGTGCCCCGGTTCGCTCCGCAGGACCACCCGCGGGCCGACCTGGTCGACACCTCCTTCCCGCAGCCGTCGGAACCGTCCGAGGGCCTGGGCAAGGAACACCCGGCAGTGCAGGAACTCCTCGAGGGCTACGACCCGCTGGCCGGCATGCACGAACGCGACTGGGAGAGCCTGTTCCAGAACGAGGACGGCACCCCGCGCTGGCCGGTCGAAAGCGAAGGCGGCTACGAGGACAGCCAGCCCGAGGTCCTGAAGGAAGGCGCCGAGCTCGACAGGTTCGGCACCCCGGAGGGCCGCGTCTTGAGCACGGCGGGCACGCCCTTCAAGGAACGTTCGCTGCCACCTCAGGCCATGGAAGAGGGCTACCGCAGGTACCGCGTCACCAGGGACCTGCCCGTCCACCGCACGATCAGCGCGCCCTGGTTCGGCCAGCCCGGTGGCGGAAGCCGGTACCGCACCACCTATCCCGTCGCGGACCTCGTCGCGCTCGGCTACCTCACGGAGATCACCGCATGAACGTCGAGTCGCTGCCGGAGTGGCTGACCAGGATCGGCGTGCCGGACGACGTCGTCAGCATCGGTGAGGAGGCGGACCAGCGCTGGTGCCTCCTCACCGACGAGACCGGCCACGAGGTGTTCTGGCAGGAGCAGGGCAACCGCTACGACTGGGCCCGGTTCGACGACGAGAGCGTGGCGTGCCACTACCTCTTCGGCCGGCTCGCCTGGGCTCAGGTCGCGCGCGGAAGCCTCACCGTGCCAACAGCTTGAGCGCGGCGTCGTGCAGGTGGCCGTTCGACGTCAGCACGCTGCCGCCGTCGTAGCGCTCCTCACCGTCCAGTGAGGTGAAACGGCCACCCGCCTCCGTCACCAGCACCTGGAACGGGGCGATGTCCCACGGGTTCGCCACGGCCTCGGGTGCCAGGTCGATGGCGCCCTCGGCGACCAGGCAGTGCTGGTAGAAGTCGCCGAACGCGCGGCTCTCCCAGGTCGCGTCGACCAACCGCAGATACGCCTCGCGTGAGTGGTACTCCACCCACGACTTGATGTCCGTGGTCGACACGTAAGCGTCCTCGAGAGAACGCACGCCGGACACGGAGATCGCGCGTTCGCCGGAAGCATCCGACGCGAACGCGCCACCACCGGCAGCGGCCCACCAGCGCCGGCCCAGCGCGGGTGCCGACACGACACCCACGACGGGAACCCCGTCCACGACCAGGGCGATCAGCGTCGCCCAGATCGGCACGCCGCGCAGGAAGTTCTTGGTGCCGTCGATGGGGTCGAGCACCCAGACGCGCGAAGCGTCCAGGGTGCCGCCGCGCTCCTCGCCCATGACGACGTCGTCGGGGCGTTCGGCGGCCAGCACCGCCCTGACCGCGTCCTCGACCGCGACGTCGGCATCGGTGACGGGTGTGCGGTCCGGCTTGCGCTCGACGGCGAGGTCGTGTGCGCGGAATCGGGTCGCGGTGATCGCGTCGGCGGCGTCGGCGAGGCGGAGGGCGAGTTCAAGATCAGCATCGTGGCGTGACACGCGGCGATCGTTCCACGAATACGCTGGGCCCGTGAGCGTGGTGTTGCTGGCCGAGGACGATCCGGCCATCGCGGAACCTCTCTCCCGCGCGTTGACGCGGGAGGGCTATTCGGTGCAGGTCGTGGGCGACGGGCCGCGCGCCCTCGAAGCCGCCATCGCCGGGGGGATCGATCTCCTGGTGCTGGACCTCGGCCTGCCGGGCATGGACGGCCTGGAGGTGTGCCGCAGACTCCGTCAGAACGGCAGAGGCATACCCGTGCTGATGCTCACAGCGCGTGCGGACGAGGTCGACTTCGTGGTCGGGCTCGACGCGGGCGCGGACGACTACGTCGCCAAGCCGTTCCGTCTCGCCGAGCTGATGGCCCGCATCAGGGCCCTGCTGCGCCGCCGGGCACCGGGAACGCTGGAGGTCAACGGCGTGCGCGTCGACCTGGCCGCCCGCCGCGTCACCGTCGACGGCGGGGAGATCCAGCTCGCGAACAAGGAGTTCGAGCTGCTCAAGGTGCTCATCCAGCGCGCGGGGCAGGTCGTGAGCCGCGACGAGATCCTCTCCGAGGTGTGGAACGACCCGGACCTCAAGGGCAGCAAGACGCTCGACATGCACATGTCGTGGCTGCGCCGGAAGCTCGGTGACGGCACGCCGAACTCGGCCGAGCGCCGCATCGCGACCGTGCGCGGTCGCGGTTTCCGCTTCAACGCCGACTGATGAGGCGCCGGATACTGCGGGCGATCCTGCTCGCCGTCGCCGTCACGGGTTTCGTGCTCGGCATCCCGCTCGGCTACACCGCGCTGCAGCTCGTCGAGGACACCGCCCGCGGCGACCTCACCGAACGCGCCCAGCAGATCGCGACGACGCTCGACGACCAGCTCGCCAACCGGCGCGGCATCGACATCGAGGCCGTCAAGATCGCCATACCCACCGACGGCCGTCTCACGGTGATGTCCGGTGGCGCCACCAGCTCCACCGGCCCCTCACCCGGCGAAGACCCGCTGACCGTCGAACTGCCGATAGCGCAGCAGGGCACCGTCCGGCTGGAGATCCCCTCCGGTCCGATGCACACCACCCAGGCGCAGGTGGCGGGCCTGGTGCTGCTCCTGCTCGCGCTATCCGTCGGCACCGGCACCGTCGTCGCCCTCGTGACCGCGCAAACGCTCGCCCGCCCCCTGGTCTACGTGGCCGCTCGCGCGTCCCGCCTGGGCGCCGGCGACTTCCGCGCCGACGAGCAGCGCTACAACATCTCCGAGCTGGACGCGGTCTCCGAGGCCCTCGACACCTCCGCCACGGCCCTCGCCCGGCTCGTCCAACGCGAACGTGAGCTGGTCGGCGACGTCTCCCACCAGCTCCGCAGCCGCCTGACCGCCCTGCAGCTGCGCCTGGAGGCACTGGCAGAACATCCGGAACCCGAGACGGCCGCCGAAGCCCGCGCCGCCCTCGAACAGGCCGAACGCCT
>NZ_VSRL01000445.1 GCF_012184385.1 Lentzea indica
GGTACGTCCCGCGGCAGGCGATCGGCAGCACCATCGCGCCGGACGTCTTGGCCAGCCACGCCGCACCGTTCTGCGCGCTCGCCACGCCGCCGTCGCCGCGCGTGCCCTCGGGGAAGATCCCGATCACGCCACCGGCCTTGAGCACGGACAACGCGCTGATCAGCGCGGTGCGGTCGGCTTCTCCGCGCTTGACGGAGATTTGACCGATCTTGCCCAGGAGGTAGCCAACGACACCGTTGAACATCTCCTGCTTGATCAGGAACGTCACGCGCCGGGGCAGCACACCGAACAGGATCGGCCCATCAGCCATCGAGCTGTGGTTGGCGACGACGACCACGCCGCCGCTCAAGGGTACGCGGTCACGGCCGTGCACCCGAATCCGGAACTGCCACGCGTACGGCACGCGCGCGATCCACCTGCCGAGATCGGTCAGCCACGGCAGGCTGCCGCCGGGAAGGGTCACCCCGTCACCCTCAGCCCGCGCCGTTCCACCAGGTCGAGCAGCGCCTCCACGGTGCCGGCGAGATCGAGGTCGGTGTTGTCCACCTCGACCGCGTCGTCCGCTGCCCTGAGAGGCGACACCGCGCGGCTCGAGTCGTAGTTGTCGCGCCGCTGCACGTCCTTGAGCGCCGCGTCCACAGTGGACTCACGCCCGGCCGCGTTGTCCTGCTTGGTCCTGCGCTGCGCACGCGCGTCCGCCGACGCCGTCAGGTAGACCTTGAGCGGCGCCTCTGGCGACACGACGGTGCCGATGTCGCGCCCCTCGACGACGATGCCGCCCACGGTGTCGACGGCGTCCGCGATGATCGCGCGCTGCTGGTCGACCAGCAGCTCCCGCACGTGCCTGGCCGCGGACACCGGCGACACCGCCAGCGTCACCTCGGGACCGCGGATCTCGGCCGACACGTCGTCACCGTCGAGCGTGATGCCCGGCTTCCCCGGATCCGTGCCGACCTGCAGCACGGCGTTGTCCGCGACCTCGGCGACCTTGACCTCGTCGGTCGGGTCGACCCCTGCCCGCAGCACCGCCAGCGCGACCGCTCGGTACATCGAGCCGGTGTCGAGGTAGCGGGCGTCCAGCGCCATCGCGAGCCGCTTCGCGACGGTGGACTTGCCGGTGCCGGCCGGTCCGTCGAGTGCCACCACACCGCGCAACTGACCCTGGCCCACCACAGCTCCCTCCGAGACGCCCACGGTGCTCATTGTGCCTGGTGCGGACGCTCACACCGCAGGCGGGACGGCCCACGACGGCTCCAGCGCGACAACGTCGCCGGTGATCGCCCCGAGATCGTCCGCGGCCAGGGACGCCTCCCGCAGAGCCGGGAACGTCTCCTCCTGGTAGCGCGCGTGGTCGCCGGCCGTCCGCCACCACGTCAGGACCAGGAACTCCTGCCCGTCACGCCCGAACAACCCGCCGTTCATCCCGGGCGCCGCGACCATGCCGGGATTCCACACCTCGGCCTGCGCGGCGGCGAAGTGCTCCTCCCTGCCAGGCAGCACGTGGCAGTGGGCGAGCCGGACGACGCTCCCGTCCCCCGGCCCGGCGCCGATGGTCAGCTCGCGGTCGAACAGCCGCACGTCGATCTCGTCGTACGTGCCTTTGTGCGCCGCGGCGATGTCGTCGTGCGGTCCGGCCAGGAACGCCGAGTGGTCACCGGCCGAGCTCCACCACGCGAAGACGTACGCGATGCCGGGTTCACGTGTGCTCCAGCCTCCGCATTGGCCGAGGAAGCCCGGCTGGCCCGTCAGCGCACCCCACGCCTGCTGGCCCCGGCTGAAGGCGTCCCGGTCCGTCACGCGGCACCGCACCCGTTTGATCAGCATGTGTCAGTGGTTGAGATCGGTCCTCAGCGCCGCTGCCCCGCGCAGGTAGACGTGCTTGACCGACGACCGCGGCAGGTCCGTTTCGACGTGCGCCAGCAGGCGGATCACGCGAGGCATGGAGCCCGGCACCGCGATCTCGGTGGCCGAGAGCAGCGGCACGTCCGAGAGCCCGGCCTGGCGCGCGGCGTAGGCGGGGAACTCGGAGGTCAGGTCGGGTGTGGCGGTGAGGACGACGCTGATCAGGTCGTCCGGTGAGAGCGCGTTGCGGTCCAGGACCTCCCGCACCAGCTCGGCCGTGGCTTCCAGCAGCAGGTCGCGCGAGTCCGCGTCGATCTGCGTGGCTCCCCTGATCGCTCGTACAGCCATGCGATCGACATTAGCGTCGCACGACCGGGAAGGCTCATCTGCCGACGATGATGTTCGGGTACCGCACCGTGAGATCGAGCAGGTTCACCACGTAGGCGGCCCACCCGCCGCCGAGCAGCACGAGCCGGCGCTGCCCCAGCAGCGCGGCCGTCTCGATCAGCACGTGCACGCCGCTCGACCCGATGAACGTCAGACCGGTGAAGTCGATCACGACGTCTCCCCCGCCGTCCGCGAACGCGCAGGCCAGGGCCAGTTCGGACCGCAGCAGGTCGGCGGTGCTCAGGTCGACCTCGCCGGTGAGCGTCACCACCGCGCCGTGGCGACGTACCTCCAGCAAGTCTGGTCGGGGTTCCATCGTGTGTGCCTCAACCAGTGGCCGGCTCGATCGCCGAAACGGCTACAACCAGCACTCCGAACGCGTTCATCCCGCCACGAGGTCCTCGTCCTGGGCGAAGGTCAGGGCGCGGACCTCGTGGCGGTGCACGAAAGCCTTGTCACCGCAGCGGTGGCCGACCGCTCGCAACGAGGGTGCCGCGTCATGGCGCATCTCCCGAGTCTCACCGCGTCACCGACCGGTCAACAGGGCCGAACGATCCCGCCTGACAGGGCCCTACGGTGTCAAGTCGGCCAGCAGGAGACCGCTGCGCGGCTTGGGCGTGAAGTACGTGCTCTTGCGCGGCATTTTGGTGCCGGCCAGCACTTCCCGCAGTGGCACCGGCGCGATGAGCAAGACCGCCTCGGCCTCCACGGACGGATCCACTACCGGCCGCACGCACGGACTCTCCGGGTTCAGCCCGAGCGCCTCGTCCAGCAGCAACGACTCCACGACTGCATGGTCGATCCCTTGTCCCGCAGGGAGTTCGACTCTCAGCACCTCGTCGGTGCAGCGCACCACGACCACGCCCGGTTCCGGATCGACGACATAGGGCAACGACGACACCGCCAGCCCGACCCGTTCCCACGCCGTCACCAGATCGGACGCGCCCAACCCGGTGCCCACGATCGCGCGGTGGATCGGCCCGACCCGCAGACCAGGCCCGGACGTGATGAGCGCCAGCAGTCCGGACAGTCCCGCTTCCCTGGCCGCGGCGACACGGTGATTGCCGTCCGCCACGAGCAACGGATGCGCGCCCGCCGCCTCGACGAACGCGTCCTGCCTCGCGCCAGGCCCAACGAGCCACACCCAGTGCCGCCGCCCGCCCGAGTCCACAAGGGACACAGCGGGCTCCTCCGTCATCCCCAGCACCAACGTCGTCAGCCCGTCGTGCGGAGTGATCGGGATGAGCATCGCCGCGCTCGTCGCGATGCCCAGCGAGGCCAGCACCTGACCGCGTTCGGCGACCACGTCCGGGTAGACGTCCTCGGTGTGCGCGATCGCGTCCGGGTCGACCATGCACAGCAGCCCGCACGCCGTCCCGTCCGGTCCGTCCACCCGGTACGGCGCGACGACGTCGGTCACCTCGCGGTACGCCCGCCTGATCAGCACGGCGAGCTCGGCACGGGCGTGCGGCAGCGCGTCGAGCAGCCCGGTCCCCTCCGCGAGCGCGGCAGG
>NZ_VSRL01000446.1 GCF_012184385.1 Lentzea indica
CTGGGCGGCGGCGTGCGCGGCTTTCGACGGCGGCCCGTGGAGTCACCGACGCCGTCTGCCACGACGAAGGTGCGGCGGCCGTTCGTGGCATACGCATCGGCGTTGTGCGTGCGCGGTCCACGGTCCGACGCGTAGGTCACGGTTAGCGCGGTGCCCAGTGGCATGGTGCGATCGATCAGCATGGCGGACCTCCCTGACCTCCACTAAGCCCTGGTGGGCCTGTGTCCTGGGTCTCGTCCGATGAGAGTCGCGCCTGAGGTGGTTCCTGGCGGCGCGGGCGGACGAGCCGCATACCGGTGTTGTATGTGGCTCGTCCGCCCGTGCCCCCAGGGGCCGCCTCAGCCCCGACTATCGCGGACATGGACCCAGGACACAGGCCCGCGCTTGGAGTCTGCTGTCAGGAGCCTGAGAAAAGCTCTAGAGTTTCGCCGCCCGGCGAAACCGGTCCGCCGCTCGGACCAGTGCGACGGACAGCTCGGGCGGTGAGACGACCTCGAACTCGACGGTGATGCTCGCGAGCATGAACACCACGTCGTCCATGGTCTCTCCCCCGACCCGCACGTGGCACGACGTTTCGTCCACAGCCAAAACCTCGCCGTAGCTGCGCCACTCCACGGCCTGCGAGGCGGGCACGCTCAGTCGCACCAAGCCCTGCACGGGCCACCGGTCGGCCACCCGTGCGGCCACGAACGCACCCGCGTCACCGCCCGGGATCTCACGAGGTGTGAACCGCGCGCCGAACGGCGTCCGCACGCTCATCCGATCGAGCCGAAATGTCCGCCAGTCGCCGCGCAGTACGTCCCACGCGACCAGGTACCAGCGCCGGCCCCACGTCACCAGCCGGTGCGGCTCGGCCTCACGAAGAGACTCCTCGCCCGAGTGGCCGACGTAGGAGAACCGGATCCGCTGGCGGTCGCGGCAGGCCGTGCCGACCAGCGTGAGCAACGAAGCGTCCACAGAAGGCGCGGACCCGGTGTGCGGCACGGTGGCGATCTCCAGAGCGGCCACCCGGTGCCGCAGCGCGGACGGCAGCACCTGCTCGACCTTCAGCAACGCCCGCACGGCCGTCTCGCCGATGTTCTCGATGCCGCTCGCGGTCCGCAGCCCGACCGCCACGGCCACCGCCTCGTCGTCGTCCAGCAGCAGCGGTGGCAGCCGGGCGCCCGAACCGAGCCGGTAGCCGCCACCGGACGTGCCCATCGACGCGTGCACCGGGTAGTCGAGCTCCCGGAGCTTGTCGATGTCACGCCGGACCGTGCGGGCGGTGACGCCCAACCTGTCGGCGAGCTCCGAGCCGGACCACTCACGGCGCGACTGCAGCAGACCGAGCAACTTCAGCAACCGGGCAGAAGACACTGTAGGACCATATCTGTCCTACAGTCGCCATAGCGTCGTACTCATGAAGCCGTTCGAGATCAACATTCCTCAGGCAGACATCGACGACCTGCACCGCCGCCTCGACCAGACCCGCTGGCCCGACTCCCCTCAGGGCGCGAGCTGGGCCCAGGGCACACCGAAGGAGCACCTCCAGGAACTGGCGAACCACTGGCGGAACTTCGACTGGCGGGAGAAGGAGCGGCGGCTCAACAAGTTCCCGCAGTTCCTCACCGAGATCGACGGCGCGCAGCTGCACTTCATCCACGTCCGCAGCACCAACGAGCACGCCGAACCGTTGCTGCTCACGCACGGCTGGCCCGCGACGTGCTTCGCGTTCGAGGAGATGATCGAGCCGCTGAGCCGCGACTTCCACCTGGTGATCCCGTCGGCGCCCGGTTTCGGGTTCTCCGGTCCCACCAAGGAACTCGGCTGGAACATCCCCCGCGTCGCGAACATGGTCGCCGAGCTGATGCGACGCCTGGGCTACGACCGGTACGTCGCGCACGGCTACGACTTCGGCGCCATGCTCACCCGCCACCTCGGGATGCGGGACGAGGTGCGGGCGATCCACGTCAACCAGATCTTCTCCGCCGGTGTCACGGCCGACACCGCCGACATGGAGGTCGAGGCCGAGCGGAAGTCCGTGGAGAAGATGCTCAAGTACGACGTCGAGCAGTTCGGGTACGCGTCGATCCAGAGCACCCGGCCGCAGTCGATCGCCTACGCGCTCACCGACTCACCGGTCGCGCAGCTGGAGTGGATCGAGTGGGCGTTCCACACGTGGAGCGACCCGGAGATCGGGGTACCCCTGGACGCGCTGCTGACCGACGTGTCGATCTTCTGGTTCACCCGGACCGCGGGCTCGTCGGCGCGCTACTACCAGGAGGGGGACGAGACGTGGGGCGAGCTGGAGCCCGACTCGCCGACGCCGACGTCGGTGGCGGTGTTCCCGCACGACGCGGGCGTGCCGATCCGGCGGATGGCCGAGCGCAACCACAACATCGTGCGGTGGACGGAGATGCCGCACGGCGGGCACTTCGCCGCGATGGAGGTGCCGGAGCTCATGGTCCAAGAACTGCGAGAAGCGTTCCTTTTGTAAGGGTGACGTGATCGTCACGGTATCCGTGGAACGACTACGGTGATCACCGTGCGGTTCACGGTCTTCGGCGGGGTCTCGGCGCGGGTCGGCGGCCGCACGATCGAGTTCGGTCCGACGCGGCTGGGTGCACTGCTCGGCGTCCTCCTCGTCGACGCGGGCCAGGTGGTCAGCGCCGACGACCTCGTCGAACGGGTCCTGGGCGACGCGCCGCCGCCTCGCGCCCGCGCCATGATGCAGACCTGGCTGACGCGGCTGCGGCAGACGTTGCCGGGCCTGATCGAGCGCGACAGCAACGGATACGTGGTGCGCGTCGATCCGCTGGAGATCGACCTGCACCTGTTCCGGCACCTGGTGCGAACCGGAAGGACCGCCGAGGCGCTGACCCTCGCCGGGGAAGACCTCCTGTCCACACTGGACACTCCGTGGGCCGGGCAGCGGCGCGCGGACTTCGCGGACGAGCTGCTCGCCGCACGACTCGACCACGTCGACGCGCGGCTCAGCCAGGGCGAGCACACGAAACTGGTGCCCGAACTGCAGGTCCTCGCCGCCGAACGCCCGCTGGACGAACGGATCGCCGCCCAGCTGATCGAGGCGCTGCACGGCAGCGGCCGCGCCTCCGAAGCGGTCCAGCACTTCGACCTGGTCAAGGCCCGGCTCGCGGACGAGCTGGGCGCCGAACCGTCACGGCACCTGTCGACCCTGCACCGGCGTCTGCAAGCCGCCTCGGCGCCACGGCAGCTGCCGGCCCCGCCCAAGTCGTTCACCGGCAGGGCGCTGGAGCTGGCGGAGCTGGACCAGGCACCGAACGGCGTCGTGGTGATCACCGGCACCGGCGGGGTCGGGAAGACCTCTCTCGCCGTGCACTGGGCGCACCGGGCCGCGGAACGGTTCCCGGACGGCCAGCTCTACGTGAACCTGCACGGGTTCGGGCCGAGCGGCGCGGCGGTGAGTCCCGGTGACGCGCTGCTGAGGTTCCTGTCGGCACTCGACGTGCCGCGGGCCACGGTGCCGCACGACCTGGCCGGGCAGTCGGCGTTGCTGCGGGACGCGCTGGCGGACAAGCGGGTGCTGATGCTGCTCGACAACGCCACGGACGCCGACCAGATCGAGCCGCTGCTGCCGCGCACGCCGAACACCCACGTGGTGATCACCAGCCGGATGTCGCTCACACCCGCGCACGCGCACGCGTTGCCGTTGGGACTGCTGCCGCCCGACGACGCCCGCGAGCTGCTGGCCGCCAGGATCGGCCACGACCGCGCG
>NZ_VSRL01000447.1 GCF_012184385.1 Lentzea indica
GCGACGAGTGCTAGCTATTGCAAGCACCCTGCTAGCAAGTCTCTGCGTGTGCTCCGCCACAGGGATACCGTTGTGGATGACATGGACGATGCCTGGGCCCTGCGCGCCGAGCTGGCAGACCACCTGCTCGGCGATGGCGTGCTGCACGATTCCAAGTGGCTCAAGGCTTTTCGGGCAGTTCCGCGGCACGAGTTCCTGCCGCGCTTCTACCGCCAGCTGCACAGCGGTGACTGGGAACGGCTCACCGCGGAGCACCCGGACTGGCTGGAACTCGTGTACGCCGATCGGGTGTGGGTTACCCAGTTCGACGGCGACGACACGGTGACCGGCGGCACACCGACGTGTTCGTCGAGCATGCCCACGATCATGGCGATCATGCTGGAGGCACTGGACATCCACAAAGGACAGTCGGTGCTCGAGGTCGGCACCGGCACCGGTTACAACGCGGCACTGTTGTGTCATGCCGTGGGTTCGGACAACGTCACCACGATCGACGTCGACCCGAACATCTCGCAACGAGCGCAAGATCGCCTGCGCCGCAACGGGTTCTTCCCGACGTGCGTCGCGGGCGACGGCGCGCTCGGCCATCCGGAGCGGGCGCCGTACGACCGCGTGCTCGCCACCTGCTCCGTCGCGACCATCCCGCCCGCCTGGCTGGAGCAGACCAGGCCCGGCGGTCTGATCGTCACGACGTTGCACCGCCCCATCGGCGCGGGACTCCTCCTCATCGTGTCCAACGGTGACGGCACCGGCGAGGGCCGCGTGCTCGTCGAGGACGGCCGCTTCATGCCCATGCGCGCGCACGCTCACCCGCCCACGCTCGCGGGTTCCGGCACGTTCGACCGCCGCACCACCACGTTGCCGCTGAACACCGTGGTCGACCCGGCCAGCCCGTTCGAGTTCTTCGCCGGCATCGCACTGCCGGGCGTCGTCGCGGGGCACAACTGGCTCGCCCATCTGGACGGCTCCTGGGTGCACCACCACGGTTCGCACGTCGACCAGGGCGGCCCGCGCCGGCTGTGGGACCTCGCGGAGCAGGCCATCGTCGAGTGGCACGGCCTGGGCAAACCCCGCAGGCACCAGTTCGGGATCACGGTCGGGGCCGACGGCCAGTTCCTGACGCTCGGCGATCTGCGGTGGCATCTGTGATCAAGAACCAAAGGTCACGACACGGGTCACTGAATCGACCCCCGGCGGATGCGGTGCGTCATGATGCGACGCATGTCCAGATTCCGTCAGCAGGCGCTGCTGACCGGCTGCGTGCTGACCGCGGTGCTCACCGCGGCAGGTCTGTTCGTAACCGGCCAGGGCATCAACCCGCACGTGTGGCTGATCGCGCTCGCGTTGGCGTTCCTGGGCTTCCTGGCTTTGCTCGACCCGTGGGTCCGGCGCAGGCACAACGCCGCGCTGAGCACCGACGAGCACCTCGACGCCGCGTGCAGGGCACTCGCCGTGGCCTGCAGGCGCAGTGGAACGAGGAGGTGCGTTCCCGCGGCCTCACCGACCCGGACGTGCTCGATCTGCACTGGACTGCCGCTGAGCTGGACGTGAGCGCCGAGCCGGACGCGCCGCCGGGGCGCAGCGACGCGGTGGTGGGCGCGTTCGAACGGCAGATCAACCGCAGGATGGTGATCATCGGCGAGGCGGGCACCGGTAAGACGACGGTCGCGATGCTGCTGACGTGCGGCCTGCTGGACCGCTACAACGGCGGCATGGTGCCGGTTCTGCTGCCGCTGTCGACGTGGAACCCGGCGGTCGAGGACATCCGCACGTGGCTCACTCGCAGGCTGTACGAGGACCACCCGGCGTTGCACAACACCGAGCTGTACGGCAGCTATGCCGGTGACCTGCTGGTCGAGCAGCACCGCGTGCTGCCCGTGCTGGACGGACTCGACGACATCCCTGCCCATCAGCGCGCGGACGCGCTGGCGCGGATCGCGAAGGCGTTCCCTGCGAAGCGGCCGCTCGTGCTGACCTGCCGGACGACCGAGTTCGAGCAGGCCGTCGACCACGCGGGTCCGCTGCCCGGTGCGGACGTCGTCGAACTGGCCCCGCTCGACCTGGATGAGGTCGCCGCCTACCTGCGGGCCAGCGCGGACAGCGTGGGCGCGCGCGGTGGGAGCCGGTGTTCATCCAGCTGCGCGAGGAACCGGACGGCAGGCTCGCGGATGCGTTGTCCACGCCGCTGACGATGTGGCTGGCCAGCATGGTCTACGCGGACAGCGAGGCGGAACCGACCGAGCTTCTCGACCGCGGCCGCTTCCCGGACGCGCGGGCGATCTCCGACCACCTCTGCGACGAGCTCGTGTCGCGGGCGTTCGGCAACAGGGCGTTCGCGCACCACGCCAAGGCGACGCAGGTCTGGCCACGGGACAGGGCCCGCCGGTGGCTCGAGTTCCTCGCGCACGAGATGCGCGACCGCGACATCCGCGAACTGGCCTGGTGGGAGCTGCGCCGGTCGGTCGGCAACACGTGGCTCGCGCTGCTCGGCGCGCTGGTGCTCGGCGCGATCGGCGGGTTCGGCGTCGGCTGGCTGATGGCGTACTCGATCACGCCGTCGCTCGCCCCGATCACCGGCCTGGTCGCGGGCATCGGCGTCGGCGCGGCCGCACTGACCGCGTCACAGGAACGCAAAGCCAAGCCACGTCTGGGAATCTGGCGCAGCCTGCTGCTCGTGCCCGGCGTGCTCGGACTTGCAGGCGGTCTCGTTTTCGGTGCGCTGTACGGACTTTCCGCGGGGCTCGTGGTCGGGCTCGGTCTCGCCGTGGCGACCGCGCTGCGGTTCGCGTTGTCCAGCAACGCCGAGCTCTCGCAAGCCGCCAGTCCTCAGTGGACGATGGCGCGCGACCGGATAGCGGTGTGGACCGGATCTCTCGTGCTGGCGGTGGTCTTCGGTTCGGCGGCGGCGCTGGTGTTCGGCCCCGGCCAGACCGGCATGGTCGGGCTGGGGCTCGCGTCCGGGCTGATGCTCGGGTTCGCGCTGGCCGTGCTGCACCTGCGCTGGTGGTGGTTCACCGTCGCGCGGATCTGGTTGGCGTTGCGCGGAAAACTGCCGTGGGAGCTGATGGTCTTCCTCGAGGACTCGCGCAAGCTGGGCGTGCTCTGCCGGGCGGGAGCCTGCTACCAGTTCCGGCACGGACTGGTCCAGGACCGCCTGGCAGAGCACGAGGTGACTACTCGGTCCGCAGGCCGAGTGCTCCGGTCGCCCTTCTCAGCGAAGGCAACGTCAGAGCAGTGACCGCGAACGTCAGCCCCACGACAACGCCGGTGATCAGGCCGATACCGGCCCAGTCGTAGGCCACCGCGGAGCCGAACACCCGCATGATCAGCACTCCGAGCCCGATACCGGTGGCCAGTGAGACGACCGTGGAGATCGCGAGCGGCAGGGCGTTCTGCCACAGCAACGACCGGGCCAGCGTGCCGCGCGGCACTCCGCTCGCCGCCATCACGGCGAGCGGCCTGCGCCGTTCTCGCACCTGCTCCAACGCCACGACCAGCAACGACGCGGCGCCGACCAGCAACTGAGCAGCGAGCCCGCCAGCAGCGCACGGCGGATCGCGCCGAACACCCGTTCCATCTCGTTGGTGTCGTCCTGGCCGACGAAGTAGGTGGCCCGATCACGGTGTCACCTCCTCGCAAGACCCCGACAACCCGCGAGTCTGCCTGGGGTTTTCCCCGCACGCACCCCGAATCCACCTCGAAGAGGCACC
>NZ_VSRL01000448.1 GCF_012184385.1 Lentzea indica
AGGTGGCTGAACGAGATGCGGGGCGCGGCACCGTCGACGCCCAGCAGCCGCGCGTGCGGGCGCAGCTTCTCGTTCCAGCCGTCCCACGCATCGGCGTCGTGGCTGGAGAACGACGCCGCCACCAGGTCCATGCCCTTGCTGTCGCTGACCGCGAACAGCAACTGCTCCAGCCCGCTCATGTACCCACCTCCGCGGCCTGCGGGCTGTCGACGAGCCCGCACATCGACAGCAGTGCGAGCAATGGTCGCAGCACACGGGCCGGCCGGACACCGCGCGGGAACAGGTTGTTGCCGTCGGCCTGGGAACCCGTCGCGGACACGACGTGCAGCGTGCTGCGGCGGAACCGTTCGAAGACGTCGAGCATCGGCCTGGCCTCGTAGCGGTCCAGGAACGCGTAGACGTCCCTGCTCTCCTCGCGGAACACGTCCGCGTCCAACGGCTCGCGCAGGTCCTCGCGGCGGATCCAGTGGTCGACGGGATGCTCGTAGCGCAGTTCGTCCGCCTTGGTCAGCACCACCGCCACCGGAAGCTTCCGCATGTCCTCGCGGCGGCCCATCCGTTCCAGGGCACCGGAGAACGCCGGGTTGCTGTTCATCTCCTGGGCTCCGCGCAACGCGGGAATCGCGCCGGCCGGGTGGTCGACGAACATCAACGCGGTCGCGCCGAGCACGAACTGGCCGCCCAGCGAGTGCGGCCCTGACTGCACGAAGTCCTCGCCGGCCACGTCGAAGAACACGATCGGCCGGGTGATGCCCGAAGCCGTGCGCACCAGGAGATAGGTGGCGAAGTCCTCCTTGAGGTCCTTGGTGGCGTTGAGCTTGTTGCCGCGCATGAGCTGTTCGATCTCGCGCTGGAACGCCGCGTGCCGCAGCTCGTCGGCCGGTTCGAAGGTCAGCCCGTGGTGGCGCAGGTCGCCCCGCAACGCCTCGTGGATCATCGCGGTCAACAGGTGGGTCTTGCCCGACGCGTGCCGGCCGACCATGCCGATCACCACCGGATCACCGTGGTCGCGGTGCGAGACCGGCAGGTAGTGCTCGTGGTTCTCCTTGCCGGGGTTCGGGCACCTCACGTAGCACCGGGCGCGGCGGTCCTTGCGCTTCACCGGGTTGCTGATGCCGGAGAGATCCGCCTTCACCCAGCGGGCACCCTTGTCGTCGACCACCCGCCGGTACAGCTCGTCCTCGCGCCAGGCGAAGGACTCCAGGCAGATCGGGCACTGCACGCGCTTGCTCTCCGGTGCCGTCATCCGGCGATCACCGCCACGAGGGTCGCGATCGCCGCCACGACAAGGAAAACGACGATCGCCAACGGGACGAGAGAAACCTGCTTCGGCATCGGTGTCGCGCGCGGAGGCCGTGGCGCGGTTGGTTGCAGAACGGGTTTCTCCGCCGGTTTCGGTGGGCGCAGCTCGTCGAACCTGTCGTAGCCCCGCTTCATCGCGGACGTCACGTCGACCGGCCTGGGCAGCGGATCCCTGTCGTTCAGCCTTTCCAGCATCTGCGACGCGGTCGGGCGCTGGCGCGGATCCTGGTCGAAGACGCCTCGCAGCAACGACGCCAGCACCTCGGGTTGTGACGCCAGGTCCGGGGTGTCGCCGAGCGCGACGTGCTTGCCGGTGAACAGCTCGTAGACGACCCTGCCGGCAGCACGGACGTCGTGGCCGGGGTGCGCCACGGAACCGTTGCGGGACAAGCCGGAGCGTGCCACCTCGCCGGTGCCGACCGCGTGGTGCAGGTTCACCAGCTGGGTTGTCGCGCCGTCCCAGCACAGTGAGGACAGACCCACCGAGCCGTGCACGAGGCCGACGGCGTCGAGCTGGGCGAGGGCGCGGAAGAGGCCGATCATGAACCGGCGGCGTTCGTCGATCAGCAACGTCCGCAGGCCGCCGTCGACGCACTTGCCGATCGGCGGTTCCAGCAGCAGGAACGGATCCGCGGAGTCGAAGTCGTAGCCGACGATCCGCGGGAGTTCCCGCAACGGCTCCAGGTAGCGGGTGTGCAGCCTGGTCAACGCGCGGATCTCGTTGTCCAGCAGCATCTCCGCGACAGCGAGATCGGCGGGGCTGCCCTCGGGTGGCAACGACCTGAGCACCAACGTGCTGCCGTCGTGGGTTTTGACGCGGCCGGAGTCGAGTGCCGTGATCAGCCAGGAGGCCTCGCGGCCCGCCGGGTCCCTCCCGGCGAGCGGCTCGAAGTCCGGGGTCACCGCGGGTCTCCCTGGGTCTGTACCTCGCGTTCCACGTACCGCGCGAGAATCGGCGTGAGTCGCAGAGCGCCCACCGCGTCGCCCCTGGTGCGGATGACCTCGTCGGAACCGCCGTTGATCGGCGGCAGATCCATGTCCGCCGACGCGAAGTGCACGACCTTGGCGCCGTCCGCCTGCAGCAGGCGGACGTCCTCGGCCGCGCACAGCTGCGTCATGCGGCTGCGTTCGGTCAGCTGCAGGATCCGCCGCGACGACGCCGAGCTCTGCCACAGCGTCGCGGCGAGCCGGCGTCGCGGCCCGTCATCGGTGACGAACGCGGGCAGCTCGCGCAATCCGGCGTGTTCGAGGTGGTCGTTGTAGTCCTTCACGAGCTTCCGTGCCCGCGACAGGGATCCGCGCGAGTCACCGGACAGCTGCATCCGTGAGGCGATCGCGTCGAACGACGGCTGCAGCACCTCGAGCGTCATGGCCACGAGATCGTGGTGCAGCACCTCGGCGAGCCCGGCGGAGGAGTCGCCGCCGAACGCGTGCTCGCCGTCGGCGTCCTTGGCGTCCTCGATCACCTCGCTGAACACCTTGACGACGGCGCCGAGGCCGCCGGCCACCACCAGCAGCGAGTCCGCGAGGCGACGGCTGCGGTCGGCGGGCGACCAGCGCTCCTCGATCGTGCGCGACACCTGGTCGGACAGCCGTTCACTCGCGTTCGCGGCCTGCCGCAACGGCACCGCGTCCCGCCACCGGTCGACGATCCCTCGCCACGCCAGGTAGGCCGACACCAGCGAGATGACGACCAGCACGGCCAGAACACCCGCGCTGATCAGCGTGTCCAGTGACAGCTCTGCCGGGTGGCTCAGCCCGATCGCGGCGCCCACGACCGACGCGAACGCCATCGTGCCGAACCCCAGGCCCAGATCGACGTCGACGGGGGAGTGGGCCGCCAGCAACGCGATCAGTCCTGTCCACAACGGGATCATCAGCAGCAACGGCCATGCGGCCATCCCCGGCAGCGCCGTGCCCAGCAGGCAGGTCAGGAACATCACCGGCAGCAGGTACGTGATCGGCGTCGGCCACACCTTGACCGGCGGCGGTGAGATCAGGCCGCGCGCCCACGTCTCCAGGTCGGCGGCCGAGTCCTGCTCGGTCACCGCGAGACTGCGTGCGGTACCGATCTCGTCGCCCAGTCTGCGGGCCTGTTCGGCGATGCCGGGCAACGTGCGGCCGCCGATCAGCTCGGTCGTCACGGCCTTGCGCACCGCCTCGGCCATCTCCTCGGAGTTGACCGGCGCCGGCGAGGGGAGGCCCTGGTCGACCAGCTCGGCGGGTGGTGGACAGCCGTCGGCGAGGCTGGAGTCCACGTCTTCCAGCGCTCGACGCGCCACCTGGTAGTGCCGCCGCAGCGCGTCACCGGTCGCGGCGAGCCGGTCGAGCACGACTCGGCGGGCCCTGGTCAGGCCGAGGAGCCCGCGCCACGACCGCCACCGGT
>NZ_VSRL01000449.1 GCF_012184385.1 Lentzea indica
CAGGCGGGCGAGCGCCTCCGGTTCCGCGGCCGCCCGCCCGGCGCCGATGCGTTCGGTCACCAGCGCGACGGCTTCCGCGTGGCGGAGCATGCCCAGTTCCAGCGGCCGCGCCCCGGCGAGATCGCTC
The DNA here is from genome assembly GCF_012184385.1 of Lentzea indica. Classification (GTDB taxonomy): domain Bacteria; phylum Actinomycetota; class Actinomycetes; order Mycobacteriales; family Pseudonocardiaceae; genus Lentzea; species Lentzea indica. The sequence continues at coordinate 128 of NZ_VSRL01000449.1, forward strand.
ATCCGGTCCCTGCTGGTGATCAGGACCTGGCACCGGTCACCGCCGGGCAGCAGCGGTCGCACCTGCTCGGCGTCGCGCGCGTTGTCCAGCAGCACCAGCAACTTCTTGCTCGCGACCAGTTCGCGGTAGAGCTCGGCCTGCGTGGTCTCGTCCTTTGGGATCTGGCCGGGATGCACGCCGAGTGCGGCGAGGAACCGCCGGATCACCTCCTGCGGCTTGGCCGGTTCGACGGCGGGGTCGAACCCGCGCAGGTTCACGTACAGCTGACCCGCGGGAAACCTGTGTGCCGCCTGGTGTGCCCAGCGCATCGCCAGCGCTGTCTTGCCAACACCCGCAGCGCCGCTGACCGCGGAGATCACCAGCGGTCCGTCGGCGTGGTCGAGAAGGCCGAGCTCGTGGTCGCGGCCGACGAACTGCGCCGGTGGTGCGGGGATCTGGTGCGGGATCGTCAGTTTTCCTTGCACCGCACGACGTTCCTCGACGAGTGCGGACACCTCGCTGCGCACCCACGCCGAGTCGATGTCGGCGAGTGCGGGGCCGCGCCACAGTTCCAGAGCTTCGGCGTTGCGGCCCTGCTTCGCCAGCTCACGGAACGTCAGCAGGTCCAGGTTCTCCGGCTCGGCGACGTATCCGGTGCCGACCGTGCGCACGCAGTTCGCCTCGCCCAGCGCGGCCCTGAGCCTGTTCATGAGGGTGCGCAGGGCGCGGAGGCCGCCGCCGTCGTGCCACACGCGTGCGACCAGTTCGTCGACGGGCACAACCTCGTTGGGGCGCAACAGCAATGCGGCGAGCAGTGCCCGGCAGAGTCCGCCGGGCAAGGTCACTTCACGTCCGTCCACCTCGACCGCGAGCGGGCCGAGCACACGAAATCGCACGTCCCCCATGCGGGGGAGTATCGCCTACTGCTCGGTGCGCTGGCGAGGCAGCACCATGTCTTCGGCGTGCTGGAAGGTCTCGACGGCGTTGCCCGTGACGTGCCGTGCGATTCCGCGGTTGCGCTTGTGCGCCTCGCGGAAGGAGTCGGAGGCGACCCAGGCGCGGAAGTGCTCCTCGGACTCGAACTCGTTGACTGACACGTACGGCTGGTCGTCGCGCGTCGGCTTGAGCAGCGTGCTGCGCAGCAGGCCGGGCACGCCGGGCAGGAACGTCCGCATGTTGCTGCGGAAGTGGGCCTCGAACTCCTCTGCCCGCTCGGCAGGGACGAACAGTCGGTTCGTCGCGATGAACATGTGGGGCCCTCCCTGATTCCGACGCTCTGTCGGAAACTATTCCAACTCCCCGTCGGGAAAGCAAGCGCGATAGGATTCCGCTGTGCCGAGGATCAGCGCCGACACCGTTGCGGAGCACCGCGCCAACCGGTTGCGCGCCCTGCTGGACGCCGGGCGGGACATCGTGGCGACCGAGGGAGCGGAGGCGCTGACGCTCGCGTCGCTCGCGAGACGCGTCGGGCTGTCCCGGCCGAGCCTCTACGAGTACTTCCGGTCGCGCGAGGAACTGGTCGGCGCGATCGTGTCGGACGCGCTGCCGGAGTGGGCCGACAAGCTGGAGGACGCGGTCAACAGCGCGTCCTCCGTGCCGGAGAAGATCGAGGCGTACCTGCGCACCGAGCTCGCGATCATCACCGACGGCAGCCACGGGGCGGTGGTCGCCCTGTCCGCGCACACGTTGCCGGACTCGTCGCGCGAGCAGATCAGGGCCGAGCACGAACGGCTGCTGGCGCCGTTGGTCGGTGTGTTCAAGACGGCAGGGGTGCAGCGCGCGCAGATGCGGGCGATGCTCGTGCACGCGATGGTCGAGGCGACGTCACGGATGATCACGCCGGGCCGCAACGAGCACAACGAGGCGGTCATCCAGACGCTCCTCGACCAGGTGGTGCACGGGCTGGACCAGCCCATCAGCTGAACGGCAGGACCTCGCCGTGGCGGATCAGCTCGCCGTGGTGCTCGGGTTTGACGGGGTCCAGCGCGAGGTCCAGCAACGCCGTCGCGGCCTGGGCGGGGGTGGGAGCGGTGCTGACGTCCCACCACAGCGCGGACGTCGGCGTGTTGATCATTCCTGGGCACACGGCGGCGATCAGGATGCCGCGTTCCAGGTCGGTTCGCCGGCGTTGTTCGCGAGCACGCGGACGGCGGCGACCTGGCCGATCTTGGACGGGATGTTGACGAACGCGGGCCACGCGCTGACGAGGCCTTCTTTCGTGGTGTCGCGCCAGTCCGCGACCTGCCGGTCGATCTCGTCCAAAGAGGACGGTTCGGTGAAGCGCTTGTGCAGCACCGGTGCCAGGTGGTGGAGGGTGCCGAGCGAGCTGGCGACGACGAGCAGTCTGCCGTTGTCGTTGAGCAGTGGTGCGAAGGCGCGCAGGAGTCTCGTGGTGCCGAAGTTGTTGACCTGGGTGTAGGTGTCGATGAACTCGCGCGGGTTGTCGTCGGGGCCGACGCGCATGACGGCGTTGCCGAACACGATGTCGACGCCGCCGTGCCGTTCCTCGATCTGCCGGGCGAGCCGGTCCGCCGAGCCGGGATCCGCCACGTCGAACAGCTCGCCGCGGACCTCGGCGCCACCGCCGGGCATGGACCCGACGGCGGTGGTGATCCGGTCGATGTCGCGGCCGGTGAGGTAGACGGTGTCGGTGGGGCCGAGGCGCTGTGCGAGCCCTTCGACCAGTGCGAGGCCGAGGCCCTGGGTGGCGCCGGTGACCAGTGCGATCGTCATGCCTCGACGCTAGGCTTGGCTGAGGCATGCGAGTAGCGAAAGAATCTCATCCGGGGTATGCGTAGTCGTCATGGCCTTCACCGACGCTTCGCTGATCGCCCTGCGGGTGTTCCGGGAGGTGGCCGAGCGCGGCACTTTGACCGCGGCGGCTGCTGCTCTCGGCTACACGCAGTCCGCGGTGTCCAGGCAGATCGCCGCGCTGGAACGAGCGGCAGGTGCCGTGCTGCTGGAACGGCGCCACGACGGCGTGCGGCTCACCGCGGCCGGGCGGCTCGTGTTGCGCCGCGCCGCGATCGTCGTCGATCAGGTCGATCTGGGTGCGCGTGAGCTCGCGGGCCTGCCGGAGGAGGACGAGAGCACTCTTCGGCTCGGTTGGTTCGCCACGGCCGGAGCCTGGCTGGTGCCTCACGCGCTGGCGTCGTTGGGACGTACCCACCCGTCCATCACCGTCGTCACGCGGGAGGGCAGCACACCGGCGTTGGTGCGCGCGTTGCGTGCGGCACGTTGGACGTCGCATTGATCGCGTCCTCGCCGCCGTTCCGTGCTCCCGACGACGAGATTCCGGCGCTGGAGGCCGAGATTCTCGCCGAACGCAGTCTGCGGGTTGCCGTTCCGTCGGCACATCCGTTGGCGCGCAACGACTTCATCGACATCGCCGATCTGCGCGGCCAGCGCTGGATCGCCGGAAGCGGTGACCAGCTGGCGATGGGGGCGTGGCCGGGACTGGACGAACGGCCTGTCGTCGCGCACACCGCCCGTGACTGGCTGGCGAAGCTGCGGCTGGTCGCGGCGGGGCTGGGCATCACGACGGTTCCCGCAGGGCTCG
>NZ_VSRL01000044.1 GCF_012184385.1 Lentzea indica
CGAAGCCCTGCCGCGCTCGGGATCTGGGGTCAAGTCGACACGCTTTTCGTCGACTTGACCCCAGATCCCGAGCGCGGCTGCCTCTGGTGCGACTCGTGACGGGACCACCCCACGCAACAGCACCCCGCCCAACCCAACAGGCGTGCCATCAACCCGCGCACGGCGCTGGACCCCCGATCAGATTGCCGGGGGTCTGGGGGCAGAGCCCCCAGGGAAAGCACGCAACCGCAACCCGCCAACGCAACACAACCACCTACGGACCCACGCTCACGCAGGCGTCCCCCCGATCCGGGAACCCCTACAACTCAACCTACTCAACACCCCCGACAAGATCAGCACTTCTCCATCTGAGGAGTCCGGTTCTCAGGAGCCTCATCCACCTTGAGCTCCCCACCCTCCCAGACCATCACATACACCACACGCCACCGAATACATGGCTCAGGCAAGGCAACAGGAGCCTTGGCAACGTCCTGAGTGGACACGAACGAGATCAACACCCGCAGCCGCCGCGAGACCACGTCGGACTCGATCCGCTGCACGACCATCCCGCCGTCCCGAGTGGTCTCGTACGCGGCCGCCCAGGTCGACTCCACGGCCTGCGAGACACGCCGTGACGACACGACGGCCCGCCAAGCCCCGAAGTCACGGTCGTTGATCGAGTCGAAGTACTTCTGCAGCACCGTCTGCACGGAGGTCCGGTCCGGGTGCGTGAACGAGTCCGGGCTCAGCCGCACCTCGGAGGTCCCCGGCAGCGGCCCGGCGACGGACGACGACGGCACCGCCGGCGCGCCCTTGGCCTCCGCGGGACGCGAGTACACGGTCCGCCCCACCATCCCTGCCGCCACCGCGGCACCGGTGATCACCACCACGGCCGGCACCAGCCAGCGGCTTGCCACGCTCCCCACGCACGCAGCCTAGCCGCACCACCCCCAGAGGCAGCAGAGCACTGCTCACAAACGGGATTTGTTACATCAAAACATAAACTTCACCCGAAAGACTACATTGCTTATCGATACAACTTGCATGTAGCAAGACAATGATTGCTACACAATTCCGGATGTCCAATCCCATACTCCGATTGAGTTCTTTCGGGGGTACCTCCACCACCGAACGGCGGCACTAAACGCGCATATGTCGCCATTTAAGGCTTCACCCGAAAAGAGCACAGGACACGGTGTGTGCACGAACGTTGCGGTCTGCCAACTATACGTCGAGACCGACTTGGAATACCGCAGCTCATCGACCCTGCACCAATATGGAACGATACAGTCCCGTTTAGCAAAAGCCCAGGACGGGTGGGCTGACTCACCAATCAGCAAACTTAGCAGGTGGGTGATCTGGCTCCAAACCTCATCACGAGGAGTGACATACGCGCCGGTAACCCACCCTCGTTCGGACGCGAACAGGCGACCCATATACCTCGAATGGCGGATTGGCCATAGGCGCTGAATTGTGCGGGAATATGCCGCACAACGAAATCGCACAAGAACCGAGGAGGGAATTCGGTGGACCTCAGATACGAGGCGTTCTGCTTCGCGGATCGACGGTTCTACGATCTGCAGAGCAGCACCGAAAGCGACCTCCCCGGCGACGACTTTTCGCGTGAGCTGCCCGAACCGCCGGCTGACTGGGTGCAGATCGAACGCAACGTGTGGCGGCACCTGCACCCCCACGGAGTGCGGCTGCCGAAGCAGGGCTGGAAGATCCACGTCTCGGCAGGTCTCGACAACGCGAACAAGGTCCTCAAGGCGACCTTCGAGTATTGCGTCGAGCGGCGAATTCCGTTCAAGTACCTGCCGACGATCTCGATCGTGCTGGCTCGCAACTCGAAGTACGCGCCCCGTGAGGGCAGCGGCAAGCTGATCACGATCTACCCCGCGGGCACGGACCAGCTCCAGCGGATCCTCACCGAGCTCGGCGCGATCCTCGCCGGTGAGCACGGGGCCTACATCCTCAGCGACCTGCGGTACGGCAAGGGTCCGCTCTACGTGCGCTACGGCGGGTTCTCCGAGCAGTGGCTCGAGGTCGACGGCCAGCAGGTGCTCGCGATCGAGGGACCGGACGGCGAGCTCGTCGCGGACAAGCGCAAGCCGGTCTTCAGCGTGCCGGAGTGGGTCGAGCTGCCGGACTTCCTGGCACCGCACCTCGCCGAGCGCAACGCCGGCGATCCCGAGGCCTTCCCGTACCAGATCAAGCGCTCGCTGCACTTCTCCAACGGCGGCGGCGTGTACCTGGCGACGCGCAAGAGCGACGGCAAGGAGGTCGTGCTCAAGGAGGCGCGGCCGCATGCCGGGCTCGACCGCGAGGGCCGCGACGCCGTGGCACGGCTGGAGCGCGAGTACGAGATTCTCACCAGGCTCAGCGGCGTCAAGGGTGTGCCCGAGGTGTACGACCGCTTCATCGAGTGGGAGCACTTGTTCGTGGCGATGGAGTTCATGCCGGGACGCTCGCTCGGGCAGTGGCTCGGCCACAACTACCCCTTGACGCACAAGGACACCGACGACGAGAAGCTGGCCGAGTACCGCGAGCGGGCACTCACCCTCGTCGCCAAGGTCGAGGACCTGATGGCGCGGGTGCACGAACGCGGCGTTGTGTTCGGCGACCTGCACACGCTCAACATCCTGGTCGACGAGGACGACGAGGTCTCGCTGATCGACTTCGAGCTGTCGTCCACGATCGAGAACGTGCACCGGCCCACGCTCGGCGCGCCGGGGTTCCAGGCGCCGACCGATCGCGAGGGCTTCGACATCGACGAGTACCCGCTCACGGCGCTCAAGCTGTGGATCTTCCTGCCGCTCAACGCGGTGCTCGAACTCTCGCCCGCGAAGCTGAAGCAGCACGTGCACGTCATCCAGCAGCGCTTCGGCCTCACCGAGGAGTACTGCCGGTCGATCGTCGACGTGCTCACGCCGCGCGTGGACCCGCCGGAGGAGCCCGCGTTCACCGCGTTCGACGACCCGGAACCGGACTGGACGGTGGTCAGGAAGTCCATCGCGACGGCGATCCTGCACAGCGCGACGCCGCAGCGGACCGACCGGTTGTTCCCCGGCGACATCGAGCAGTTCGAAGTCGGCGGCACGTGCTTCGGCTACGGCGCGGCGGGCGTGCTGCACGCGCTCGACGTCAGCGGTGAGGGTCGCTACCCCGAGCACGAGGACTGGCTGATCAAGGCCGTGAAGAAGGACCCGCCGAAGCAGCCCGGCTTCTTCGTCGGCGCGCACGGCATCGCGCACGTGCTGGAGAACTTCGGCCACCACGACCTGGCGACCGAGCTCGTCGAGGACTACGCGCAGCTCGTCGCCACCACGCAGGACCACGGGTTGAGCGCGGGTCTGTCGGGCATCGGCCTCAACCTGCTGCACTTCGCGGACTCCCGGCACGACGACCGCTTCGCGACGCAGGCAGAGGAGCTGGCCGAACGGCTCGCGACGCAGCTGGCGGAAGCGCCGCAGGCCGGCGCCAAGGCGAAGGCCGGTCTGCTGCACGGGTGGTCGGGTCCCGCGCTGTTCTTCCTGCGGATGTTCGAGCACACCGGCGAACGGCGCTGGCTCAAGCTGTCGGAACAGGCACTGGAGCACGACCTGTCCGAGACGATGATCGCGCTCGACGGCTCGCTGCAGGTGCGGGACGGCACGTTCAGGACGCTGCCGTACGTCGGCATCGGCGGTGCGGGCATCGCACTGGTGCTCACCGAGTTCGCCGCGGTGGCGCCGGAACGCCCGTGCGTCGAGAAGCTGCCCGAGCTGCTCAGCGGCTGCACCGGCGAGTTCGTCATCCAGCCGGCGTTCTCGCTCGGCAGGGCCGGACTGCTCACCACGCTGGCTCAGGCGAGCAGGCACACACCGGACGAACGTCTCGACCGCGCAGTCCAGCGGCACCTGCGGGCCCTCGGCTGGCACGCCGTGCGCTACGGCGGTGGACTCGCGTTCCCCGGCGTGCAGCTGCGCCGGCTTTCCATGGACCTCAACACCGGCGGTGCGGGCGTCCTGCTCGCCATCGCCTCCACAGTGGACGGACGTCCACCCCTGCCCTTCCTGGGCAGGACCCAGGCCCCGGTCCTGGCGGACCGGTAGCAGTAACCCCCGAGATAGATCCCTCGAACAAGGAGAGTTGTCATGGGTTTCATCCTTGACATGCAGGACCTCGAGACGCCCGAGACCACGAACGTGATGGCGTCCGGTGGCTCCGGCGGTGGCGGCGGCTCCACGACCGCGTCGAACGCCTCGCTGCTGCTCCCCTGCTCGCACAGCACCGTCAGCCTGCTGGCCTGCTGAGCTACGCCACAACTGATTCATCACGGCCGGTGAGCGGCATAGGCGAAGTATGCCGCTCACCCGCCAACTGCAGGGCCCGGCAGCCGGCCAGCTGTCGGGCCCTCGCTCATGATGCGCTCTCATGACTTCCGGAGGAACAGCCGATGGCCAAACCCGGTGACGCCCTGCTGTTCTCCGTGGTGCGCCGAGACCACCGCCCGTGGCTGCTGATGCTCAACGCCGCCGTCGCCACGACCGGCGGGCTGCTGATCCCCGCGGCGCTCGCCGACGCCGTCGACATGGCGCTCAGCGGCAAGTTCGCGCTGTTCACGCTGCTGTGGCTGCTCGGGATGGCGGCGACCGAGATCATCGGTGACGCGATCGGCATCGTGCTGGCCGCGAGCATCACCAGCCGTGCCACGGCCTGGCTGCGCAACCGCCTGTCCCGCCACCTGCTCGCGCTCGGGCACCCCTCGCCGTTCGCGGCAGGCGACGCGGTCAGCCGGATGACCGGTGACTGCAGCAACGCGGGCGGTGTCGTGGTCACGCTGATCTCGCTGGCCATCGCCGCGGTGACCTCGGCAGGCTCCGTCGTGGCGCTGGCGTTGCTGGACTGGAGGCTCGCGGCCGTGTTCGTGGTGAGTGTGCCGCTGGCGATGTTCCTGGTCCGCACGCACATGCAGCTCACCGCGGATGACGTGCTGACCTATCAGGTGGTTTCCGGCGACGTGTCGGCGCGTCTGGTCGACGCCGTGTCGGGCAAGCGCACGATCGCCGCGGCGGGCATCGCAGACCGCGAGGCCGGACGTGTGCTGCAGCCGCTGCCCCGGCTCGCCGCAGCCGGCGCGGGCATGTGGCGCACTCAGGCGAAGATGATGTGGCGAGCGGGCCTGCTGTTGCCGGCAGTGGAGGTCGTGGTGCTGATCACCGCCGGTTTCGGCGTGATGGCGGGCAGGCTGAGCGCCGGTGACGTGCTCGCCGCACTCGGCTACGCCGCACTGGGCATGAGCATCGTCGGCCAGGTCCCGCAGCTGACCGCGCTGGAACGCACTCGCGCCTCCGCCACCAGGATCGCCGAGGTCCTCGACGTTCCGCCGGCAGAACGTGCCCGTACCACCACCACGAACGGGTCCGGCTCGATCGAGCTGCGGGACGTCAGCGTCGGCTGCGCCCTGCACGAGGTGAACCTGACCATCCCCGCCGGCACGTTCGCCGCGATCGTGGGCAGCTCCGGCGCCGGCAAGTCCACGCTGGCCGCGGTGCTGGGCGGGTTGTCCGCTGTGGACTCGGGCGAGGTGCTGCGCGACGGTGAGGTCGGGTACGCCTTCGAACGCCCCGCGCTGCTCGGTACCACGGTCGGCCGTTCGATCGGCTACGGAACCGACGCGGACGGGGCCGAAGTGCGGGATGCGGCCGTTGCCGCCCAGGTTCACGACGTGCTGATCCGACTGCCACAGGGCTACGAGACCCCGATCGCCGACGTTCCGCTCTCCGGCGGTGAGGCGCAACGGATCGGTCTGGCCCGCGCGATCGTGCGAGATCCCGAGGTGCTCGTGCTGGACGACGCCACCGCCAGCCTGGACACGGTGACCGAGGCCAAAGTGGACAAGGCGCTGACGACGGCTCTGCCGGGGCGGACGCGGGTGGTGGTGACGCACCGCGCGGCGACAGCGGCGCGGGCGGACATGGTGGTGTGGCTGGAGAACGGCCGGGTACGCGGCAGCGGCACGCACCGGGAGCTGTGGGACGACGAGGACTACCGGGCCGTCTTCACCGGGGGCGAATGATGCGTTTCTACCTCTCCACTCTTGCCGGGCACCGCCGCGGCGTCCTCATGCTGCTCGCCTGGTCAGCGCTCGAAGGCGTGCCCGCGTTCTTCGGCGGCCGCCTCGTCGGCACGGCTGTCGACCAGGGTTTTGCCGCGGGCGAGCCGCTCACCGGCGTCCTGTGGCTACTGGCCTTCGCGGCCCTCGCGGTGGCGGGAGCGCTCGGTCAGCGCCAGGTGTTCGCGCGGCTCGGCGCCGTCGTCGAACCCATGCGCGACGCGCTGGTCACGCGGATCGTCAAGGGCGTGCTGAACGACCCGACGCACCGCAGGACACCGGACGCCAGCGCGGTCGCCATGATCACTCGGCACGTCGAGGTGGTCCGCGACGCCACGGCGGGCGTTCTGGTGCAGGCCCGCGCGCTCCTCGTCACGACGCTCGCCGCGCTCATCGGCCTGGCGACCACTGCCACCGCGCTGATCTGGCTGGTGGTCCTCCCCATCGTGGCCGCTCTGGCGTTGTTCGCCCTGATGCTTCCCTCGCTGGCCAAACGGCAACGCGACGCCGTCATGGCGGACGAGCACACCGCCGAAGCGTCCGGCGCGGTGCTGACCGGGCTCCGGGACGTCGTCGCGTGCCGAGCCGCCGACGAGGCCTTCGAGGACATCTCCACCCAGGTCGGCAGGCAGGCCGACGCCACCGTCACCGTCGCGTGGGCGAACGCGTTGCGCGCCACCGTGATCGCGATCGGCGGCTTCACCCCGATCGTGTTGCTCGTGGCGTTCGCTCCCCCGCTCGTGGCCTCTGGCCAGCTGACCACGGGTGCGGTGCTCGCCGCGGTGGTGTACCTGACCAACAACGTGAATCCCGCGCTGCACGGGCTGGCCCGCACCACCAGCACCATCGTGATGCGCCTGATGGTCGCACTCAAACGACTTCAGGAGGCCGCACCACGAACGCGCGAGGAGGTCGGCGACGAGGTCCCCTCCAACGGCGAGTTCGTGCTGAGAGACGTCACGTTCGGCTGGAGCCCGGACGCGGAACCGGTGGTCCGCGGCCTGTCGCTCGACCTGCGTCCCGGCGACCACCTGGCCGTGGTCGGGCCGTCCGGCATCGGCAAGTCCACAATGGCCAGTCTGCTCACCGGCCTGATGCCACCGGACTTCGGCAGCGTCCTGTTCGGCGGCGCCCCCGTCGACCTGGTCGTACCGGTGGTGAGACACCACGCGATCGCGCTGATCCCGCAGGAGACGTACCTGTTCACGGGCACGGTGCGGGAGAACCTCGCGCTGCTCGCCCCGTCGGCGACCGACCAGGATCTCATCGAGGCGGTGGACAAGGTTGGCGCCAAACCGCTTCTGGACCGGCTCGGCGGCCTCGACGCCACGCTCGGCCACGCCGGTGAAGGACTTTCCGCTGGTGAGGCCCAGCTCCTGGCTCTCGCGAGGGTCTACGTGACGTCCGCGAGCGTCGTGATCCTCGACGAGGCGACCTCACACCTGGACCCCGCCGCGGAGGCCCGTGTCGAACGGGCTTTCTCGCAACGAGAAGGAATTCTCGTGGTGATCGCACACCGGCTGAGCTCGGCGTTGAGGGCGAATCGCGTGCTGGTCATGGACGGCGGCAAGCCGTTGCTCGGCACCCACGAGCACCTGCTGAAGACGTCCTCGCTTTACGGCCAGCTCATGCTGGCCTGGGACCCCACCCACCACGAGGAAGCCCCGCTGCCCAAACGGTAGCGGGGTCCACTCAGGACTCAGCCGACCCGGTGCAACCAGGTCACCGGCGCGCCGTCTCCCGCGCGGCGGAACGGTTCCAGCGCGTCGTCCCACGCCGCGCGAGCAGCTCGTCGACGCCGTGCGCGAAGGATTCGCCACCACGGGCTCTGACCGCGAGCGCGCGCAGCTGATCCTCGTTGACGACGATGTCGCCGTTGGCCGAGGTGCGGGCGTGCCACAGTCCCAAAACGGGCGCGAAGCAGAAGCGCTCGCCGTCCTGACCGGGGGATGGTTCCTCGGTCACCTCGAAGCGAAGCATTGGCCACGCGCGCAGCGCAGCCACGAGTTTGGCGCCGGTGCCGGCCTCCGCCGTCCATGCGCATTCAGCGCGCAACTGACCTGGTGCTGCGGGTTGCGCTGCCCACCTGAGGTCCACTCGCTCACCGAGGGTGCCCGAGATCGCCCACTCGACGTGCGGGCAGACCGCAGACGGCGACGAGTGGACGTAGACCACGCCACTGGTGCTGCCACGGGTGCTCACTGCTGACCTCCGCTACTCGACGAGGGACGTCTTCCCCTACGCCTTTGTCGAGTGAGGTGATCACCGTGAAACCCGTTCGCTGCATTCTGCCTCGACTTGAGGCATGTCCGCCATAAGAACCAGCTCGATCATCACCCGACCGGGGCAGATACAGGCCTTAAGTCCCGATCTCCCCGGCCGAGTGATGCGTGATCGTGATCTACAGAACGTTTACCGCGGCGACCACGTCGACTAGACCCGTGCCCTTGTCGAACGACGAGGTGTAGGGCCCGGCCGGCTGGTAGCCGGTGCCGTACTTGTGGGCCGTCGCCTTCAGCGCCCGCTCGATGTCGGCGGGGGTCGCGGAAGGCTTGGCCTGGAACAGCTGTGCGACGATGCCGGCGATCTGAGGTGCCGCCATCGACGTACCGCTGATGGTGTTGTACGTGCCGAGGTCGAGCAGCCCGGGCCCGTTCTGCGGGGCCAGGCCGGTCGCGCAGATCGGCAGGTAGAGCCGGCAGGCCGAGACGATGTTCTCACCGGGTGCCGAGATGTCCGGCCAGGTGGCCGAGTTGGACGCCAGGCCGCGCGAGGAGAAGTCGGACAACGCGCCGTCGCGCGTTCCGGTCCCCTGGTCGTTGTACGACGCCACCGAGATCACGCCGGGAGTCTGGTCCTGGCCGGGCGGGTTGGACAGGTTGGTCGCACCGTCGCCGCCGTCGTTGCCGTTCGCCCACACCACGACGACGCCTTCGGCCACCAGCCGGCGCTGCAACTTGACCGTCACCGACTCAGGGTCGAACGCACCGCCGCCGGACGGACCATAGGAGTTGTTGATCACCTTGATCGGCGGGCAGGTCGCGGCCGGCACACCCGCACCGCACGGCGCCTTGTGGTTCTCCAGCACCCAGTTCAACGCGGCGTCCGCGCCGAGGATGAGGATCGCCGCACCGGTCGAGATCACCACGCCCTTCGCACCCGGCGCGGAACCACCGACCTCGGTGCCGTCAGCGAGCTTGTAGGGGGTGCCGATCGCGATGCCGGTGACGTGCGTGCCGTGGCCACCCAGCGAGGTCGTGTCGGTGTCGATGATGTTCGGCACCGGCACGATGCATCCGGTGTCCGTGGACCCGTCCGCGACGCACAGGCTCTTCAGGTTGCGGACGATCTTGCCGCCCGCGAACGCCGGGTGCGTCGGGTCCACGCCCGAGTCGATCACCGCGACCGAGACGCCGGCTCCGGTCAGTCCGGACGCCTGCTGGGCCTCACGGCTGCGCGTGGCGACGGTGCCCGACGAGCCCAGGAACTTGGCCCGCTTCGTCACCTCGACGTTCGTGACGCCCGGCTTGGCGCGTGCAGAGGAGATCTGCGTCGAGGTGCCGCGGGCGGCGACGACGCCGATCTTGCCGAAGCTCGCGAGCTTCTTCAGACCGGCCGCCTCCACCGCGTGTTCGGCGGAGGTGAGATCAGTGCCGTGGACGTAGACCGTCGAGGCCGTCTCGGCTGCCCCGACAGGGGTAGAGGCGGCCACTAGCACTACGGCGAGCAGTGCGGCGCGTTTGAACATGAACCCTCCGTGAGCATAGGCAGGCAATCCATCTAACGAGTGATCCACTTATCGGTGACGGCCATCACGCAACGTCTCGACTGGGTGCGTTTGGACGACCCCGGACCGCTACCGTGTGCATCCGTGCGGAAAGGTGTGGTCCTGTGCGGCTGATCCGTCTGGGTGCTGAACCCTCGGCCATTGGGGCGGACGTCCGTGCCGCCCTCACGGCCTGCGGCGCGGGTACCGAAGTCCTCGGTGGCGTTGCGCTGACCGGCGTGCAGCCACCCGACTGCCCCGTGCCGCTGGACGCGATCGTCGTGCTGCCCAAGGGCGTTCTGGTGATCGTCGGCGTCGACCTGCCCGATCCCGCCGTGAAGCTCGAAGCTCCGCTCGGCGGTCAGTGGAAGATCGACGGCTGGCCGCTGGTGTCCCAGGACGGCGCGGCGAACCCCGCGACCGAGGCCGTGGCGGCGGCGACCGCGGTGGCGCAGCGGATCCAGGCGATGCGCGCAGAACCGCTGCCGGTCAGCACCGTCGTGGCGGTCGGTCCGTTCGTGAGCCAGGTCGTGCAGCCGACGGTCGACCTCAACCGCGGCGTGCGGGTTCTGCACCCCAAACCGTCCACTGTGCTCAATGCGGCCCGTGAGCTCGCGACGTCGGCGGTGCCGTGCACGGCCGACCACGCGGCGAAACTCCTCGCGATCCTGCAGACCACCGGTACGCCACCGACCGCGGCGGCGCTGCTGGCCGAGGGGTTCAGCGACGCCGTCTCCCCCGACCTCGCGTCGGCCAGCACGATGCTGATCCCGAAGATCGGCGTCCGGCCCGCGATCCGCAAACGTTTGCCCGCCAAGTTGCCGCTGCCCTACATCGCGGTGGGCGCGCTGGTCGCGTTGATCCTCATCGTCTGGCTTGTGGTGGCGTTGCCCGGCGACGGCAAGCCGGCCGACGCGACGCCCGCGCCGTCGGCGACATCGCCGACGACGGTGGTCGTGGACGGCACGACGTTCGTGCCGAAGGAGACGAAGAAGGACAAGGAGTGCCAGGGCCAGGCGATCGGTGACGTGAAGGCGTGGCTGATCGCGAACGAGTGCCGTGAGCTCCTGCGCGCCACGTACGAGACGACCGTGCAGGGCAAGCAGGCGACCGTGCTGGTGGCGGACCTGGACCTGCTGGACGTGCCGAGCGCGAAGGCGTTGCACTCGGTCGTCTCGCTGCCGGGTTCCGGTGGCGTGAACGGGCTGGACGGCAAACCGCTGGAGAACGCGGCGTTCGCGAGCGGCGTGAAGGGCAGCCACGTGCAGCTGGCGCTGGTGGTGTGGTCGGGCGGGCAGGGCGACCCCGCGCTCGACCCGATCGCCAAGCAGGCGTTGCGGCTGCCAGCCACCCGGTAGAGGGTGGAGGGCATGGTCGGACAACTTCGTTCTGTCGTGCTCGACTGTCCTGATCCCTCCGAGCTGGCGTCGTTCTACGAGAAACTGCTCGGGGCCGATCGCCTGGCCGGTGATGACGAGACCTGGGTGGTGATCGTCGCGAACGGCACGAGGCTCGCGTTCCAGCGCAGCGACGACTACCGGCCGCCGGTGTTCCCCGATCCGCACGGCTCGCAGCAGTTCCACCTCGACGTGCTGGTCGAGGACGTCGAGGAGGCCGAGCCGAAGGTGCTGGAGCTCGGCGCGCGGCTGGTGCAGAGGGACAACGACGACACGTTCCGGGTCTACGCGGACCCGGTGGGGCACCCGTTCTGCCTCGTGTGGCTTTCTTGATCCGCGCCTAGTGTGGCGGCCATGGACTTTGACGTCATCGTCATCGGTGGTGGCCCTGTTGGTGAGAACGTGGCGTGGCGGACGGCCGCGGGTGGCCTGTCCACGGCCATGATCGAGAAGGAGCTGGTCGGCGGCGAGTGCTCGTACTGGGCGTGCATGCCGTCGAAGGCGCTGCTCCGGCCCGGTCATGCCCTCGCGGCCGCCCAGCGCGTGCAAGGCGTGAACGCGGGCTCGCTCGACCCTGCCGCGGTGCTCGCACGGCGCACCAGCTTCACGTCCAACTGGGACGATTCCGGGCAGGTCAAGTGGGCAGAGTCGGAGAACATCCACGTCATCCGCGGCGACGGTGAGGTGACCGGCGAGCGCGAAGTCACCGTCGGCGGTGAGGTCCACCGCGCCCGCCAGGCCGTGGTGGTGTGCACCGGCAGCGTGCCGAAGATGCCGCCGCTGGAAGGCATCGCCGACACTCCCGTGTGGACTTCGCGGGAGGCCACGTCAGCGCGCGAGGTGCCGGACTCGCTGGTCGTGCTGGGCGGCGGCGTGGTCGGTGTCGAGATGGCGCAGGCGTGGGCACGGCTCGGGTCGAAGGTGACGCTGGTGGTGTCCGGCGACAGGCCGTTGCCGCGGATGGAGGAGTTCGTCGGGCCTCTGGTCGTCGAGGGTCTGCAGGAGGACGGCGTCGAGGTGCTGCTCAACGCCCGTGCGTCGGCTATAGCGCCGGGTGCGTTGACGCTGCAGGACGGCCGGGTGGTGAAGGGCTCCGAGATCCTCGTCGCGACAGGACGTGTGCCCGCGACCAAGGACCGCAAGCCGCTGACCATCGACGACTCCGGCCTGGTGTCCGGTGTGGACGGACGCTGGCTGTACGCGGCCGGCGACGTCACCGGGCGCGCGCTGCTGACGCATCAGGGCAAGTACCAGGGACGGGCGGTCGGCACGGCGATCCTGGAACGCTCGCGCGGGTTCGAGCCCAAGCAGTGGTCGGCGGGACAGGCGTGGGCGGACCACGTGGCGGTGCCGCAGGTCGTGTTCACCGACCCCGAGGTGGCGTTCGTCGGGCACACCGCCGAGGAGGCACGGGCGGCAGGCCGCGAGATCAAGGTCGTCGACCTCGACATCGCTGTCGCCGGCTCTTCGCTGCACGCGGACGGGTACCGCGGCAAGACGCGAATGGTCGTGGACGAGCGCACGCGGACGTTGGTCGGCGTCACGTTCGTCGGCCAGGACGTGGCCGAGCTGCTGCACTCGGCCACCGTGGCGATCGTCGGGGAGGTCACGGTGGACCGGTTGTGGCACGCGGTGCCCTCATACCCGACGATCAGCGAGGTCTGGCTGCGGATGCTCGAGGCCTACGGCCTGTGAGGGGCCTCCAGCACTGAACCCAGCATGCCGGTGAGCAGTTCGTTCGCCGTGCCGACCACGTACGCGCGGTCGTCCTCGTCGACTCGTTCGGCGAGCTTGAACAGCGCGTCCGCGGTCTGCACGGCGATCCGGAACGTCAGCATCACCGGGGCGTCGCCGTTCGCGCCGAACCGGTTGACGAACATCTCCGCCAGCCGTTCGGCCATGAGCTCGTACTGGTCGACGCTGGAGTCGAGCCGGTGGCTGTCCAGCATGTCGCTGAACCGCACCCGGCCGAAGCCCGGCACGTCGGTCAGCATCCTCATGTAGACGCTGACGGTCTGCGCCATGGCCTCACGCCACGTGTCCGCGATCAGATCGGCGGCGAACAGCTCCTCGACCTCGCGGAGATAGGTCTCCATCCCGCGAAGTGCCAGAGCGTGCACAACCGATCGTTTGTCGGGAAAGTACTGATAGAAGGAACCAATGGGCACTCCGGCCACATCGACGATGCGCGCCGTGGTGATGTCGTCGTAGTCGTATTCGTTCAGCAGGCTCGCACAAGCGTCCAGGATGGCGGAGACGGTAGCCGCGCCACGCTGTTGCACCGGCTGTCGACGCATCACCCTGGCTAATCTGTCCCTAGCCGGGTCTTCATGCACGTGAACATCTTTATCCATATGGGCCGTCATGCCCAAGCACAGGTTCCCGACAGGTTTCAGCCCGGATCGCCGCGACGTTTGCGGTGAACTACCCAGCCGAAGTCCACAACGCAGACAACGGCGAGTAGTAAAAGCAGGACCCCGAGCCAGACGAGGTCAGCTCTGACCGCGAGCCACCCGGCCACCGAGTTGAAGACCAGGCCGAACCCGGCAAGCCACAACCGCAAAGTCAGCGCACTCCTCGGCGGCGCCGGGGGTGGCAGGTAGTCGCTCACATCACCCGGTTTCCCGCAGCAACGGGGTCTCAACCCGCCTGAGCGGGCGTGGCGGTTTCGTCACATAGGGCCTAACGAGACGGGTCAGGGCCAGACCAGGGGCGATGAGCGGGACCACGGCGGTCAGCACGGCGGCTGTGACGCCGGCTCGCATCACGTCCTTCGGCATGACGGCGACGCGGTCGACGACGAACGCCCGCCGTCCGGTCAGGGACACCGCCGCGAGGATGACCAAGAACACGACCATGCTGAGCATCGCGCGTTGGACCGCATGCTCGTACCCGGCTGCTTCTCCCGCGACCAGGACCGCGAACCAGCCGGCGAGCGCGGGCAGCTGCCCCTGTTCGGTGGTGGCGGCCCAGCTCAGACCGCCGATCGTGGCGAGCCAGGCGAGGACGTCGGCGCGTTCCTGCGCCCAGACGGATGCCGCGTCGAGGGGAATACCGGTCCAGGCGAGTACGCCGAGCGGCCTGATCGGGGTGTCGGCGAGTTGGCCGAGCACCCAGGCGAGTGTCCACGCGGACATCAGCACCGCGACGGCCAGCTGCCACCGAGGCCTTCGCACCACACAGCGGGCGAGCCGGACGATCTCCGCACGCGTCATACCCCCCACCATGCCGTTTCCAGGTGGTTTGCGGAGAAACGTCACCCCAACGCTCACCCGCCCGGCCCCCGTCCGAGCGCGTTCATCACGCAGCGCAATCCACGATCGGGGGACAGATCTTTCCTATGCTGAGTACATGAGCATCGATCAACTTCTGCGTCTTCCCAGCTACCTGATGCTCCAGCTCGTGCGGGAAGCACGCAGGATCGGCCGTGCCGACCTGTCCCAAGGTCTCCACTGGCCTCACCTGACGGTGCTCGCGTACCTCGCGGAGCAGGAAGCCGTGGCGCAGAAGCGGATCAGCGACAGGGTGCGGATGGACGCCAGCGACCTCGTAGCAACCCTGGATGATCTTGAAGGTTGGGGGTTCGCCCAGCGCAAGAGGGATGAGCGGGATCGGCGGCGGTTCACCGTGGCGATCACGGACGAGGGCAGAGAGGCCCTGCGCGAGCGGTTGGAGGCGGCACGGGCGCATGAGGAGGAGCTGCTGGCGCCGTTGACGCCGCACGAGCGCATCGTGTTGACCACACTGCTGCGGAAGGCGTACCTACACCACGCTGATTTGCGTGTAGATTAGACAGTCTGCGCTCACGCGAACCCGGCGCGGGCAGTGCGCATTAACTACAGTTCTACCAGGGCGATACCTGATAGAGCACAGTATCGAGAAAAGAGGCACGTTGTCAAGCCCCTCCGATGACCTCCGGCTCGCCGAAATGGAGCCGGAGCAGGAATACGTGGCCATGTTGTACGGCCGGCTCGACGACCTCCGCGAACAGACGTCGAAACGACTCGCACAATCGTTGCGACAAACTGGCGGCACGCACCAGATGCGGTCCGAGCGCGACACCTCCGTCGCGATGTACACAGATCAATTGGCTCAGTACAGCGCGGTCGAGAACGGACTCGCCTTCGGCCGGCTCGATTTCCACAACGGTGACCGCTTCTACATCGGCCGAATCGGTCTCTTCGACGAGGACAAGGAATACGAGCCGCTGCTGATGGACTGGCGCGCACCCGCCGCCAGGCCGTTCTACCTCGCCACCGCCGCCTCGCCCGACGGTGTGCGGCGGCGCAGGCACCTGCGGACCCGCTCGCGCAAGGTGATCGGCCTCGACGACGAAGTGCTCGACATCAACTCGGTCCACGCGTCGCGCAGCGAGAGCCTGACCGGCGAGGCGACGCTGCTGGCGGCGTTGAACGAGTCGCGCACCGGCCAGATGAGCGACATCGTCGCGACGATCCAGGCGGAGCAGGACGTCATCATCCGGTCCGAGCTGAACGGCGTCGTCGTCGTGCAGGGCGGTCCGGGTACCGGCAAGACCGCGGTGGCCCTGCACCGTGCCGCCTACCTGCTGTACACGCATCGCCGGCAGCTGGCGAAGCGCGGTGTGCTCGTGGTGGGCCCGAACACGACGTTCCTGCGCTACATCAGTCAGGTTCTGCCGTCGCTGGGTGAGACCGGCGTGCTGCTGTCGACCGTGGGCGAGCTCTACCCCAACCTGACGGCGACGGGCCGCGAGTCCGCCGACGTCGCCGCCATCAAGGGCCGCATCCAGATGGCGGACGTGATCGCCGCGGCCGTGCGCGACCGCCAGGAGGCGCCGCCGTTCGTCGAGATCCGTTTCGACAACGACGTGCTGCGCCTGGACCGGCGAGCGATCTCCGACGCGCGGGGCAGGGCGCGCCGGACCCGCCGCCCGCACAACGAGGCGCGCCGCACGTTCGCCCGCGAGATCATCTCGACGCTGGCCTCGATGGTGTCCTCCCGTCTTGGTGGGCATCTGCTCGACAAGGCGGACATGGACGACATCCGCCGCGAGCTGCGCGAGTCCGAGGAGGTCCAGGCCGTGATCTCGTCGCTGTGGCCGGTGCTGACGCCGTTCTCACTGCTCTCCGAGCTCTACGCGAACCCGAAGCGCCGCAACCGCGCGATGTCGAAGTTCACCCGCGAGGAACGCGATCTGCTGCAGCGCGTTGGTGATGACTGGACTCCGGCGGACGTGCCGCTGCTGGACGAGGCCGCGGAGCTGCTCGGCGAGGACGACACGGAGGCCAAGGCCCGCGCCGAACGCCAGCGGCGCCAGGCCATCGAGTACGCCCAGGGCGTTCTCGACATCCTCGACCTCGAGGACGACGCGGACCCGGACATCCTGATGGCCACGGACCTGATGGACGCGTACCGGCTGGCCGAGCGCCACGGCGTGGACCGCTACGAGACCGCCGCGGAACGTGCCGCCGCCGACCGCACCTGGACGTTCGGCCACATCATCGTGGACGAGGCCCAGGAGCTCTCGGCGATGGCGTGGCGCACGCTGATGCGCCGCTGCCCCAGCAAGTCCATGACGGTTGTCGGTGACATCGCACAGACCGGTGACATCGGCGGCGCCACCTCGTGGGGTTCCGTCCTGTCGCCGTACGTGCAGAACCGCTGGCGTCTGACCGAGCTGACCGTCAATTACCGCACGCCCGCCGAGATCATGGAGGTGGCCGCGGACGTGCTCGGTTCCGTCGGCTCCTCCCTGGTGCCACCGACGTCCGTGCGGGAAACCGGTGTGGCGCCTTGGGTTTCCTCGGTGTCGTCGTTCGACGCGGAGGTGCCGGGCTTGATCGCCTCGGAGGTCACCGCCGTCGGTGACGGCAAGATCGCGGTGATCGTGCCCGGCGCGCTGCTGTCGTCGGTGGGTTCGTCCGTGGTCGCTTCGGTGCCGGGGGCGTCGCTGGGCAACGACCTGGAGGAGGCTCAGGTCGTGGTGCTCGGGGTGACCGACGCGAAGGGCCTGGAGTTCGACTCCGTGGTCGTGGTCGATCCGGATGGAATTCTCGAGGAGTCGCCGCGCGGCGCTTCGGATCTGTACGTCGCGTTGACTCGTGCCACGCAACGACTTGGCGTCGTGCACACCGGATCGCTGCCCGATGTGCTATCCCGGCTGAAGGACGTTTCGTAACGAACGTTTGGAGGCCTGGGTGGCGAGCGTGGACGCGGCGGTCGGCCGCATCGTCGTGTCCGTGAGCAACCAGCTCGCCCCCAGGCTCTCCCAGCTCGTTCCTCCCCCACCGCCGGACGTCGACCCGGTGTTGCTCGGCTACCTGGAGTCCCCCGACTTCGCCGAGGTGGCGCGCCAGGTCGTGCTGTGGCGGGCGATGCGCGGTTCGCTCGACTCCGGCCTGTCCGCCGACCTGCGCGAGCAGATCGTCCAGGGCCTGCGCCTGTCCGGTGCGTCGGCTGACCCGAAGGCGGTCTTGGAGGCACTGAGTTCCGCGGAACCGTTGCGGACGGGCGACCTCGACACTCCGACCGCGGTCGGGGTCGCGCACCTGGCGAGTGCCGTCAAGAACAACACTCTCGTGCTGCGGCGAGCGCCGTCGCTGGCCGACTTCCACGACTACGCCCGCCAGTTGCGTGCTCGCATCGCCGCCATGCACGGCGAGATGCGATTACCTCACATCGGGGTCAGTCGCTCCGTGCCGTACGACGAGCTGTACGTGCGGCCGACTTTGTCGCCCGACATCGCGGTCTCCGACCTGACTTCGCCTGGCCGTCGCACCGTGCTGCTCGGCGATCCCGGCGCCGGAAAGTCCACCCTGGCAGGAAAACTCACCCACGACATCGCTCTGGGTGCTGACGAGCGGGTCCCGTTCCTGTTGGTGCTGCGCGACTTCACCACGTCGTTCCGCCAAGGCGGCCGCGAGCTGCTGAAGTACTTCGAACACATCTGCAGCGACCCGTACAACCTCACGCCCCCGCGCGACGCCGTGGAATACCTGCTGCGCAACGGCCGCGCCGTCGTCGTCCTGGACGGCCTGGACGAGCTCGTTCAGCCCGAACTGCGGCGCCGCGTGGTCCGGCTGGTCGAGGGCTTCACGCACCAGTACCCGTTGACCCCGATCGTCGTGACCGCCCGCAAAGTCGGCTATCTCGAAGCGCCCCTGAGCGAGTCGCTGTTCACCGTGGGCAGCGTCGACGACTTCGACTCCGGCCAGGTCGCCGACTACGCCACGCGCTGGTTCGCACTGGACGCCGCAACGCCTTCGCACCAACGGGCCCGGCTCGCGGACGCGTTCCTGAGCGAGAGCTCCGAGATCGAGGAGCTGCGCCGCAACCCGTTGCTGCTGGCCCTTTTGTGCGCCATGTACTCGAGCGAGCACTACCTGCCGCGCAACCTCGCCCAGGTCTACGAGCGGTGCGCCGTGATGCTGTTCGACCGCTGGGACTCCATGCGCGGCATAGCCCTACCCGTGCAGTTCCAAGGTCGGTTGAGGGCTGCGGTGCAACACCTCGCGTGGTACCTGTTCGCCGGCCCCGAGCCCGGCAGTGCGTTGCCGCGCAGCAGAATCGTGAAGCTGCTCGCCAACTACCTCGTGACGAAGTCGTTCGACCCGGACGAGGCGGAGGGCGCGGCGGAGCGTTTCACCGAGTTCTGCACCGGCCGGGCGTGGATCCTGACCGATGTCGGCGCGAACGCGAGCGAGCCGTTGTTCGGCTTCACCCACCGGACTTTCATGGAGTACTTCGCGGCCGAACACCTGGTCCGCAAGCACACCACCGCTTCCTCGCTGTGGACCGCCCTGCGCTCACACGTGTCGGAGGGTTCTTGGGACGTCGTCTGCCGCGTCGCTCTGCAGCTGCACGACCGCAACGTCGAGGACGGTGCGGACGACGTGCTGTCGCTGGCGATCCGCGACGGTGAGCTCGTCTTCGCGGCGGAGGCACTCCGCTACCTGACGCCCCGGCCGGACATCGTCCGCGGCATCGCCATGGCCTCCCTCCGCCAAGCGGTGGCTGTTCCTCGTCAGAGCCGCGTCTCCTACACCCTGCGTGTTCATTCGGCCATGGCGGATCTTCCCCTGACGAGCTGCCTCCTGCTGAGCCTTCCGGCGAACGCCACCATCGTCTGCCACGCAGTGGTCGAGGAGGTCAGCCGGCTTTACGACGAACGGAACACGGCGATCCCCCACCTCGTCCGTGGCATGCTCGGGCACACAGCGCTGTCGGGCACAGAGCTGCAGTCACAGGTGCACGACATCTATTGGCGAGCGACTGACGGGGATCTGCTCCAGGCACCGGGGCCATGGCTGAGTGACATGGACGGCCTGGCCGACCTCACCGCACTCGTGAAGAACCTCGGCCCTCGGACCCTGTTCGAGGGCTACTCGTTCCTCGGCCGGACCACCCCAGCGCCGGTGGTGACACTCCTGTTGTTCCCCAACAACTTCACACCCGCCAGCCGCGCGGTTCTGCGCCTGACCGCGGAGATGGCCCGATCGCGGCGACCGTGGATCCAGTACGAGCACTGGGCTCGTGACCACGCCGTTGGGCTGAGTCTGGCACTGGAGCCACGTGGTGAGCTCGGTGCCGACCTCGAACACCTGCTCTGCCTGCCCTACCTCGAGGCCTACGTCGACTTCGACTTCGAGCTGCCGTTCGAGCTGACACCGGCTCTTGACGACCTGGTCGACAGCCGCACCGCGGAGCCCAGCGGCGCCGCCATCCCCTGGACACCGCCGGAAGGCATGTCCGAGGAGGTGGCCGACCTGCTGGCCATGTGGACCACAAGGGACTTCAACGTCTTCGAATAGGAGCTCTCGTTGCCCAGCATCGAGTCGGCGGTCATCCGGGTCGTCGTCGACGTGAGCGACCAGCTCTCGCCGCGACTGGCCGACAAGGTGGAGCTGCGACAGGCATCGGCGACGAGCGCGGCGACCGAGGCTCTCTTCAAGGACCTCCATCGTGCGGACGTGGAAGCGTTGGAGGCCTACCTGGACTCACCCGACTTCGCCACGGTCGTCGTCCAGAAGCGCATCGGCAACATGATGGGCAAAGCCGCCAAAGACCAGCTGCGCGAGGGACTTCGGCTCGCAGGCCTGTCCGACCACCTGCTCACGCGGGTCACCGCCATCGTGCACGACGTCATGGTCGCGGCCTGCCAGGAGGCGGCGCCCCAGTTCAGCGGGCCCAGCGCCAAGATCGACCGCACCGATCTGTTCACCGCGGCTTCCGTCAACGGCCTCGTGCTCAAGCGGCTCAAGTCGTCCGCCCGCATCCACGCCTTCGCCGCCCGCATGCGAGACCAGGTCGCCGCGCTGCACAGCAGGATCAGGCTGCCGCACGTCGGGGTCAGCCGATCAGTCCGGTTCGACCAGCTGTACGTGGAGCCCACGCTGGCCTCGCCGTTCGCCATGAGGCTCGGCGCTCCCGGCGAACGCGTCCTGGTGCAGGGCGATCCCGGTGCCGGCAAGTCGACGCTGGCCGCGAAGTTCGCGCACGACATCGCCGTGGACGGGTCCGGACGGGTGCCGTTCCTGTTGGTGCTGCGGGAGTTCGCCACCTCGTTCGACGGAGGTGGCCGCGATCTCGTCTACTACCTGGAGAAGCTTTGCCATGCGCCGTACAACGTGAAGCCACCGCGCGATGGCGTCGAGTATCTCCTGCGGACCGGTCGTGCGGTCGTGATCCTGGACGGGTTGGACGAGCTGGTGCAGACCGAGCTGCGCCGACGGGTTGTGTCGCTGGTGGAGGGATTCGCGCACCTGTACCCGTTGGTGCCGATCCTCGTGACCGCGCGCAAGGTCGGCTATGAGGACGCGCCGCTGAGCGTGGACATGTTCATCCCGAGCCACATCGCGGAGTTCAGCGACAGACAGGTCGCCGACTACGTGACGCGGTGGTTCGAGCTGGATGAAGCCACCTCGCCTGCCGAACGCGAACAACTGATCAGGTCGTTCATGGAGGACAGCCGGCAGATCCCCGAACTACGCAGCAACCCGTTGCTGCTCACGTTGTTGTGCGCCATGTACTCCAGTGATCGGTACCTGCCGCGCAACCTCGCCCAGGTCTACGAGCGGTGCGCGTTGATGCTGTTCGAGCAGTGGGACTCGAAACGTGGCATCGCGCTGCCGCTCAAGTTCCACGGGCGGCTACGAGGTGCGGTGCAACACCTCGCCTGGAGGATGTTCAACGCCGCGGAGTCCGGCAAAGCGTTGTCGCGCACAAGAATCGTCAACATCCTCACCAGTTACCTGGACACCAAGCTCGACGACCGTGACGAGTCGGTGGCCATGGCGGAGGAGTTCCTCGCGTTCTGCACCGGCCGCGCGTGGATCCTCACGGACATGGGCGCGACCGAGTCCGAACCGCAGTTCGGCTTCACCCACCGGACGTTCCTCGAGTACTTCGCCGCCGAGTACCTGGTGCGCACGCACCGCACCGCCGCCGAGCTGTGGGAGGTGCTGCGGCCGGAGGGCAGCCAGTGGGACGTCGTCGCGCAGATCGTGCTCCAGCTCTACGACCGCAACGTCGAAGACGGCGTGGACGAGCTGCTGACCGAAGCACTCGGCCGCGACGGGCTGGACTTTGCCGCCAGAGCGCTGCACTACACGCACCCCAGCACACGCGTCGTGCGGGCGATCACGACCAAAGCGCTGGGCATGGCGGTGGGCTTCCCGATCCAGCAGCGAATCACCGTGCACCACCAGCGGCAGGTTCTGACTGACGCCGCACTGGTCGCCTGCATGGTCAACGCCTCGCCCGTGAACCTGCCGATCGTCGAACAGATCGTCGCGGAGCATCTCGGCGAGCTGATCGCGCAACGGCACGAGGGCGCCGCGCTGGTGCTGGACCTCATGCTCAAGCCGGTGCGAGATGCGCACCAGCGTTGGCAAGCAGTTCAACGCGATCTCGCGATCACACGCGCGGAAGACCTCGGCAAGTTGCGGATGGCGTCGACTTGGGCGGCGCCGCTCGCGCACTCCGATCCCTCATTGCTGGAAGCGATCATTCGGCACCACGGTGTGAAGGCGCTGTACCACCGCTGCAGTTACTTCGACTGGACGGCGCCCAGCGTCGCGGAACAACTTCTCTGGTCGAAGGAGCTCACCTCGACTCAGGCGGCTGACCAGCTCGCTGTCACGATGACCGAGCAGGGCAGGCCCTGGTTCAACGGATCCGAGTTCAGGAGCTCGGACCTGCCGACGATTCCGGAGCTCGACCGCGAGGTCAGCGCGTTGGTGTTGATGCTCAGCCTGCCCTACCTCGAAGTCGACGGCAGGGCCCTGCACCAGCTGCCGCAGGACGCCAAGCTGCCCGAACCCGTGCGCGCATTCGTCAACGCCTGGATGAAGAACGAGCTCAGCGTGATAGACCGAGAGCGATAGCCGCCGCTCCTACACCGAGCACCACGCTGACCACGACGTTCTGCAGCGCCAGTCGGTACTTTTCCTGCTCCAGCAGCTTCACCGTCTCATAGCTGAAAGTCGAATACGTCGTCAGCCCGCCGCAGAACCCCAGCCCGAGCAACGGCATCCAAGACGTACCAACGACGAACCCGATGAGGAAGCACCCGACGACGTTCACCGTCAGCGTGCCCCAAGGGAAGTCCGACGAGTGCCGCGACTGCACGAACCGGTCGAGCAGGTACCGGCAAGGAGCCCCGAGAGCGGCACCGAGGAACACCGCCAAGACGGTCATCGCGTCACCCGCAATCCGATGAACGCCGCCGCCACAGCACAAACGGGCGTCAGCAACAGGTACGGCGACCACGACACCGCGTACGACGAGAAGGTCGTGAAGCCGCCCAGCAGACCGACCCCGAAGAAGGCCCGCACCAACGGCCGCGGCACCAGTCCCATCAGCACGCCGATCAGGAACGACCCCAGCACGTTGATGACGAACAGCCCCAACGGTCCCGGTACGAACGACGACAAGCCGTAGCGCGCCACGCCGCCGAGCCCGCCGCCCAAGGACACCAACGCGACGAAGGGCAGGCCGAGCTCGCGGCGTTGGGCCGGGACGTGCAGGTCGACGTCGGGGTCTATCGGGTCAGGTTGGTTCGGCAAGGTGCTCGACCAGGTGGTCCAGGGCCTTCAGCGCGCGCACGACGTCTTCGCGCTCCGATGGCTCGAGTTTCGACAACGCGGAGCCGATTCGCTTCTCGTGTTCGCGCTGCCAGACGAGGAGCTGTTCGTGTCCACGTTGTGAGACGGACAGTCGCGCTACCCGTCTGTCCTTGGGGTCTCCGCCGCGTACGACCAGGCCCGAATCGATCAGCTGGGACACCAGTCCCGACACGGTGTTGGGGGCGAGCCGGAGGACCCCGGCAAGATCGCCGACCTTCATCGGCGGGCGTTCCGCGAGGGTCTGCAGCAGCTCTACCTGCGCCATCGGCAGGGATTCCCACGGCCAGTCCGCCCGGATGCTCGTCCGCAACGCCCTGCGCAGGCGTGTGACGACGTCGGTGAGCGTGCGGGCTTCGTCTGACATGCAGAAATCCTAGTCAACTTCTCAGCCCTGAAGCTCCGAGCGTGATCGCTCGCCTCCTCAAGCCGGGTCGCGTTCCTGTCCACGACTGGCTGTCGCGTACAGAACGCATCCACCCTGTTCCCGCCTCGCTCATGCGGCGGCGGAGTCGGGTGCGGGTCCGTTGACAAGAACCCACGCGCGCCGTGCTCGGTTGCGGATGTTCACGGCGGCGACGTGGTCGGCAGGTCCAGCGAGACCGCACCGACGACAGCAGAAATCGCCCCGAGCAGGCCGGTTGGCTTTCTCGGTGTGGCCGCAGCGCGGGCAACGCTGCGAGGTGTAAGCCGGGTCAACCTTGATTACCGGGATCCCGGCTCGGCGTGCCTTGTAGGCAATGACCCGTTGGAGATAAGCGAAGGGCCACGAGGACAAAGTGGCTCGCTGGTGCCGGGGAACCGTGACCCGGTCGCGGATACCGCCCAGTTCTTCCATGGCGATACCGCGGTCGGTGCGTTCGGCAACAGCCACAACGTCCTTCGCGATCCGATGGTTCACATGCTGGGCGTGCCGCCGCTCACGACGAGCGCGACGTTTCAGGCGCCGTCGGGCAGATCCGGTCTGCTTGGTTTGGAGCCGGGTCCGCAGCCGGGCTTGCCACCGGCGATAGCGGCCCAGCCTGCGACCTGAATAGTTCGCGCCGTCGCTGGTGGTCGCCAGATTGGCGATGCCACAATCGATACCAAGCCAGTCGACCGGCTCGATCAGAGCCGGCTCGGGTATCTCACACGTCGCGATCAGAAGCCACATCCCGCCGCGGCACACCAGATCCGATTCGCCTCGCCGATGTTCACGCAGGAATCCCAACTGCTCGGCCGAGCCGGTGAACCGGAGACCCTTCACCCTGCCCATCAGAGTCCAGATGCTCACGGTCCGCTGGTCGTGGTTCCACGACAGACACCGGTCGTCGTAGGTGTGTGCGGCCTCGGCGCGGAACGTGACCGGCTTCGACTCCGCCTTGCGGCGTCGCTTCGACGCCGTGCCGCCGAGGTTCCCGGCACGGATGTTCGCGCGCAGCGCGGTACAGGCGTCGGCGACGCGTTTGATGACGTGCTGCGCTGCCTGCGCCCCTAGCCCACGGGCCTTCAGCTCGCCGTAGCAGAGCCTCCGCAGCTCGTGGACCGAGGCTCTGAGTCCGTGGCGTTCGAACCCGACCGCGGATACCCAGTTCGCCCCGTCGTTGGCTGCGGACAGGGTCGCTGCCAGCGCCGACGCCTGCCCGGCGTCCGGCAGCAGCTTCACCTGCACGACGATCTTCACAACATGACCGTAGCGAACACGCGTTCGAACCGGGATCGGAGGGGCAATAGCTCTGTGTCAGATATAATCTGACTACGATGAACTGGTTCGTCACGGAGTCCCCCAGACCGGCGTGGATCGCACGCAGGTCGTACGCGCCGTGGCTGGTCATCGCGACGGTCTGCTTCGGGGCGTTCATGGGGCAGCTCGACGCCTCGATCGTCACGCTGGCGTTCCCGGCCATGAGCGCGCACTTCGGCAGCGATCCCGAGTGGATCTCGCTCAGCTACCTGATCACTCTCGTGGCACTGCTCGTCCCAATGGGCAGGATCGCGGACCGCGTCGGGCGCAAGATCGTCTACATCTACGGCTTCGCGCTGTTCACGGGAGCGTCCATCGCGTGTGTGTACGCGCCTGGTTTCGACGCCCTCATCGCCGCCCGCGTCGCGCAGGCGGTGGGTGCGGCGATGTTGCAGGCCAACAGCGTCGCGCTGGTCACCACGGCGGTCGCGCCCGAGCAGAGGAGGAAGGCGCTCGGCGTCCAGGCTGCGGCTCAGGCGGCGGGGCTGGCGGCCGGACCGTTGCTCGGCGGGTATCTCACCGAGCACCACGGCTGGCAGGCGGTGTTCGCGATCAACGTGCCCATCGGCGTCACGGCCATGATCGCGGGCCACTACCTGCTTCCCCGCACGAAAACGAAGCCCGAACGCACGAAGCCGAACTGGAAGGTCCTGCCTGGGCTGGCAGGCGTGCTGCTCACTTACGCCGCGTTGTTCGCGCCGATGACCTTGCTTCCGTTCACCATGCGACAACCGTTGGCTCACATAGGATTCACGACGGCGGCCCTGCCGCTCGGGTTCGCGCTGGCGGCGACGTTGCTCAGCAAGCCGGGCATCAGAACCGGAGCACTGATCACCGCGGTCGCACTGATTCTGCCTGTGCCGCAAGTGCTTCAACTCGTCACAGCTGGCATCGGGCTCGGGATCATCGCGCCGGCCTGCACGAAACGGGTGATGAGCGCATTGCCGGAGGCGTCAGCGGGTGTCGGGAGCGGACTGGTCAACGTCGCGCGAGGACTCGGCACGGCGCTGGGCGTCGCCGTGGCCACGGTGCTGATTCGCACCTTCCAGTGACAGCAGCAGGTTCTACTAGAACAAAAGGGGCTCCACCCCTGCCGCACGCGTGTGGCGCCTCAGTAGCCTGTGGCCATGTCTGAACGGGTGAGCTGGGTTCCTGAAGGTCTCGACACCGGAAAGCCGAGTGCTGCTCGTCTCTACGACTACCTGCTCGGCGGCGGCCACAACTTCGCCGCCGACCGGACACTCGCGGAGAAGTTCCTGCAGGCCCAGCCGAACGCGCGCACGATCGCACGGCTGAACAGGGCGTTCCTGCGCCGGGCCGTGCTGTTCATGATGGACAACGGGATCCGGCAGTTCCTCGACCTCGGCTCCGGCATCCCCACGGTCGGCAACGTGCACGAGATCGCGCAGAAAGCGGATCCGGAGACCAACGTCGTGTACGTGGACTTCGAGGAGGTCGCGGTCGCGCACAGTCAGCTCATCCTGGAGAACGACCCGCGCGCGACGATCATCGAGGAGGACATGACCCGCCCCGCAGACGTGCTGAAGGCCGCAGGAGAGAGCGATCTCATCGACTTCACGCGGCCCGTCGGCGTGCTGACCGCAGGTGTCTTCCACTTCGTGTCACCGGAGGCCGACCCGCGCGCGGTCGTGGCCGCCTACCGCGACGCCGTGCCCGAGGGCAGCTACCTGGCGTTCTCGCAGTTCACCCAAGACCTGCAGCCCGAGGAGATGGCCGGCGTCGTCGAGGTCATGAAGAAGAGCCAGAACCCGATGTTCCCGCGCACGAAAACGGAGATCGAGGGTCTCTTCGACGGCTTCGAACTGGTCGAGCCCGGCATCGTGCCGTTGCCGTTGTGGCGGCCGGAGGGCACGAACACCGACGATCCGGACAAGGCAGGCATTTACGCTGCTGTGGGCCGCAAGATCTAGCCCGCTTGTCGATGTTGGCCAGGGGGCGGTGAATCCGTACGCTCTGTGAACAGGATGGAACTTCCGGAGCTCGCCGCCCGCTGGATGCACGCGCTGACGTCAACCGCGTACATCCCGCTGTCCCACGCCGAAATCCAGCAGGTTCTTCTCGATGCGCTCGTGGAGCTGCCGGAGTCACCTGAGTCGGTGGCCACTCGATTGGTGTCACTGCACGCAACCGGCCCTGACTCCTTGCGTGCCACGATCGACGTTCTTTCGCCCAAGTTCGAACTACCTCTGCTCGCCCGGTTGAGCTCCGCGTACGCACACGCCATGCGACTGGACGCGTTCGACCAGCAGGAGCAGATCAAGGTCGCGATCGTGCGGGCCAAACAGCGGGTCGAGCGCACGCTGAAGGTCAGCCAGGCGCGGTTCCAGGAGGTGTTCGCCTCTTCCGCGCTGGGCATCGCGATCACCGGCTTCGACGGCAAGTGCGTCGAGGCGAACGACACGCTCGCCGAGATCGTGGGCCTGGAGTCGGGCACCGACCTCATCGGGCGGCAGCTGATCGACTTCTTCCACCCGGAGGACAAGACCGCGCTGGCCGCCTCGTACCGGCAGGTGCGCGAGGGTCAGGTCGACAGGTTCCGCGACCAGCGCAAGCTGATCCGCGAGGACGAGGAGCCGGTGTGGGTGTACCTCGCGGCGTCGCTGGTGCGTGACGCGGACGGCGAGCCGGCGCACCACGTGACGATGGTCGAGGACATCAGCGACCTGCACCTGTTGCAGCGCAACCTGGACCACCAGCTGCTGCACGACTCGCTCACCGGGTTGTCGAACCGCCAGCACTTCATGACGCGGGTGGAACGAGGGCTCGGGGGCGACCCGATCACGTTGTACCACCTGGGTTTGGACGCGTTCTCGGTCGTGAACAACGGCCTGGGCCACGACACCGGCGACAAGCTGCTCAAGATCGTCGCCAACCGGCTCGGCAAGCTCGCCGGCGAGAAGAAGGCCGTGCTGGCACGGATCGGCGGCGACGAGTTCGCGATGATGACGTTCTCGGACAACGTCACCTCGACCATCGAGGAGATCCAGGACGCGCTCGCCGAACCGACCTTTGTGGACGATCACGGCATCGCACTGTCGGCGAGCATCGGCGTGGTCGACCGGCCGCCGGCGTTCGCGACAGCGGCCGAGCTGATGCGGTGTGCCAATGCCGCGCTGCGCCAGGCGAAAGCGCGCGGCAAGCGGCAGTGGGCCCTGCACGACCCGCACGACGACGCCCGCCGCCGCGGCAAGTACGCGCTGGCCGCGTCGATGCCGGGTGCGTGGGAGCACGGTGAGCTGGAGATCGTCTACGCGCCGGCGCACGACCTGGAGACCCGCGAGGTGCTCGGTGCCGTCGCCCGCCTGCACTGGGACGACCTGAGCCACAACGACACGATGGCGCTCGCCGACTCGACGGGCCTGTCGCTGCCGATCGGCAGGTGGCTCCTGCGCGAGGCGTGCGCTCAGGCGGCGAGATGGGTGGCCGAGTTCGGCGACAGGGCGCCCGCGCTGCACATCGCGTTGGGCGCTTGCAGTCCCGCAACGAGGATCTCGTCGCCGACGTCAAGCGAGCGCTCGACGAGACCGGTCTGCCGCCGGAACGGCTGCGGATCGCGCTCGACATCTCGTCGGTGCTGGCCGGGGACGACAACGCGGTGGTGCTGCACGACAGCGGCATCGTGACGGCGCTGGACGGGTTCCACGGCGGGCACGACGAACTGTCCGTCCTGACCGAGGTACCGGTCCGCGCGGTGATCACGCGCGCACCCGCACCGAGACCGGATTCCCCGCTGCGCCAGGCGATGCGGGACCTCATCGCGACAGTGCACAGCTTCGGCGTGCGATTCGGCGTCGACGAGGTGCACACCCTCGAGGAAGCCGAGCACTGGCGGTCGGCCGGCGCGGACGGCGTGATCGGGCTGCTGCCCGCCCTGACCGCGGCCGAGGTGACCGAACTGCTGGCGGCGTGGCCTGGAACGTTGCCGAGGTGATTCGCGGTCAGGCGGGCGCATCGTGGTGCCGCCCCCGCGTCCTCATACTGGACCGTATGGGGGCGCGGGGGCGGTGCCGCGAGGCGTCCTACTGAGCGTGAATCAGCCGCCAACGTTCCTGGTCACGCCGCCTACAGCTGCTTCACCGCCGCCAGAAGTTTGGTGAGCGAGTCCTTCGCGTCCCCGAACAGCAACGTCGTCTTCGGGTTGTACAGCAACTCGTTGTCCACGCCCGCGAAGCCGGGCCGCATCGAGCGCTTCATGAACACCACGGACTTCGCGCGGTCCACGTCGAAGATCGGCATGCCGTAGATCGGGCTGGACGGCTCGTCCCGTGCGCCGGGGTTCACCACGTCGTTCGCGCCGACCACCAGCGCGACGTCGATCGACGAGATGCCGGGGTTGATGTCGTCGAGCTCCTTGAGCTGCTCGTACGGAACGTCGGCCTCGGCCAGCAACACGTTCATGTGCCCCGGCATGCGCCCCGCGACGGGATGAATCCCGTACGACACGCTGACTCCGCGCCGTTCGAGCTGCGACACGAGCTCCCGTGCCGCGTGCTGTGCCTGCGCCACCGCGAGCCCGTAGCCGGGTACGACGACCACGTTGTTCGCGTATCCCAACAGGATCGCGACGTCCTCGACCGTGCCCGACTTGACCGACCGCTGCTCGTCCTGGTGCGCGGCAACGGTCGTCGCCTTGAACGCGCCGAACAGGATGTTCGCGAGCGATCGTCCCATCGCCTGCGCCATCAACCGGGTCAGGATGGTGCCGGACGCGCCGACGAGCGTGCCGGCGACGATCAGCAGCGTGTTCGCCAGCACGTAACCGGACGCGGCGACCGCGAGACCGGTGAACGCGTTGAGCAACGAGATCGCGATCGGCACGTCCGCGCCGCCGACCGGCAGCACGAACAGCACACCGAGCGCGAGCCCGACGACCGCCAGCAGCCACAGCAGGAAGCCGTTCGGCACCGCCATCGTCAAAGCGCACAGGCAACCGAGGAGGCACCGGCGGCGATCGCGAGCTGCTGCCCCGCCGGCAGGAGCACCGGCCGCGTGGTCATCAGCTCCTGCAGCTTCAGGAACGTGACCACCGAACCGGAGAAGCTGACCGAGCCGATCAGCACCGTCAGCACGGTCGCCAGCCGGAACATCACAGTGCTGTCCGGTACCGCGAAGAACTCCGCCAACGCCACGAGAGCCGCCGCGGCACCACCGACTCCGTTGAACAGAGCCACCATCTGCGGGATGGCGGTCATCTTCACCGACCGGGCGGCCGGGATGCCCACCACCACACCGAGTGCGACGGCGACCAGGATCCACAGTCCGTTGTGGACTACGCCGTGCAGGTACGCGGTGACGACGGCGACCAGCATGCCGAACGCGCCGACGAAGTTGCCGTAGCGTGCGTATTTGGGTGAGCTCAAGCCTTTCAGCGCCAGGATGAAGCACAGCGCAGCGACGAGGTACATCAGCTGGACGATCATTTCCTGAACATCTCCAGCATCCGGTCGGTCACCACGAAGCCGCCGACGACGTTGACCGTGGCGAGAAAGACCGCGAGCAGCCCGAGAACCAGCTCCAGGGTGCTCTCGGCGGACCCGGTGATCAGGATCGCGCCGACGAGGATCACGCCGTGGATGGCGTTCGCACCGGACATCAGCGGTGTGTGCAGGATCGTGGACACCTTCGAGACCACCTCGAAGCCCACGAACACGGCCAGCACGAAGATCGTCAGCAGGTCGATCACGGCAACTCCTTGCGGATCTGACCGTCGTGAGTGACGCAGCAGCCGTCGAGCACCTCGTCGTCGAGGTTCGGCACCACCGACCCGTCCACGATCATCAGCTTGAGCAGGTTGAGCACGTTGCGCGAGTACAGCCGGCTCGCGTGCACCGGCATCGACGACGGCAGGTTCAACGCGCCGTGCACCAGCACCTCGCCGACCCAGGTCTCTTTGCCGGCAACGGATGCGGCGCAGTTGCCGCCGGACTCCGCGGCCAGGTCGACCAGCACGGAACCGGGTGCCATCGCCTTGAGCATGTCGGTCGTGACGAGCACCGGGGCCTTGCGCCCGGGAATCGCGGCCGTGGTGATCACGACGTCGGACGCCGCGACGTGTTCGCCGATCAGTTCTCGTTGGCGTTCAAGGAACTCCTCGGACTGCACGGACGCGTAGACACCGGACTGCGTCTCCAGGTCCAGTTCGAGGAACTTCCCCCCGAGGCTGCGGACCTCCTCGCCCGCGGCCTTGCGCACGTCGTACGCCTCGACGACGGCACCGAGCCTGCGCGCGGTCGCGATCGCCTGCAGTCCGGCGACACCGGCGCCCAGGACCAGCACCTTGGCAGGAGGCACGGTGCCGGCGGCGGTGGTGAACATGGGAAGGAAGCGCGGTAGTCGTTCGGCGGCGACCAGGACGGCCCGGTAGCCGGCCACCAACGCCTGTGAGGACAGGGCGTCCGCGCTCTGGGCGCGCGTGACCCGTGGCAGCAGGTCGAAGCTGAACGACGTGACGCGACGGTCGCGGTAGACCTCGAGGAGCTCTCGCTCGCTGCCCGGCTGCAGGAAGCTGATCGTGATCGCGCCGGGCTTGAGCAACCCGGCCTGTTCGATGGTCAACGGCTGCACGGACACGACGACGTCGGACTCCGGCGTCGGGTCCTCGGGCGTCACGGTCGCCCCGGCCGCGCGGTAGGCGGCGTCGAGGGCGTGGGCGTGACGGCCCGCGCCTTCCTGGACGTGCACGGTCAATCCGGCATCGACCAACGACGACACCGTCTCAGGTACACAGGCGACGCGACGCTCGGCGGGCCGCGACTCTGCGGGTGCTCCCACTTTCACCGTACGCACGTTACGCGATCAAAGGTGACCTGGGCCACATCACAGTTGCCAGAGAACCGCACCGGCGAGGACCAGGCACCCCACCAGCCCAATCGCGGGAACGACGCGCTTACCGAGCGTCCACGCGCTGGCGTTGGCGATCGCGTAGTAGAGCAGCACGCAGAACGAGCTGAACACGATCGCCCTGGTGACGTCGACGGCCAGTACCAGCGCGATCGTCACCAGCCCTGTGGTGATCTCGGCGACGCGCAGGTCGGCCAGCTGCTTGGGCAGCCTGCGGTCGCGGGCCATGGCCAGCGCGGTCCGGCTCACTCCTAGTTGGAGAGACAGCAGCGAGCCGAGAGCGGCCAGGCAGGCGGCGACCCGGATGACGGGCGCGAAGGTCGGCGACACGTCGGCGAGGGTCTTCGTGGCGAGGTCGCTGCCGAGGGCGTTCAACGCGGTCACGGCCACGACCGCGTAGACGATCAACGTGATCGCCAGCGAGATGACCACGGCACGCGGGATCGTTCGCTGAGGTTCCTTGACCTCCTCTCCGAGGGTGGCGATGCGCGCGTAGCCCGCGAACGCGAAGAACAGCAACGCGGCGGCGGGAAGGATGCCGGTCGGGAGGAAGTCAGCCGGCTCCGCCGCGTCCTGAGCTGTGACGGTCGTCAAGGCCAGCACGAGCAGGACCGCGATCACGATGATCCTGGTGGCCAGCGCGGACTTCTGGACACCGGTCAGGTTCAGCACGGTCAACGCCACGACCGACGCCACCGCTACGAGTTTGGGCGCACCGACGTAGGTGCCGACCGTCAGCGCCATGGCCGCGCACGACGCCGTCTTGCCCAGCACGAACGCCCAGCCGGCCAGGTCGCCCCAGATCCGGCCGAGCCGTTCGCGCCCGTAGACGTACGTGCCGCCGGACTGCGGGTACTTCGCCGCCAGCCAGGCGCTCGACAACGCGTTGCAACAGGCGATCACACCCGCGATGACGAGGCTGACGAGCAGCGCGGACCCGGCCGCCGCCGCGGCCGGGGCGAACACCGCGAACACGCCCGCGCCGATCATCGAGCCGAGCCCGACGAAGACGGCGTCGGTCACGCCCAGACTCCTGGTGAGCTGCACACCTCCATCCCACCCGGCACGGACCGTGCGGGCAAGCGATCAGTGAGCGACCGGACACTTCCCGGGAGCCGCCGCGGGGAAGAAGTTCGGCAGCAGGTCCTGGGTGTCGTAGTAGCGGTGGTAGACCGGCGTGAGGCCGCCCGACACGGGTGGCACGATCCACGACCAGTCAGCGGGACACGCCCGACCAGCCGCCTCCTCCTTCTCGAGGTGGGTGATGAACCGCTGAGCCTCGGTGTGGTGATCGGTGATCGTGACCCCGGCCTCGCCGAACGAGTGCAGGACGGCGCGATTGAGCTCGATCAACGCTCGGTCGCGCCACAACGTCGCCTCCGACGACATGTCCAGGCCCATCCGCTTGGCGATGTACGGCAGCAGGTCGTACCGGTCGTGGTCGGCGAGGTTGCGCGCACCGATCTCGGTGCCCATGTACCAGCCGTTGAACGGCGCCGACGGGTAGTCGACACCGCCGATGCGCAGTCGCATGTTGCTGATCGCGGGAACGGCGTGCCACTTCACGCCGAGCGCCCCGAGCCACGGGAGATCCGGGTGGGACAACGGCACCTCGAGCACCGCGTCGGCGGGGATCTCGACGAGTGCGGGGTCGTGCCCCTCGCAGGACACCATCAGCGGCAGCACGTCGAACGGGCCGCGCGTGGCCGGCGGTTGCCAGCCGCGCTTCAACGCCAGCTCGGTCAACGCCAGATTTCGCGCATCACCGAGCACACCGCCGTCGGTGCCGCGGTAGGCGGCGTAGCGGACGATCTGCTCGTTGAGGATCTGCGGGGCGGGCATGCCGGGCTCAGCGGGGGCGAAGATC
Source organism: Lentzea indica (assembly GCF_012184385.1). Taxonomy (GTDB): domain Bacteria; phylum Actinomycetota; class Actinomycetes; order Mycobacteriales; family Pseudonocardiaceae; genus Lentzea; species Lentzea indica. The sequence continues at coordinate 33,795 of NZ_VSRL01000044.1, forward strand.
GTGATGACGGGACGGATCTTGCCCTTGTTGGTGGCCACGCGGAGGTGCTCGACGCACTCCGCGGCCACGTCGGCGGGGGTGGAGACCTCGCGCAGGTCGCGCACTTTCAAGCTGCGCCAGTACAGGCGGCCGATGCAGCGGGAGCTGTTGCGCCAGGCCACGCGGGCGCCGAAGGTCAGTTCGGCGGTCGTGTGGCGGTAGGTGCCGGTGGCGGCGATCTCCGCGTGCACTTCGGCCAGCCTGTCCTCGACAGGGCCGAGGCCGGGGTGTTCGGCGTGGTGCTGGCGGACGAAGTCCTCCACCTCGGCAATGTCGATCTCGACGGTGTGCTCGACCTGCGCCGGGGGAAGCGCCGTGAGGGAACGGGGCATCACATCAGTCGGGACGGGGGTCATGGCGAGGCACCGTAGTTGCGCTTTCGTGTGGCCGAAACCGCCTCTCGCGCTACGCCATCTGGATCACTGGACCGCGTCCGACACGCTCAGCGAGTGCTTGATACCGCAACCGGGTGACAAAGGGCGCGACAAAGGGTGGTTTTCGACTGTTATCTCACCGAGATCAAACATTGACCGGTGATCTAGTTCACCGGTGGATTCGACCCGTTCGAGTGAACCTTGCCGCGAGCAGCGACAGCGAGGTTCGTCGGTCGTCGCACGGGCCAAGCGAATCCACCGCACACCGTCCACTGTGTACTCACCAAGCACTCGCAGGCACTTCCCACGAAGAGAAACGGGTCATCCCGCGCACGGCCACCGAGCCGGGCAACGCCCGCAGCGCGAAGTTCCGCAACGCCAGCGCGATCGGCGACCGCACCTCGATCCCGAACTTCCCCGCCAGCCGCGAGCCCTTCCACACCGCCTGGGTGCGAGGCCGCCGCAACGCGTCGTACCGGGCGAGATCACCGTCGACCGAAGCCAGCGTCACGGCGTCCTCCAGCGCCATGCACGCCCCCTGCCCCAGGTACGGCGTCATCGCGTGCGCCGCGTCGCCGAGCAGCGCCACCCGTCCGGACACGAACGTGGGCAACAGGGGCAGCTGGTAGATGTCGTGCCGGATCACGTCGGCGGTCGACGCCACCAGCTCCGGAAGCGGGTCGTGCCAGCCGGCGAACAACTCCGCCGGGTCCAGCGGGGCCGACGGCGGCGCGACGGCGGCGACGTACCAGCAGACCCTGCCGTCCCCCAGCGGCAGGATCCCCGCCTCGCCGCCGGGACCGAGTGCCTGCGTGATCGGCAGGTCGTAGGGACCCGGCGCCACCCCTCGCCACGCCGTGGCCCCCGCGTACACCGGTCCCGCGCGTCGGGCAGCAGCTCCGCGCGGAGGCGGCTGTTGATGCCGTCCGCCGCCACCACGAGGTCTGCGTCCAGCTCCTCAACGCCGGTCACCTCGACGTTGTTGAAAAGGATCTCGGACGGCAACGCGCGCAGCAGGACACCGTGGAGATCGGCTCGATGCATCGCGATGACCTTCTCCTGGCCGACATCGGGCAAGTGCGCCAGCCAACGCCCATCAGACGCTCTGACACCGCCCGACACACGCGGAGTGCCCAGCCGTCGGACCTCGTCCGCGAGGCCCATCCACTCCAGCGCACGCAGCGCGTTGGGCATCACGCCCACACCGGCGCCGATCTCGCCGAACTCGGCGGCACGTTCGTAGACGACGACCTCCCAGCCGACACGCCGCAACGACACCGCCGTCGCCAGTCCACCGATGCCGCCGCCCACCACGATCGCTTTCATCCCGGCCTCCTCTACAGATGTAGAGGACTCTACACCTGTAGACTACAGCTGTAGAGAGACGAGGAGCACGGTGCGCAAGGACCTGATCACCGACGCCGCGATCCGGATCGTGGCCGAACAAGGCATGCGCGGGCTCACCCATCGCGCGGTCGACCGCGAGGCGGGCCTGCCGGAAGGCTCCACCAGCGCGTACTTCCGCACGCGCAAGGCGTTGATCGAAGGGTTCGTGGAACGTCTCGCCGTCCAGGAGCAACAGGAGATCGTCCTCGACCAGGACGACCTCGCCGGCGGCATCGCGAAGACGATCGACGGCTGGCTCGTCGAGCGGAACCGGACGCTCGCCAGGTACGCGGCGATGCTCGAGGCCACGCACCACCCGGAGCTCAAGTCGATCCTCGTCCACTCCCCTCGCGAACAGGCGACCGCGCTGGCCAGGGCGCTGGGCCACGAGAGCCCGGAACACGCCGGCGCACACTTCACCGCGTTCATCGAGGGCCTGCTCTTCTACCGGCTCGTCGGCGGGGGCAGCACGACCGGGCCGAGGCCGGGCACCGAGGAAAGCCTGCGGGACCTCAAGAAGGCCGTCGAAAAGGTGTTGCGACCGTAGGTACCGTGAGTTTCATGGGATTCGGGTACGGGGTCTTCTACCTCTGATCACGGACGTGTGCCACCACGCAACACGTCCTGATTTCGCGTACCCAAAAGAGGATTCCCGTGCGCTCGCATGTCCATTTGACGACCCAAGATCTCACCAAGGGCTATGAGGCCGGCCCTGTCGTCGACGGCATCTCGCTGAAAGTCTCCGCAGGAAACCGTCTCGGCGTCATCGGCGAGAACGGCCGCGGCAAGACGACGCTCCTCCGTTTGCTCGCCGAAGACCTGGTGCCAGACCAGGGAACTGTCACGCGGCACGGTTCGTTGAGCCTCGTGCAACAGGAAATGCCGTTCCACGAAGACGAAACGGTGGGGGACCTGCTGTCCGAAGCGCTGCGCGAAAGCCGTCAAGCACTGTCCGAACTGGACAGTGCGGCGGAGCCGTTCGACGAGCAGCGTTACGAGAAAGCTCTGGCCCACGCCGAGGACATCGAGGCGTGGGACGCGGAACGCCGCGCCGGCATCGCACTCAAGGCGCTCGACGCCGACCACGACAGGTCGACGAAACTCGGGCAGCTCAGTGTCGGACAGCGTTACCGCGTCAGGCTTGCCTGCCTGCTCGCCGAACGCGCCGACGTCCTGCTGCTCGACGAACCGACCAACCACCTCGACGCGGCCGCGTTGTCCTTCCTGACCGAACGCCTTCAGCAGCACCACGGCGTCGTGGTTCTCGTGAGCCACGACCGCACGCTGCTGGACGACGTCTGCACCCAGTTGCTCGACCTCGACCCGGCACCGGACGGCGAGGTGCACCTGCACGGCGGCGGCTACCGGGCATTCAAGGAGGCCAAACGCGCCGCACGTCAGCGCTGGGAACAGCGGTTCGCCCAGGAGGAAGCCGAGCACGGCGAACTGGCCGAGAAGGTCGAACGCGCTCAGTCACGCCTGAAGGACGCCTGGCGCCCGCCGAAGGGCGCGTTCAAGCACAAGCGCAGCACGCGGGCGGCGAACAAGATGCGCAACGTCGCTCGCCGGTTGGAGGAGCTCGACGACCAGCGCGTCGACGCTCCCCCGCCACCGTTGCGCTTCGCTCCCCCTGACCTCGAGGCCAGCGGTGACCTGCTGCACGCCACCCCGCTCGAAGTACCGGGAAGGCTGAACCTCACCGAGCCGATCTCGCTCAGCGCGGGAGAGAAGCTGCTGATCACCGGCCAGAACGGCGCGGGCAAGTCGACGTTGCTGAACGTGCTCGCCGGCCTCATCACGCCTGCTACCGGCACCGTGCACCACGTCGGCAAGGTGGCGCTGCTGGCACAGGAGTCCACGTTCGAGAACGAGGACGCCACCGCGGCACAGCTCTGTTCCCGGGGGGAGGAACTCGGTCTGCTGAGCGGAAAAGACCTCGCGCGCCCGGTCGGCCGCCTGTCCACTGGACAGCGAAGGCGACTGGGGCTGGCGATCCTCCTGAGCAGCGGACCGCACGTCCTGCTGCTCGACGAACCGACCAACCACCTGTCGATCGCCCTGGTCGACGAGCTGACCGACGCACTCCACCGGACGAAGGCCGCGGTGGCCGTCGCGACCCACGACAGGCAGATGCGGACAGATTTCGGTACGTGGCGCACCGTAACCCTGAATTCACCTTCACGGAGTCATGAAAGTTCTGTAGCTTCGAAATAGGTCCTCTGCCGAGCACTGGGAGGTGTGCGAGATGACCGAACTGATCTCCGAAGAGCTGCCCACAACGCGCCAGAACCCGTTCGACCCGCCCGCCGAGGTCACCGCGATCCGGGACCAGGCCCGCATCAGCCGGCTGAAGTTCGCCGACGGTCACCTCGGCTGGCTGGTCACCGGCCACCACCAGGTGCGCGAGATCCTGGGAAGTCCCAAGTTCAGCAACAACCCGGAGAAGCACCACATGCTCGACCGGCGCTTCCAGGGCGAGGTGCCCGAGGACAAGCGCAAGTCGGAGCCGGGCATGTTCCTCAGCCAGGACCCGCCGGACCACACGCGGCTGCGCAAGATGCTGCAGGGCCAGTTCACGGTCCGGCGGATGAACCAGCTGTCCGAGTGGATCGGCACGATCGTCGACGACCAGCTCGCACACATGCGGACGTTCGACGGCAAGGCGGACCTCGTGAAGGAGTTCGCGCTTCCGGTGCCGTCACTGGTGATCTGCGCGTTGCTCGGCGTTGACTACGACGAGCGGCACAGGTTCCAGGAAGACACGGCGAAGATGCTGAGCCTGGACAGCACGTTCAAGGAAGCCATGGACGCGATTGCGCGCATCCAGGACTTCATGCGCGAGCTGATCGCCCGCAAGAAGGCGAACCCCGGCGGCGACGACATGATCAGCGACCTGCTTGCCACCGGGGAGCCGACCGACGAGGAAGCGTCGAACATGGCGCTGCTGCTCCTGCTCGCCGGGCACGAGACCACCGCGAACATGCTGGGCATCGGCACGTTCACGCTGCTTCAGCACCCTGATCAGCTCAAGATCCTCAAGGACGAGCCGGAGGTCATCGACAACGCCGTCGAGGAGCTCATGCGGTACCTGTCGATCATCCACTTCGGACCGGTGCGCACCGCCGTCGAGGACGTGGAGATCGACGGGCACCTGATCAAGGCGGGCGACACCGTGCTGATGCACGTGCCTGCGGCGAACCGGGACCCGGAGAAGTTCACCGGCAACCCCGATGAGCTCGACCTGCGCCGGCCCGCGTCGGGGCACGTCGCGTTCGGGCACGGCATCCACCAGTGCCTGGGCCAGCAACTCGCCCGCATCGAGATGCGGATCGGGTTCTCCAAGCTGTTCCAGGAGTTCCCCGACCTCCGGCTGGACGTGGAGCCGGAGGAGGTGCCACTGCGCACGGACATGGGGATCTACGGAGTCCACTCGTTGCCAGTAGCGTGGTGAACATGAAGATTTCCGTCGACCAGTCGAAGTGCTGCGGTTCGGGAATGTGCGTTCTGACGGACCCGGACCTCTTCGACCAGAACGAAGAGGACGGCACGGTCGTGCTCCTTCAGGAGCACCCCGACGCCGAGCACGAGGCCACCGCGAAGGAAGCGGCGAGCCTGTGCCCGGCGGGCGCGATCACAGTCAGTTGATCCGCACGAGGTAGCCGTTGGAGAGCAGCCAGGCGACATTCAGTGCCCCGTCGCCTGGCACCAGCGCCCTGTCCAGCTTCTGCTGCAGACCACCGCCTGGCTGCTCGAACCACGGCGCGATCGGGCCCTCCCACACCGCGAACGCCTTCGTCACCTTGTAGGCGTGGTAGTTGCAGCGATACGCGGGGTCGAACGTGTTCAGGCTCTGCGGCGGAATCGCACGCGTCGAGTAGTGCGCGCCCTTGTACGCCAGGAACCCGCCGTACTCGCTGCCGAACCGGTCGAGCTTCGTGTTGGCGCCGAGGGTCCTCCTGTACTTGATCGGCTCGCCGTCCGGCTTGAGCCAGAACCCGTCCTGCGGCGGGTAGTTCCAGCTCGTGCCGTTCCAGTACTTCGCCAGGAACGCGTCCGGGGTGAGGTTGCCGAACCTCTTGTACCCGGCCACGAGCGGGCCGACGGGCTGCTGCCACGGCCGGGGCAGCGTCTCCGGCCCGAGCCGGCTGTCGCCCTGGTAGGCGCCGGCACAGACTTCCGGAGCCGCGGTCGCGATTCCGGCATTGACGCCGAACAGGACGAGTGTCGCGGTGAAGACCGCGACCAAGAATCGTTTGCCTGCGAACATGCTTCGCATCCTGGCGCAGGTGAGCGACTTCCGCACTACCCTCATCCGCGTGAATCTCGCTCCCGGCTGGTATCCCGACAACGCCGACCCGCGCTTCGTCCGTTGGTGGGACGGCACCCAGTGGACGTCACACGTGCAGCCGCGCCAGCAGCAGACCGACGCCCACCACGCGGAAATGCAGATGGGCGGCACCGGCCAGGACCGCGTCGCGCAGCAGGTCCAGCGCGCCGGTGTCCAGGGAGTGGTGCAGGGCGGCGGCGGCACGTTGTTCACCGAGCCCGTCCTGGTCGTGAACCAGAAGGCGAAGCTCGTCGAGATGTCGAACTCCTACGTCATCTACGACCAGCACGCCCGCCACATCGGCACCGTCGAGCAGGTCGGCCAGTCCGGTGCCGCCAAAGCGTTGCGGGCCTTCACCAAGCTCGACTCGATGCTCGACGTCCGGCTGGAGATCCGCGACGTCCAAGGCCATCCGGTGCTCCGCATCACGCGTCCGGCGACCATGTGGAAGTCCAAGGTCCTGGTCGAGCGCGGCGACGGCATGCCGATCGGCGAGATCATCCAGGAGAACGTGTTCGGCAAGGTCCGCTTCGCCTACGTCTGCAACGGAATGAAGGTCGGCGGCATCTACGCCGAGAACTTCCGCGCGTGGAACTTCTCGTTGCGCGACCACACCGAGACCGAGGTCGCGCGGATCACCAAGACGTGGCAGGGCATGGCCAAGGCCATGTTCTCGACCGCCGACAACTACGTCGTGCAGTTCCACCGGCAGGTACCGGACCCGTTGCTGAGCATGATCGTGGCGTCCGGCGTCACGGTCGACACCGTGCTGAGCCAGAACCAGGGCTAGACCCCAGCAGGAAACGACGGTCCTGCGGTCATTGCGGAGGAAGGGCACATTTCCTGGCGCGGGGCGGTGTGTACAGGGTTGCACCTTCCGTAGCGGCATGTGGTCCAGTGGACTTACGTCCCGATCCCTTGAGGAAAGGTCCCTGCTCATGCATTCGTCTTTCACGCCACCCCGCCAGGTCAAGATCGGTGACGCGGCGGCCTTCGCCGGCAGCACGCCACGGGCGATTCGCCATTACCACGAGATCGGCCTGCTCCCCGAGCCTGAGCGGGGCGGTGATGACCGCCGCCGCTACGGGTACGAGGACATGATCCGCCTGCTGTGGATTCGCAAGATGGCCAACGCCGGGATCGCCCTGGACGACATCCGTGACGCCTTTACCACCGGCATGGCTTCCGCCGGTGCGGACAGCGGAGACGGTATCGCGGGCATCCTGGAGCGGTTGGAGGAAACCCTCGCCGAGCAGGAGGCGGAATTGCGGCGGCAACGGACCGCCGTGCAGCGGATGCGCACCGAAGGCAGCCGGATGGGCCTGCTCTCCGACTTCGTCACCGAACGCCTCAAGAGCCTGCCCGAAGGCTCCCTGCGTCAGGCGGACCTGGACGATCTGCTGGTCACTGAGCGGATCTTCGGCCCGCTCGGCGCGGCCGTCCGGGCCACCCGCTTCGTCGTCCTGGCCACGCATCCCGCTCTGCGGGAGCATTCCGACCGCATCGATGACGCCGAGGAGGCACTCGATGACAGCGTCGCCGTCGATGATCCACGGGTGGCTCAAGTGGCCGTCGAGCGGCACGCCTTCGAAAGCGCCCTGCAGGCCGTCATCGAGGAGTCCGGCCTGGACAAGGACGACGACGCCCTCTTCGACGCCTGGGACACTTTGCACGCTGCTACCGCCGATGACGGCGAGGACGAGGCCGACCTCAGCTCTGGCAGGCGGGAGGCTGACTCCATGAGCGCGTTGGAAGCCATCGGCAAGATGCCCTACGACTTCTCCCCAGCCCGCCTGCGCTGTATGGAACTGGCCGAAGAGCTGTCCGCCCAAGACTCACCCGCTACCTGAAACACTGCCTGGTGCTCAGTAGGACGTCGCCAGGCGGAGTTCGTCGACCTCCGCCTGGAACCCGGCCGCGGTCAACGTCTCCTCGGCCTGCCGCCAGTGTTCCCGAGCCTCCTCGACCCGGCCTGCCCGCTCCAAAGCGTTGCCCAGCACGCGCAACGACCGGCCGAACTCCGGCGGCGAGTCCATCTCCCGGGCCTGGTCCAGCGCGAGCGACGCCAGGCGCACGGCTTCCTCCGGTGTCGCGGCCAAGCCGGAACGCAGCCGCCACACCCAGATCCTGCCTTGCCGGTCGTCGTGCTCCTCGAAGAACTCCCAGGCCTGCCGCAACTGTTCCTCGGCCAGGGAGATCTGCCCTGACCGGATCAACGTGTCCGCGAGGAACAACCGGATGTTCGCCGCCATGTCGGGATCCCCGAGCTTCTGCGCGGCGGCCAGCGAGGACCGCAGGAACTCCGCCGACATCCGCAGCTCACCCGTGAACTGGTGCAGCCGCCCCAGTTCGAGCGTCGCCATCAGCTCGCTCTGCTCGTCGCCCAGCTGCCCGGCGACTCGTCGCGCGCGCTCCAGGTACTCCTGCGCCGCGGCCAGACCACCGGCACGCCGTTCGATGGCGCCCAACGAGCACAGGACCTCGATCTCGCCGTGCGGGTTGCCGGATGCGACGAACCGGCTCATCGCTTCACGATGCGCCTCACGGGCCTCCGCGGACCGGCCACTCCACTCGTGCATCCAGCCCATGCCGTACCAGGCGTAGGCCTCGCCCCACACGTCGCCGGCAAGGGCGAAACCTTCTTGGGCGGCCTGGAAGTTCTCCGACGCGGCGACGTAGTTGTGCAGCCGCGCGCACAGGATTCCGCGCTGCTGGAACAGGATCGGCTTGCGTTCGGGAGGCGCGCACGACAGCCCGAGGTCGTTGATCTGCTCCCAGTCGTCGAACCGCGCCCGCAGGTCGCAGAACGCCGTCGACCGGATCACCAGCTCGGCGGCCGTGGAACCCAGGCCGAGAGCGGCGGCCTGGGTGATCACGGCGTGGATGTTCTGCCACTCCGCGTCGAACCAGTCTGCCGCGTCGCCGAGGTCGAACCGTTCCAGCGCAAGGGGTTCCAGCCGGATCGCCTGGTGCGGCAGCTCCACGTCCGCCCGCGTGGCGAGGTCGAGCCACTGCTCGAACAGCGCCTTCAGGGCAACGGCCGGGTTCTCGGACGCGGCCTCACGGCCGAAAGCGCGCAGCAGATCGTGCAGCCGGTAGCGCACCTGCCCCAGCGCGTCGCGGCCCGCGTAGTCGACCAGGCGAGCGTCGACCAGTGCCTCGACGTGGTCTTCCGCGTCGTCGAGGTCCAGGCGCAGCAACGGCGACGCGACCCACGCCGGGAAGTCCGGGGTGTCGACCAGCGACAGCAGCCGGAACGCGGTTCGGTGCGTCTCGTCCAGGCCGTCGTAGGACAGCGCGAGGGAGGCACGCACGTCGAGGTCGCCCAGCGACAGCTCGTCGAAGCGGCGGCGTTCGTCGGACAACCGGCCGGCGAGCTTCGCGAGCTGCCAGTGCGGGCGCGCGACCAGGCGTGCCGCCGCCACCCGCAGCGCCAGCGGCAGCTTGCCGCAGTAGGTCACGATCTCCTGCGCCGCACCGGGTTCGGCGGCACAGCGGGTCTCGCCGACCGCCGCACGCAGCAGCGCCAGCGCATCAGATGACGGCAGCACGTCCAGAGGCACGACGTGAGCCGCCTCCAGGCCGGCCAGCGCCGCCCGTGACGTCACCAGGGCCGCGCCCGAGGTCGTTCCCGGCAGCAACGGCCGGACCTGGGCCTCGTTGATCGCGTTGTCCAGCACGACCAGGATCCGCCGGTCCGACAGCAGATCCCGGTAGAGATCCACCCGATCCTCCACAGAGGACGGAATGGCACCACCGGAGACGCCGAGGCCGCGCAGCAACCGGTCGAGGGCGGCGGCGGGCTCGACGGGCTTCTGCTCGCCGCCGCGCAGGTTCAGGTACAGCTGGCCGTCCGGGAACGCGTCCCGCACGACATGCGCGCAATGGACGGCCAGCGAAGTCTTGCCCACACCGCCGGGGCCCGTGATCGTCCACGTCCCGCCGGAGCGCAAGCCGGCCGTGAGCCGCACGACCTCGTCGGCCCTGCCGGAGAAGTCACCCACCGCCGGCGGCAGCCAGGAGGGTCCTGACTGCACGGCGACCGGCGCGGAAGAGCCTGCCAGGACCTCCATGTGCAGGGCGCGCAGTTCCGCGTTCGGGTCGATGCCGAGCTCGTCGGCGAGCACCTCACTGGCCCGCCGGTACACGTCGAGCGCCTGCGCCTGCTGGCCGGTGCGGTGCAGGGCGAGCATCAGCTGGTACCAGAAGCGCTCGCGCAACGGGTGTTCCGCGACCAGCGAGCGCAGCTCGTCGACGATCTGGTCGTGCCGGCCGAGCTGCAGCTCGGCGTCGTTGCGGCGCTCCAGCACCTCCCAGCGCTGTTCGTTCAGACGCTGGACGTCGGTCTGTTCCATGCGCAGCGACGAGATCTGGTCCAGAGCGGGTCCGCGCCACAGCGCCGCGGCCTCGCCGAGAAGCCGGGCCTCGGTCTCCAGGTCGGGTGCGCGACGGGCTTCCGCACGCAGCCGCTGGAACGTCAGCAGGTCGAGCTGGTCGTCCTCGACGTGGATCGAGTAGCCGGTCGGCCACGTGCGGACGAGCTTGCGGTCGGCGAGGTCGTCCAGCGACTGTCTCAACCGCATGACGTACGTCTGCAGAGTCGCGCGCGCCGACCCGGACGGTTCCTCGCCCCAGAGATGTTCCATCAGCTCGTACGACGAGACCGGCGCGTTGGCTTTCATCAGCAACGCGGCGAGCAGGACACGCTGTTTGGCCGAGCGGAGCTCCACCAGCCGGCCCGAGTCGATGACCTGCAACGATCCGAGAACCCTGAACCCCCACCGCCGTTGCATGAGCCGATCCTAACCAGCCGGTAACCCGAGGTGTCAGCGAAATGTCAGCGGCCGTCGTGATGCTCACAGCTCATGAAGAGGTCAGCACTCATCGCCGCAGGTGCGGTGCTTCTCGGCTTGGTCACGGCGAACAACGCGCTGGCTGAGAGCGCTCCCGGCTGCGGACCCGTCACCCAGATCGGCAACACCGCCTACGTCGGGGATCACGGGCAGCGGTGGGCGTCGGTGAAGCAGTTCAAGGGCTGTGGCAAGAACTGGGCCTACGTCTACACCTGGACGGAGACCCACAACGCCGGTGCCCCGTACACCCCGGAACTCATCGTGATCGAGAAGTGGGCGCACAAGGACGCGCGTGAACCGTACGGGCACGAGGGTCTGAAGAAGGGCCGCTACCGCCAGAAGGAACTGTGGTCCGGCGGCGCCAACACCCTGGACACCTGCACGTCCGCCTACGTCGAGTGGAACTCCGGCGCCCAGACCTACCCGGTGCGCACGACATCCGCTGCTGACACACGAGCCGGAGCGGCATCTTAGGCCCCCAGCTGGGTGCCGCTCTGTTCATGGTGTCGCCGGGGCTCGAAGCCCAAACCTCTCCTCGGGCCCCGGCGACGCCTTCCACTCAGGCAGCCCCCTGCGACGCCGTCATGAAGCTCGTGAGCCGGGCCGAGAGCTCGTCCGCGGCCTCGTTGCCGCGCATCCGTTCCGCTTCCTGCTTCAACGGCCGCATCCGGTCCCGCGTGCGCGCCGAGCGGATCGGACCGGAGACCGCGATCGCCTGCTCCCCGATGTCCCGCGCCTGCTCGGCCTCGTTCTGCACCAGGTAGTTCACCGCCAGCGCCGCGAGCCGGAAGGACTGGCTGCGTGACGCTTCCTCTCCCCCGGAGGAAATGGCCCTGGTCAGCAACGGGATCGCGGACCGCGCGTACTTCACGTCGCAGGTGCGGGCGAGCTCGGTGTGCACCATGCCGCCGATCGACACCAGGTCGGCGAGGTCGAAGAACCGGGCCCACGGCGGTGCGTCCTCGCCCTCAGCGCGTTCGAACTCCTCCTCCGCGCGTGCGAACTGGCGCAACGCCTGCCTCTCGGCGCCCATCTTCGCGAACGCCCATGCCTCGTTGGCGTGCAGGATCGACAGGGCCAACGTGGATCCGCTGGCCTGCGCGATGGGCAGACCTCGTTGGAACGACGCCAAAGCGTCCTCGGCCAGCTCATAGTGCAGGTGCACGCGGCCCATCCTGTAGTGGATGTTGGCCTCCAACGCGCTGTTGCCCGACGCACGGGCGAGGCTCATCGCACGGCCGAAGTGCAGGTGTGCCGACTCGAGAAGTCCCATGTCGAACGACGCCCAGCCGGCCAGGTTGTGCAGGTCGGCGATGGCCACCTGGAGCCGGTGCAGCACCCGTCCGGACGAGCCTGCGTCGAGCAGCGGGTTCGCCCAGTTCAACAACGCGACGCAGGCGTCACGGCAGGCGCCGCCGCCATATTCGTAATCCAGTGCCCGCAGTGCGCTGGTCAGTGTTTCCACGTGCCGCACGTCGGTTTTGTCCACGCGAGCTGGAAATGCGTCGCTGTTGACCATAGCTGGCCCTCCTGACGTGCGCCGGACCCCCGCTGTACAGGTACCCGTTGCACACCACCGGTATTCACCGCGCCGCCGTCACCATCCCGCTGTCCGGCCTGGTCGGGAAGGGTCTTTCGACTCTCCCCGGACACGTTGGCGCGCCACCACAACGCCGTGGTGGTCGCGCTTACGATTCTGGACGGTGATGGTGACGGGAAAGGGGCCAACGAGGTGCCGGCGAACAGGAACTGAATCAATTTCCAGTGATGGCACCTCACCGGAACGGCCGATCAAGTCACTCTTCCAGGCTCACCACCTGGGCAGGGCACCTCTCCACCGCGTCACGAACGCCCGGCAGCAGGTCGGCTGAGGGTTCCGGGATCAGCACGATGCCGAGCCCGTCGTCATCTGACTGATCGAACACGTCCGGTGCGGCGAGCACGCACTGGCCCGATCCGATGCACCCGGTCTGGTCTATCCGGACCGTCACGCTCCCTGGCATCACCACACCACCGGGATCGCGGCCGCGCCGTAGGTGATCATGTCGTTGCGATAGCTCATCTCCGTCACCTGCACCGCCGGACGCAGGTTCGGGAACCGGGTGAAAAGTGACCGCAATCCGATCTGAAGCTCCGCACGGGCCAGGTTGGCGCCGAGGCACTGGTGAGGCCCGAAACCGAAGCCCAGGTGCGACACGGCATCGCGTTCCAGGTCGAGCTCCTCCGCACGGGGGCAGAGCTCCTCGTCGAGGTTCGCCAGCAGCGACACGCTCACCCAGTCCCCTGCCTTGATCAGCACGCCGTCGACCTCGACGTCCTCGGTCGCCCTGCGGGTGATGCCGACGCCGCCCAGCTGGCCGACCGTGTACCGCATGAGCTCCTCGACGATCACGTCGGCGCGGCTCGGGTCGCGCCGCAGGATCTCCAGTTGGTCGGGCTGTTCGAACAGGTGCAGGGTGAACAGGCCCAGGAAGTTCGACGTCGTCTCGTGGCCGGCGGCGAGCAGCCCGATGCAGAGGAAGATCAGCTCCTGCATGCTGAAGTCGGTGTCGTTGGCCATCAGGCCGATCATGTCGTCGTTGGTGCCCGCGGCCTTCTTCTCCGCGACGATCGGCGACAGCACCTCGCCGAGCTTGGTGGCGTGCGCGATGTACTCGTCCTTGGAGCCGTTCTTGCCGAACATCTCCCTGGCGGTCGCCTGGAACAACTCCTGATGCTCGGGCGGCACGCCCAGCAGCTCGGCGATCACCAGCGACGGCAGCGGCAGGCACAGCGAGCCGACCAGATCAGCCGGGGCGCCCTTGGCCTCCATGACGTCCAGGTGTTCGTCGACGATCTGCTGGATGCGCGGACGCAGCTCGTTCATGCGCTTGACCATGAAGCCGCGAGCCAGCGGACGGCGCAACCGCATGTGCGCCTCGCCGTCGATGCCGTTGATGTTGCCCGGCTGGTCAGCGTCGACCACGGGCTCGCCCTCGTCGGTGCGCATCTCCGGGTGGCCACCCTTGCGGGTGCTGAAGCGCGGGTCGGACAGCACCTGCCGGACACCGGCGTAGCTGGACACGACCCAGGCCTCGACGCCGTTGGGCCAGAGCATCTTGACCGGGCCGTCGCTGACGGCCTCGGCGAATCCGACCGGCGGCTGCAGCGGGTGGTCGCGTTCGTGCATGACTGGGCAGACGGCAGCTTCGGTCACGAGAGTTCCCCTCAACAGAACAAAACTGTTCTTTTGACTCCATGACCGAACGTAGCGCAGCAACTACGATCTGACGAGTTAGTTGGTCCCTATCAGCGGTGTCAACAGGCCGTCGACGATGCCGTCGATCACACCCTGCTCGTCGGAACGCAGGACGAAAGTCGAGATCAGCGCGGTGATGAGGATGCCGGCGTCGAGGCGCTCCGGCAGTTCGCCGCGCGCTTTCGCCCGATCCACGGCGACCTGAAGATGCTCCGTGTAGGCGCGGTCGATGTGCTCCGCACGGAGGCATGCGAGGTCGGCGTCCTGGCGGCTTCCCTCGAGCAGCCCGAGGAAGATCCCTGCGGTGTCGAACGGCATCGGCTCGCCCCACGAGCGCAGGATCTGGCGCACGTCCTCGGCGAACGTTCCTTCGTCCGGCTGAGGCAGCTCCGGCAGGTTCGCCCTCAGAGCGTCCGTGATCAGCCGCGCCTTCGACGGCCAGCGCTGGTAGAGGCTCGCCTTGCTCGCGCGCGCCCTGGACGCGACGAGGTCCATGTTGAACCGGGCGTAGCCGACCTCGGCCAGCACGTCGAGCACGGCGGCGAAGACCTCCTGCTGACGCGCGGGCGCGTCCAAGGGAGTGCGACCCACCCGCATTCCTTCCGACCGTGGCTAAGTGACGTGCACCGTACCGCCGGGCGCGTCCAAGAGCCGACCCGTTCGCCGCACCGACATCCACCGCAGCTGCGTGCCGTGCAGCGCGGTGATCAGCGACTGGATCACGACCGCGTACATCAGCTGCCTGTATACAATCTGCTGTAGGGGATATGCCCACAACGGCTTGAGCGACTCGCCGTCGAGCCGCAGCGCGTAGCCCGCGCTCGCGGTCTGGATCAGCAGAAATACTGTCCACACGATCGCCGCGAGGGGCGCGTCCGCGACGAGGAATCCGTACATCACATACAGATCCATCACCGGGGCGAGCAACGGCAACAGCAGGTGGAACGCCAACAGGTAGATGAGTCCGAACCGGCCCATCGGCCCGTTCTCGATCAACGCGCCGCGATGTTTCCACATCGCCTGGAAAGTGCCGTACGACCAGCGGTAACGCTGGCGGAACAGGCCGCGGACGGTGACCGGCGCCTCGGTCCACGCCTTGGCCTGTGGCCGGTACGCGACCCGCCAGCCCGCGCGCGTGACCGCCATCGTGAGGTCGGTGTCCTCGGCCAGCGTGTCGTCGCTGACGCCGCCGACGTCGGTGATCGCGGCCTTGCGGAACGCCCCGACCGCGCCCGGCACCGTCGGGATGCACCGCAGCCCGTGCAGGATCTGTCTGTCCAGATTGGACCCGGCGCAGTACTCCAGGTGCTGCCAGCGCCCGAGCAGACCCTGGCGGTTGCCGACCTTGGCGTTGCCGGAGACCGCGCCGACGCCGGTGTCCGCGAACGGCTGCACGAGCTGGCCGATCGTGTCCGGCTCGAAGATCGTGTCGCCGTCGAGCAGCACGAGCACGTCGTGCCTCGCCCGGCGGATGCCCGTGTTGAGCGCGGCGGGCTTGCCCTGGTTGACCTGCCGGATCACGGTGACACCCGGCAGGTTCAGCTCCTCGGCGCGGTCCGCGGTGCCGTCCGTGGAACCGTCGTCGACCACGATCACCTCGACGTTCGGCGAGATGGTTGTTCGCGGCGATCGACCTCACCGTGGCGGCGATGTTCAGTGCCTCGTCGTACGCCGGGATGATCACCGAGACCGGCGGCGCGAACCACGGCGGCGGTGCCTGGTCGCTCTCTCGTCGCAGCCGACGGTCGGTGTGTGCGAGACCGAGCTGCATGAGGGTCCGCAGGATGCCGAGCAGGGCGGCGATCGCGATCGCCGTGCCGAGCAGCACGAGCACGACGCCACCGTTGCGCTGCGACCACGTGGTGACCGCGCCGGTGAACCGTTCCGTCGCGGTGGCCTCGACCGGCTGGTCGCCGGTGACCGGGACGAACCGGTAGCCGGGCACCTTCGCCAGCTCAAGGGCGATGTCGGCGCCGATGCTGCCGTCGTCGTGCAGCCGGACGATGCCTCCCTGCTCCCGCAACGACATCCGCACCAGCGTGCCGATGTCCTGGAAGTCCCGGTCGCCGCTGTCGATCTCGGCCGCGCGCCGGTCAGCCGCGTGTGGACGCCGCAGCGCGTCG
>NZ_VSRL01000450.1 GCF_012184385.1 Lentzea indica
GAGAATTCTTGCCTGGTGTAGCCGCGATCGCGAACACCTACAACAGCCCGAACTACGTCGGCGAACTCTTCGCCCTGACCCCGACCCGACACCCCCGTTCCTGTCCGCCATCGGCGGTCTGACCGGCGGCCGACGCGCGAACGGGATCATCCACACCTGGACCGTCTACGACCTGCGCGCCCCCGACGCCAACCGGCAGCGCCTCGAAGGCGCCGACGCCCCGCCCGCCGAGACCCGCGTCCGGGGCCAGGACCGCAACGTCCTGGAGATCCACCAGGAAACGGTCGGCATCACCTACACCCGCCAGGCCACCCAGCAGATGTTCGCCGGAACCGGCTCCGCGCACCCCAACGCGCAGGCCCTCGGCGGCGCGACCAACGCAGTCGCGAACGAGCTGGACTGGCAGACCCGCCAGACGCTCACCCAGATCGCCCGCGACGTCGAGCTCACGTTCATCACGGGCAAGTTCGCCGAGCCCAGCGACAACAGCACCGTCCGCAAGACGCGCGGCATCCTGGAAGCGACCAGAACCAACGTCATCACCAACGCCCAACCCAAGCCGCTGACCGAGGCGATGGTGCTCGACCTGCTCCAGAAGGTGTGGGAGTCCGGCGGCATCCAGGTCTCCGAGACCGCCACGCTCATGTGCGGCGCCACCCAGAAGCGGGCGCTCACGAACGAGTTCGTCACCAAGAAGAACTACCGGGAGGAAACCCGCAACGTCGGCGGCGTCTCGGTCGACACGATCATCACCGACTTCGGCCGGTTGAACGTCATGCTCAACCGCTACATGCCCGCCGACGTCGTCCAGGTCGTCAGCCTCGACCAGTGCGCCCCCGTCCTGCTGGAAACACCCGGCAAGGGCTTCCTGTTCTCCGAACCGTTGGCCCGCACCGGCTCCACGGACAAGGCGCAGATCTACGGCGAGATCGGCCTGGAATACGGGCCGGAGATCGCTCACGGCAAGATCACCGGCCTCGCCACCACCCCGCCCACCGGAGGTGCGCGTGAAGTTCATCAGCACGATCTACAAGCAGCTCGTCGTCCACGACCTCGGCGTCACCTTCATCGACGGCGAAGTCGAGGTCACCGACAAGTCCACCGTGGATGCCTTGCGCGAGCTGCCTTCCGAACTTGGTGTACGTGCGGCAGGTGGGCGACCTCCGAAGGAACCGAGGCAGAGCTGAGCTGCTCAAACTGACGCGGCGACATCCACACCTTCGAACACCTGTACGCCTACTATGTAGTGCATGGGTAACTCCGAGGTGGGCGCTGACGACGACGCCGGGAAGCGCCAGGGAAAGCGGCGTCGCAGGGACACTGCGCGCTTTCCGGCGGCCACGTTCGGCGCGTTCATCAACTCGCCCATGATCGACTTGTTCAACCGCACTATCGGTCAGTCGGCAGCGCTGCACGCTGCAATGCAGCCGGTGGGCGTGAAGACGCTCCTCGACTCGCCCGCCGCCAAGATGCTCGAACAGACCATGGGCATCCGCGCCGCGATCGACAAGATGCAGCCGGTGGGCGTGGAAACGCTCCTCGACTCGCCCGCCGCCAAGGCGCTCGAACAGACCATGGGCATCCGCGCCGCGATCGACAAGATGCAGCCAACCAACGGGTTCGCCAAGCTTCTGGACTCACCTGGCTACAACTTCGCCGCTGCTGCTCTCGGCCTGAGCAACGGCATTGCGGCGGCAAGGTTCACTGCACCCATAACGGACGCGTTTCTCGGGCTTGATCGTTCGGCGGCGGGCACACTGCACAACGCCACAGGCGGATTGCTGGACGATCAACCGCTGCGGGACACGTTCATTCCGCCCGCCAGGTCAGCATCGGACGAGCAGCTTTCAGAGGAACCACTCGTCAGGGACCCGCAACTCGCGTCGATCATCGCGGAGCTCAGCGAGACTGTTAGGTCACTCCAGGAGCAGCTGGCGGAGTCCGCTCGACAGGGCAGCCGGAGTCAATCCTCCACAGTGGTCGCGGGCGCGATGTTGATCGGCCTGGTCCTGCTGCTTGCGCTGTCGGCAGCAGTGCACGAAGGCGCACCAGAAGTGCACGGAAAGATCAACGAGATTGTTGAGTTGCCGTCCAACATCTATAGCTACCTGATGTGCATCGCCATGGGCGTGATGGCCCTCGGTATCCGTCGCCGGTGACGACGAGCTAGTACATCACGCGCTTCCCGCATCGCTGGTCGACGCGCACACACGTGTTGCGATCGGCATTGTTCAGGTGGTGAGGGCTATGACCTCACCTTCCGCCGACCTGTTGGCGACCGCAGACGACGTCCAGGCTCGTACCGATCACCAGTTCACCGCCGATGAGCGCGCCCGCGTCGCGGTGCTGTGCGCCGACGCGTCCGCGATGGCGCGCAGCCTCGTTCCGACCATGCCCGTCCCGGCACCAGCGACAGCGGTCGGGGTGGTGAGCACCGCGGTTCTCCGTGCGCTGGCCGCTCCGCCCGAGGGGTTGAAGGACGAGGCGATCGGCGGCCACGCGCGGACCCTCGCCCATGACGGCGGGGGTCTCTACTTCACCGACACCGAACTCACCTTGCTGCGCCCCGCGCCGAACGCCGGGGCGTTTTCCATTTGGACGGTGTAGCCCTTTGCAGCTTCCGCACATCGTGACTCTTGTTGATCCGCTGGAGGTCGATGACCAGTACGGCAACCCGAACCCCGCGCTCTACTACGGCCCTGGCGCACCCCGCCGTGACGTCCGGGGCTACATGCAGCCGGCAACCTCGACCGAGCCAGTGGAGACGGGCCGCCAGCCGGAGATCACGGACTGGCGGCTGTTCACGTTCTCCCCGGTCGGCTCTCGCGAACAGGTGGAGTGGCGTGGCCGGACGTTCCGTATCGAAGGTGAACCACTGATGTGGGAGCCGCCGTTCGGCCGTCGCCGGTTCTGGGTGCTGCTGGTCGAGGTGGAGGGCTGAGCGATGGCGTCCATCGAGGGCTTCCGCGTCGACCGCGAGGGCGTGGCCGAGCTGCTGCGCTCCCCGGAGCTGGCCGAGCACGTGAAGGAGCTGGCCGAGACCGTGGCCACGCTCGCCCGCGCCCGCGGCCTGCGCGTGGTCAACGGCGACCCGCTCCCGATCGAGGTCCTGGACGACCCGGCCCCGGACCGCACCGCGTTCACCGTGGCGGTTCGGCATCCGGCCGGGACCGGGATGGAGGCCAAGTACGGCGTGCTGACCCGCGCCGCCGAGGCCGTGGGCATCGAGGTCCACGTCATGGACCCACCGCCGGACGTCTCGTGACCGGCCCGCTGCCCGTGCCGGTCGACGTGCTCGAACTCGTGCTCGGGCTGCTGCGTCCCCGGCTGGCCGAGCGGCCCGAGCCGGTGCTAACCGGGCTGAAGGTGTCCAGCGAGACCGGCCACGGCCGCGAGGGCGGACCGCCGTCCCTGCCGTGGCTGCGGCTCACCGAGGAGGGCCACACCTGGGCCTGGCCCGCCGTGCAGCGCGTCGTGCTGCGGCTGACCTGCTGGCACCGCACCGAGTACGACGCCAAGGCCGCGGTCGGCCTGGCGCTCGCCGTCGTGTGCAACGTGCGCGGCGTGCGCGGCCTGCTCGCCGCCGAG
>NZ_VSRL01000451.1 GCF_012184385.1 Lentzea indica
CTCCCTGCGCGGCGAACGCGAGCGCCACCGCCCTGCCGATTCCGCGCGACGCGCCCGTGACCAGGACAACCTCGTTCATGACCACTCCCTTGTTGGTGTATATACAACGTACGGACCGCCGAAACGAGCTGCCGACCAGTTCAGGCTCCTGGCGGGTATCCCAGGCCGACCGCCATCTCCCTGACCGCCGTCACGCCCGCCGGTCCGAGCAGTTCCGCGGCCTCGCGCTGAGCCTGCCGCCAGGCCGGCATCACCGACTCGACCTTGGCCCGGCCCGCCGCGGTGAGCGCGACGGTCCGCATCCCCTTGGCGTCCGCCGACGTGGCCTCGATCCAGCCGTGACCGACCAGCAGTGTCAGGTTGCGGCTGACCGTGGACCTCTCCAGCTGCAGCACTTCGCCCAGCCTTGACGGTGGACACGGGCCCACCGCGCCCAGCGCCGCCAGCAGGTTGAGCTGCGCGATGGTCAGGCCGTGCCCGCTGAGAGCACCGTCGTAGAGACCCGTGAGCGCCCGGCCGATCAGCCTGATGCGCGCCGCCAGGCAGTCGTCCACGATCTCGTCAACGGAGCCCACCGGCACAGTGTTGCATATACATCAATCGGCTGTCGACACCAATTCCACCTCGAAGCCGTCCTCGTTCTCCAGGAACGCGGCGTAGTGGTCGGGGCCGCCGGCGTGCGGGTGCTTCTCGGCGAACATCAGCTGCCAGCCGTTGCGCTGGGCTTCTTCGGTCAGCCGGTCGACGTCGGCGCGGGTGCCCGCGTGCAGGGCCAGGTGGTTCAGGCCGGCTTTCATCCGATCGTGTGGACCTGTCAGTGCTGGAGACTGCTCGACCACGACGTACGTGCGGTCGAGCTTCCAGCTGACGCCCGCGTTCCAGCGCTGGTGCTCGGTCCAGCCGAGGGCGGAGAAGAGCCAGCCGAACGTGGCTTCGGCCCGGGCCAGGTCCGGCACCCAGAGCTCGACGTGGTGCAGCGTCACCTCTTGAGCGCGAGCCAGCGCAGCGCCAGCAGGTAGCCCTCCACGCCCAGCCCCACGATCACACCGCTCGCGATCGCCGAGATGACGCTGTGGTGCCGGAACTCCTCGCGCTGGTGGATGTTCGAGATGTGCACCTCGACCAGCGGCGCCGTGAGCTGCGAGCACGCGTCGCGCACCGCGATCGAGTAGTGCGTCCAGGCTGCGCCGTTGAGGACCACCGCGATCGAGGCGTCGGCTGCCTCGTGCAGCCACGCGACCATCTCACCCTCGTGGGCTGTCTGGCGGACCTCGACCTCGAAGTTGAGTTCCTTGCCCTCCGCCACGCACATCTGGACCAGGTCCGCGTACGTCGTGCGGCCGTAGACGTCCGGCTCGCGGGTGCCGAGGCGATCCAGGTTCGGCCCGTTCAGCACGAGGACCCTCACAGCAGCACCTTCCCCGAACCGGACGACGGCTCGGCGGCCACGGCCGAGTACGCGGCGGCGATCAGGGCCGGGTCCGGGCCCTCCAGGCGGCCGGGCTTGGCCAGGCCGTCGAGCACCACGAAGCGCAGCACACCCGCCTTGTTCTTCTTGTCGACCTTCATGCCCTCCATCAACTGCGGGAGGGCGTCCGGGTCGTAGGACGTCGGCAAGCCGAGGAGCTGCAGAACGGACTTGTGGCGGTCGGCGGTCTCGTCGTCCAGGCGGCCTGCGAGGCGGGCCAGTTCGGCGGCGAAGACCAGGCCCACGCTGATGGCGGCGCCGTGGCGCCAGCGGTAGCGCTCGCGGCGTTCGATCGCGTGACCCAGGGTGTGGCCGTAGTTCAGGATTTCGCGCAGGGACGACTCGCGCAGGTCGTTCGTGACGACGTCGGCCTTGATCTGGATCTTGCGGCGGACGAGCTCGGCGAGCACGTCGCCCGTGGGGTCCAGCGCCTTCGCGGGGTCGGCCTCGATCAGGTCGAGGATCACCGGGTCGGCGATGAAGCCGCCCTTCACGATCTCGGCCATGCCGGCGACGAGTTCGTTGCGCGGCAAGGTTTCCAACGTCGCGAGGTCGACGAAGATGGCGTCCGGCTCGTAGAACGTGCCGACGAGGTTCTTGCCCGCGTCGGTGTTGATGCCGGTCTTGCCACCGACCGCGGCGTCGACCATGCCGAGCAGCGTCGTCGGGATGTTCACCAGGCGCACGCCGCGCATCCACGTGGAAGCGACGAAGCCCGCCAGGTCCGTCACCGCGCCGCCGCCGAGGCCGACCACGACGTCCTGGCGCGACAGGCCGATCTTGCCGAGCACGTCCCAGCAGAAGCCGGCGACGGCGAGGTCCTTGCCGTCCTCGGCGTCGGGGACCTCGACGCGGTGTGCGTCGGCTCCGACGGCCTTCAGCTCGTCGACCAGCACCTCTGCGGTCGCGGCGAGCGTCGGCTGGTGCACGATCGCGATCTTGGCGGTGCCCTTGAGGAACTCGACGATGTCGCCGAGCAGGCCGCGGCCGATCACCACGTCGTAGGGCTTCTCCGCGGCGACCCGGATGCGCACGGGCTCGGTCATTCGTCAGCTCCCTTGATCACCGCTTCGGTCACCTGCTCCGGATCGAGGGCGTCGGTCAGCACCTCGATCGTGGCGACCTCGCGGTACAGCGGCAGGCGCGCGTCCAGCAGCGCCTTGAAAGTCGCGCGCGGGTTCAAGCCGGACAGCAACGGCCGTGCGGACGACATGCCGGTGCGGCGCACGCCCTCGGCCATGCCCACGTTGAGAAACACGACCGTGTGGCTCTTGAGGCGGTCACGCGTCTTCTGCGAGAGGATCGCGCCACCGCCGAGCGCCAGCACACCGTCATGCTCTTCGAGTGCCTTGGCGACCGCTTCTTCTTCCAGGGCACGGAAAACCGGCTCGCCATCGTCAGTGAAGATGTCCGAGATCGGCTTGCCCGCGGTCTCGACGATGTCCTCGTCGACGTCGCGGAAGCCAAGGTTCAGGCGCTTGGCCAGCAGCTCGCTGACCGTGGTCTTGCCGGCCCCAGGAGGCCCCACCACGACGAACCTGGGACTCACATGCCCTCCCAGCGTGCTTCCAGGGCCTTGAGGTACGCGTGGGCGTTGCGGCGCGTCTCGTCCAGCGAGTCGCCGCCGAACTTCTCCAGCGCGGCCTCGGCCAGCACCAGCGCGACCACGGACTCCAGCACCACACCGGCGCGCGGCACGGCGCACACGTCCGAACGCTGGTGGATCGCGACGGCGGCCTCACCGGTGCGGACATCCACAGTGGACAGTGCACGTGGGACGGTCGAGATGGGCTTCATCGCAACGCGCGCACGGAGGATCTCGCCGTTGGTGATGCCGCCTTCGAGCCCGCCGGCGCGGTTCGATCGGCGCGTGACGCCGACGGGGCCGCTGCCGCGGTCGATCTCGTCGTGGGCCTGCGAACCCCAGCGCTTGGCGGAGGTGAAGCCGTCGCCGATCTCCACGCCCTTCATCGCCTGCACGCCCATGAGGGCGGCGGCCAGGCGCGCGTCGAGGCGGCGGTCCCAGTGCACGTGCGAGCCGAGGCCCGGCGGCAACCCGTACGCGAGCACCTCGATCACGCCGCCGACGGTGTCACCGGCCTCCA
>NZ_VSRL01000452.1 GCF_012184385.1 Lentzea indica
CGCCGCGCCCGCGAACGCGTACATCAGCAGTACTTCGTTCCTGGTGAACCCGCCGAGCGCGTTGATCTGGGTGAAGAGGATCAGAATGACGATCAGCTCTCGAGGTCAGGGCGTTCGCGGACGCCGAGGTGCTCGCCGACGTGACCGAGGCGGAGAACTGGATTCGCAAGACCGCGGCCACGCTGCGGTCCGAGCGCATCGCGCCGTTCGCCAAGGAGTCGCAGCGGATCTGGCAGCGGTTGCGGCAGCAGAGCAACGTCGACCTGGGCGCGGTGCGGCTCGGCGGCACCCGCAACGTCGAGCTGGACGTGTCGGTCGACGGCGTCTCGAACTCGGCGCTGGCGGTGATGAGCCAGGGCGAGCTGCATTCGCTGGGGCTCGCGTTGTTCCTGCCGCGCGCGATGGTGGACGAGAGCCCGTTCCGGTTCGTGGTGATCGACGACCCGGTGCAGGCGATGGATCCATCCAAAGTGGACGGACTCGCGCAGGTGCTCGCCGACGTCGGCCTCACCCGCCAGGTCGTGGTCTTCACGCACGACGAACGGCTCGTGGAAGCCCTGCGGCGGTTGCGTTTGAGCGCGACCGTCTGGGAGGTCTGCCGCGGTGAGGAGTCCGTCGTGCAGGTGCGGATGTCCGATGATCCCGTCGGCCGGTGCCTCAACGACGCCCGCGCGATGCGGGGTGACGAGGACCTGCCGGAAGCCTTGCGGGCCGAGCTGGTGGCGTCGTGCTGCCGGTCGGCCCTGGAAGCGGCGTCGCATGCCCGGTTCCGCCGCGAACGGCTCGGCCGCGGGATGCCGCACGCCGAGGTCGAACGCGTGCTGGAATGCGCGTTGACGACCAGGCAGAAGATCGCGCTGGCCGTGCTCGACGACCTCGGGGAACCGGCGAAGCTGTTGCCGCACCTGGAGGACGTCGTCGGGTCGTGGGCGGTCGACCTGCTTCAGGCGTGCCGGGTCGGCGGTGAAGGCGGCGACCTGGACGTGCTGATCCGCGACACCGAACTGCTCGCGGGGTGGTTGCAGCGATGAACCTCCCCTCGGACGTGCAGGACCGGCTGACCTGCGTGGCGAACCTGCTGGCGCGGCCGGAGCAGCTCGACGGTGTGCGGATCCGGTGCTGCGCGGAGCTGTTGCGCACGGCGGTGGAACGTTCCGTCGCTCGTGCTTGCGGTGCCGAGAACACCGACCAGCCGGTGCACGCCCTGCTGATCAGCCTTCCGTCCCATGTGGACGCCGACGTGGCGCACGACGCCTCCCAGCTGTGGCACGCGCTGAGCCGCGCGATCCGGCACCACGGCTACGAGCTCACCCCGACCATCGCGGAGCTGACCGGCTGGCACGCCGACACCGCGTCCGTCGCCGCGGCTCTTCAGCCGACCATGACCCTGTCCGGCACCATCGACCTCACCTGAAGAGGCACCGGTGAAACTGCTGCTGTTCGCGGACCTGCACCTGGACACGCGCTTTCCCAGCGCGGGTCCCGCGCGGCGCCAGGCGTTGCGCGACACGCTGGGCCGCATCGTGGATCTCGCCCAGGAATCGAACGTCGACGCGGTGCTCTGCGCCGGCGACCTGTACGAGCACGATCGTTGCTCCCCTTCTACGGCTTCCTTTCTGCAGTCGACGTTTGACTGCTCGTTGCCGGTGTTCCTGGCGCCGGGCAACGACGACTGGTACGGGCCGCAGTCGGTCTACCAGCAGGTGGACTGGACGCCGAACGTGCACGTGTTCTCCTCCGAGTCGTTGACGCCCGTGGAACTCGCCGACGGCGTCACGTTGTGGGGCGCCGCGCACGTCGGACCCGGCCCGGCAAGGGACTTCCTGGACGGGTTCTCCGTCAATCGGGCAGGGGTGAACCTGGCGCTGGGCCACGGTTCCGCGCCGGACGACGTCGCGATCACGGGCTTGGACCACGCGTTCCTGGGCCACGTGCACACACCGGAGCACGCCGTCCGATACACGTTCCCCGGCAACCCTGATCCGTTGACACCGGGCGAGACCGGTGAGCGCGGGGCCGTTCTGTGCACGGTGCACGACGACGGCACGGTGTCACGCGAAGTCTTCGACGTGTCGGCGTCACGGTCGCTCGGACTGTTGGCTGAGCATTCTGAGGCGTTTCCGTTGGTGGACGTCGATTCCGTTGCCGCGGAACGGACCGTGCGCGGCCAGTTCGTGCGGGACGTGCTGGCGGATCCGTCTTTGGACACGGCGTTGCGCGGCCGCGTGCTCGCGACAGGCCTGCGGGCGTTGGAGGAGCGATGAGAATCGAGTCGGTGACCGCGCACGCTTTCGGTCCCCTGCACGACAGGACACTGCCGTTGGCACCCGGCCTGACCGTGGTGTCGGGCGTGAACGAGTCCGCGAAGTCGTCATGGCACGCCGCCATCCGCGCCGCTCTGTGCGGTGAACCGTCGTCGCGGCACCGCCCGTGGCACGGCGAGTCCTGGCGTGTGGCGGCGACGGTGTCGCTGGAGTCCGGTGAGGTCGTCGCGGTGGACCGCGACCTGAACGACGACTCGTCTCCTGACGTCGCACGCCGGGTCGGCATGGACCGCACCTCGTTCGCCGCCACCGCCTGCGTGGACCAGGCGCAGCTGCTGAACGTGCTGGACGCCGCGGACGGCCTGCAGGACCACCTGCGCCGCGCCGCGGCCACCGCGGGCACGGACGGCACGGTGGAGCAGGCGTTGCAACGACTGACCGCTCCTGTCGACGCGTTGCGAGATGCCCGCAACCGCTTGCGCGAGGCGGAAACGGACCTGGCCGCGGCACGCCGCGAGCACGACCGCTACCTGGAACTGAGCACGCAGGGCCGTTCGGCCGCTGCCGCTCGCGCACGCCTGGCCGTCCAGGAGCACGCTGCTTCACTCGACGCGCTGTCCGCTCGAGCGCTCGGCTGAGCGAGCTGCAGGAACGCTTCGGCGACTCCCCGCCGTCCGGCCTCGCCGCGCAGGAGGAGCTGACCCACGTGGTCAACCGCGCTCTGGCCGCGTGGCGAGCCGCCCCGGCCCCTCGCGTGCTGACCGGCCCGTCGTCGTCGAGTCTCGCAGGCGAGCTCGAATCGCTCCCCGACGTCCCCGTCGGCGAGACCGCGGTGGACGAGGAGCTCCGCGTCGTGGCATCGGCGTACGCGACCGCTTCCGCGGTCGCCGCCGCGCACGACGAACGCAGGCCTCAACCCCCGACCACCGCCGAACCATCAGTGCTGCGCGGCCTGGCCACGCGCCTGGACCCGACCAGCGGCGCACGCCTGACCACCGCGTCGATCGAGGTGGACGGTGCCCGCCAGATCCAGGACGAAGCCGCCGCCAACGCGGCCCGCACCCAGGTCGAGGCCGACGTGGCGGCAGCGCGCGTGCAGGAGATCGCGGTGCCGAACCCGTTTCTGCGCAACGCTTTGCTGGCCCTGAGCTGCCTGACCACGGTGGTCGGCCTGCTGCTGTTCCTGACCGACCAGCGACTCGCCGCCGCCGGAGTCCTGGTGGCCGCGCTGG
>NZ_VSRL01000453.1 GCF_012184385.1 Lentzea indica
CCACGCTGCCGCAGACCGGCAAGCCCGCGCCGCAGCAGGCCGCGAAGGCCAAGCCGGTCACGCAGAGCGCGCAGCCCCGAGCAGAAAGCAGCTGCGCGGTGCCTCCGCCGCCATCGCGAAGAACATGGAGCTGTCGCTCACCGTTCCGACCGCGACCAGCGTGCGCGCCGTGCCCGCCAAGCTGCTGGCCGACAACCGCATCGTCATCAACAACCACCTGAAGCGAACGCGCGGCGGGAAGGTCTCCTTCACGCACGTCATCGGCTACGCGGTGGTGCGGGCGCTGCAGGCGTACCCGAACATGAACCGGCACTACGCCGAGGTCGACGGCAAGCCGTTCGTCGTCACGCCCGAGCACGTGAACTTCGGCCTGGCGATCGACCTGCCCGGCAAGGACGGGCAGCGCACGCTGGTCGTCGCGTCGGTCAAGGGCTGCGAGAACATGACGTTCACGCAGTTCTGGCAGGCCTACGAGGACCTGATCCGCAAGGCGCGCTCCGGCTCGCTGACCACGGACGACTTCTCCGGCACCACGATCTCGCTGACCAACCCCGGCACGATCGGCACGAACCACTCGGTGCCGCGGCTGCAGGCCGGTCAGGGCGCGATCATCGGTGTCGGCGCCATGGAGTACCCCGCTCACTTCCAGGGCACCAGCGAGCAGGCGCTCACCGACATGGGCGTCAGCAAGATCATCACGCTGACCTCCACGTACGACCACCGCATCATCCAGGGCGCGGAGTCGGGCGAGTTCCTCAAGCGCGTGCACCAGCTGCTGCTGGGCGAGGACGGCTTCTACGACGACATCTTCGCGTCGCTGCGGCTGCCCTACGAGCCGATCCGCTGGGTCGCCGACATCCCTGAGGGCGCCGTCGACAAGACCGCCAGGGTCATCGAGCTGATCGACGCGTTCCGCACCCGCGGCCACCTGATGGCCGACACGGACCCGCTGAACTACCGCCAGCGCAGCCACGCCGACCTGGACGTGCTCAGCCACGGCCTGACGCTGTGGGACCTCGACCGCGAGTTCCCCGTCGGCGGGTTCGCCGGCCAGGAGCGGATGAAGCTGCGCGACATCCTGGGCGTGCTGCGCAACTCGTACTGCCGCACCGTCGGCGTCGAGTACATGCACATCCTGGAGCCGGAGGAGCGCCGGTGGATCCAGGACCGCGTCGAGGTTCCGCACGAGAAGCCGCCGGCCACCGTGCAGAAGTACATCCTCAGCAAGCTGAACGCGGCTGAGGCGTTCGAGACGTTCCTGCAGACGAAGTACGTCGGCCAGAAGCGCTTCTCGCTGGAGGGCGGCGAGACCGTCATCCCGCTGCTCGACGCGGTGCTCGACAAGGCAGCCGAGCACGAGCTCGACGAGGTCGTCATCGGCATGCCGCACCGCGGCCGCCTGAACGTGCTCGCGAACATCGTCGGCAAGCCGATCTCGCAGATCTTCCGCGAGTTCGAGGGCAACCTCGACCCCGGCCAGGCGCACGGCTCCGGTGACGTGAAGTACCACCTCGGTGCCGAGGGCAAGTACTTCCGCATGTTCGGCGACGGCGAGACCAAGGTGTCGCTGACCGCGAACCCGTCGCACCTCGAGGCCGTCGACCCCGTGCTCGAGGGCATCGTGCGCGCCAAGCAGGACCTGATCGACAGAGGCGGCGACTTCTTCCCCGTCCTGCCGGTCGCCCTGCACGGTGACGCGGCGTTCGCCGGCCAGGGTGTCGTGGCCGAGACGCTGAACCTGGCGCTCGTGCGCGGCTACCGCACCGGTGGCACGGTCCACATCGTCGTCAACAACCAGGTCGGCTTCACCACCGCGCCGGAGCACTCGCGGTCCTCGAAGTACTCGACCGACGTCGCGAAGATGATCGGCTCGCCGGTCTTCCACGTGAACGGCGACGACCCCGAGGCCTGCTACTGGGTCGCGAAGCTGGCCGTCGACTACCGCCAGGCGTTCCACAAGGACGTCGTGATCGACATGGTCTGCTACCGCCGCCGCGGCCACAACGAGGGCGACGACCCCTCGATGACCCAGCCGGCGATGTACGACGTGATCGACCAGAAGCGCTCGGTCCGCAAGACCTACACCGAGGCCCTGATCGGCCGCGGCGACATCACGGTCGAAGAGGCCGAGAAGGCGCTGCAGGACTTCTCCAGCCAGCTGGAGCACGTCTTCAACGAGGTCCGTGAGCTCGAGAAGCACCCGGTGACGGTCAGCCCGTCGGTGGAGGCCGAGCAGCAGATCCCGGCGAAGCTGCCCACCGGCATCTCGCGCGAGGTCCTGGAGCACATCGCCGACGCGCACGTGAACCTGCCGGAGGGCTTCACGCCGCACGCCCGCGTCAAGCCGGTGCTGGAGCGCCGCGCGAAGATGGCGCGTGAGGGCGGCATCGACTGGGCGTTCGCGGAACTGCTCGCGCTCGGCTCACTCACGATGGAGGGCCGCAAGGTCCGCCTGGCCGGTCAGGACTCGCGCCGCGGCACGTTCGTGCAGCGCCACGCGACCCTGGTCGACCGCAAGACCGGCGACGAGTACACGCCGCTGCAGAACCTGTCGCCGGACCAGGGCAAGTTCATGGTCTACGACTCGGTGCTGTCGGAGTTCGCGGCGGTCGGCTTCGAGTACGGCTACTCGGTCGCGAACCCGCAGGCGATGGTGCTGTGGGAGGCGCAGTTCGGTGACTTCGTCAACGGCGCGCAGCCGATCATCGACGAGTTCATCTCGTCCGGTGAGGCCAAGTGGGGTCAGCGTTCCGACGTCGTGATCCTGCTGCCGCACGGCCACGAGGGCCAGGGCCCCGACCACACGTCGGGCCGCATCGAGCGCTGGCTGCAGCTGTGCGCTGAGGGCTCCATGACCGTCGCGGTGCCGTCGACGCCGGCGAACTACTTCCACCTGCTGCGCCGCCACGCCCTCGACGGCGTCGACCGCCCGCTCGTGGTGTTCACGCCGAAGTCGATGCTGCGGCTGAAGGCCGCGGTCAGCGGCACGGAAGAGTTCATCAACGACCGCTTCCAGTCCGTGATCGACGACCCGACGATCAAGGACCCGAACGCGGTCACCAAGGTCCTGCTGTGCAGCGGCAAGATCTCCTACGAGCTGCACGCCGAGCGCGAGAAGCGCGGCGGCGGCGACGTGGCGATCGTGCGCGTCGAGCAGCTCTACCCGGTCCCGGCCCGCAAGCTGACCGAGACCCTGGAGGGCTACCCGAACGCGAAGGACGTCCGCTGGGTGCAGGAAGAGCCGGCGAACCAGGGCGCCTGGCCGTTCTACGGCCTGGCCCTGCCGGAACTGCTGCCCGAGCACCTGGGCACCGTCCGCCGCGTGTCGCGCCGCCCGATGGCCGCCCCGTCGGCCGGTTCGAGCAAGGTGCACGAGGTCGAGCAGCTCGCACTTCGAGGAGGGCTACTTCACGGCCTACCGCCGGATGGCGGAGGAACACCCCGACCTGATCCTGCATCTCGGCGACTACATCTACGAGGGCG
>NZ_VSRL01000454.1 GCF_012184385.1 Lentzea indica
CAAGATCGCCAGCGTGATCCAGGACCACGACGCCGTCTACACGACGAACTACGACGTCTGCATGTACTGGGCTCGTGTAGACGCGGTCAACCGGATCACCCTTGCTGGGCGTCCTCACCGATGACGTCACGATCAGGGACGCCGCGCTGTTCAGTCTCAGCAGCATCCTGAACTTCGCCTGCTGCACGGATCACGAGCTGGCGCGTGGAAGCACTCCCTCTTTCGGTGACGTCGGCGTCCTCTTCTCCGGAGTGCCGGGCGAGACCCTCGACGGGCTGATGAGCACCGGCGGTCTGCTCCGGTTCGCTCGCAGGCAGGGGATGGACCTGGAGCGCATCGACGAGCTCTGGGTGGAAACGCACCACGACTCCGTGCGGGCGGCGGTGGTGGAGGCGTTCACCACGGCGGTCGTGACCGCGGTGAGCGCCGTCGTGGTGACCCTCGACCCGGAGTCGATCTATTTCGTCGGCCGGTTGCGCACACTGGTCGAAGAAGTCCTTCCCGAGGTGCGCGTGCGCCTCGAGCAGTGCCTCCAGTCGGTCCCGCGACTGGCGGTCGCGACTCAGGTGCTCGGGCTGTCGACCGCGCGTGGCGCGGCGTACTCGTGTCTGTCGATCGCTCATGGCCGGCTGCGGGAAGCGCTGCTCGACGCGCGTCGTCAGGGGCAGCGCGTGGGTCAGTCCGCACCCGCGTTCTGAGCTGGTCGTAGCGCGCCTCCATCGGGGCGCACCAGGTCTAAAAAGTTTCAGTTTGGAACTGGAACAAAGAGTGGTAGGGTCTGATCACCAGCGGAGGTGACTCCGGCGGACCAAGACCGAAAGTGGGGGTCGATGACTTCGACGCTGAGCCGGGCGATCGCCAACTACCCGAACCGGTTCGACCCGGCCGTTCTGGACGCGCTCCCCGAACGTCTGCAGGACACCATCCGGCGCCGGACCGAGGTGCTGGGGCCTGGCTACACGCTCATCTACCGGACGCCGGTCGAGTTCGTCTCCGGCCACGGAGCCCACCTCGTCGACCGCGACGGCAACGACTACCTCGATGCGTACAACAACGTTCCGTGCGTTGGGCATGCGCACCCGCACGTCGCACAGGCCGTCGCCCGCCAGATGACGGCCGTCAACACCAACACGCGCTACGTCCAGGACTCCCTGGTCGACTACGCGGAACGGCTGCTCGCGACGTTCCCCGCTGGGTTGTCGAAGCTGAGCCTGGCGTGCAGCGGGTCGGAGGCCAACGACCTCGCGATGCGAGTGGCGCGGTTCCACACCGGCGGTGAAGGCATCATCGTGACCCGCTGGGCCTACCACGGCATCACGCGTGAGGTCGCGAGCTTCTCGCCGAGCCTGGGGACGGGATCGCCGCTGGGACCGAACGTCCGGGTGATCGACCCTCCCGATCCGCGACTCGTCACGCCGGGATCCACGCTCGCCGGACACATGCGCGGCCAGGTGCGCGGCGCGATCGACGACCTCGAACGCCACGGCTACCGGCTCGCCGCACTGGTCACCGACGGCGCCTACAGCAGCGACGGGATCTTCACCGACCCGGTCGGCTATCTGAAGGCCATGGTCGAGGAGGTGCACGCGGCCGGCGGTGTCTACATCGCCGACGAGGTGCAGTCCGGGTTCGCCCGGCTCGGTGAGTCGATGTGGGGTTTCAGCCGCCACGGTGTGCTGCCCGACATCGTCACCATGGGCAAGCCGATGGGCAACGGCCTGCCGGTCTCGGGTGTGGTCTTCCGGCCCGAGGTCTGCGACGAGTTCGGCCGGAACGTGCGCTACTTCAACACCTTCGGCGGCAGCTCGATCCCCGTGGCGGCGGCGGCCGCGGTGCTGGACGTCTTCGAGCAGGAGAACGTGCAGCAGCGTGTCCTCGAGAACGGCAGGGATCTGCGCGCCGGGCTCGAAGAGATCACGCGGAAGTCGCCGTACGTCGCCGAGGTCCGCGGCAGCGGCCTTTTCGTCGGTGTCGAGCTGGTGAAGGACCGCGAGACGCTGGAGCCCGACCGAACGCTCGCCGAGGACGTCATCAACGACCTGCGTGATCGCCGCATTCTCGTCAGCGGCACCGCGCCAGGGGCGAACGTGTTGAAGATCCGCCCTCCGCTCGCCTTCACCTCGGCCGACGTCACCAGGTTCCTGGAGACCTTCGCCCAGGTCGCGAAGGACCGTTTGTAGCGGCTCACCGAAAGGGACCGACCGTGACCATCTCACCGCTGCCGAGCCTCGGCCGGCGACTCATCGCGGAATGCGGGCTGGCGTCGTCCCACGAGCCGGTCGACGAGACGCTGGTGGTGGCTCTGCTGGAGAGGCACTACCACCTCGGCGGGCGCCTGGAGCGACTCGCGACGGAGAAGGACGACACGTTCCGGCTCAGGACCGGCACGGACGACTACCTGGTGAAGGTGTCACCACCGGACGAGGAAGCCCCCGTCGTCGCTCTGCAGACCACCGTGATGCTCTTCCTCGAGCACGACGCGCCTGACCTGCCGGTCCAGCGGGTGCGGCCGACCATCGACGGAAACGCGAGCGTGGTCGTCGAGAGCAACGCCTCCGGAACCCGGATCCTGCGGGTGTTCGGTTTCGTCGACGGCCTGGTCTGGGCCCAGTCGGAGCCCGAGACGCACCAGCTCGCCGAGGTCGGCGAGATGCTCGGCCGGATCGACCTGGCACTGGCGACGTTCACACATCCCGCCGACCGCCGGATGCTGGTGTGGGACATCCAGCACTTCCACCACCTGGGGCGGCTGGTCGCGCACACGTCGAACCCCGGGCATCGCAGGCTGGCTCAGGAGGTCTTCCGCCTGTTCGACGAGGTCGTCGTCCCGAGGTTGAACGAACTCGAGACGCAGGTGATCCACGGCGACTTCAGCCCGCACAACGTGGTCGTGAACCCGTACGGCGACCCGTTCGTCACCGGCGTCATCGACTTCGGTGACACCGTGCGCAGCGCCGTGATCTTCGACCCCGCCGTGCCCATGGCCAACCTGCTCGGCCGCGGACGGGCGGACCCATGGCAGGACGCCCGCACCTTTCTCGAGGGCTACGAGCGCATCCGGCCGCTCGAAGAGTCGGAGCTCGCACTGTTGCCCGTCGCCGCACTGGCCCGGCTCACGCTGCGCGCGCTGCTCACGAACTGGCGCGCGCAGCATGCCCCGCAACGACGCGAGTACTTCCTCTCCCACGCCAAGGACGACTGGATCAACGTCGAGCAGGCCATCGCCGTGCCGCTCGACGAGGTCGTCACCCAACTCCGCTGAAGCCGAACCTCGAGGAACCACACATGACCACGACGGTGATCCACGACGTCCCCAAGCAGCTGTTCATCGCCGGAGCCTGGCAGGACGCGGAAGAACTCCAATGCGCGCTCACGGTGTGGTGCGGTGCGCACGCAGATGACGAACGGTTCTCCCGCCAACGGCGACTACACGCCGATGTGGCAGACACGTG
>NZ_VSRL01000455.1 GCF_012184385.1 Lentzea indica
CGCCCAGCGGCGGTTCCGGTGCCGTGCGCCTCGACAGCGTCGACGTCGGTGACGGAGAGACCCGCGGAGGCGAGGGCCGCGCGGATCACGCGCTGCTGCGACGGGCCGTTCGGCGCGGTGAGGCCGTTGGAGGCGCCGTCCTGGTTGACCGCGGAACCGCGGATGACCGCGAGAATCCGGTGGCCGTTGCGCAGGGCGTCGGACTGGCGCTCCAGCACGACCTGGCCGATGCCCTCGGCCCAGCCGACGCCGTCAGCGGAGTCCGAGAACGCCTTCGACCGGCCGTCCTCGGAAACCCCGCGCTGCCGCGAGAACTCGATGAACGTCGACGGCGTGGACATCACCGTCACACCACCGGCCAGCGCCAGCGAGCACTCCCCCGACCGCAGCGACTGGATCGCCCAGTGCATCGCGACCAGCGACGACGAACAGGCCGTGTCGACCGTGACGGCGGGCCCCTCGAACCCGAACACGTAGGACACGCGGCCCGACGCGACACTGCCCGCGCTGCCCTGGCCCTGGTGCCCTTCCATGTCGCCGCCACCGACGACGGACTGGTAGTCGTTGTACATCAGGCCGGTGAACACACCGGTCGCGCTGCCCCGCAACGACGTCGGGTCGATGCCCGCGCGTTCCAGGGCCTCCCAGGAGGTTTCGAGCAGCAGGCGCTGCTGGGTGTCGGTCGCCAGCGCCTCCCGCGGTGACATGCCGAAGAACGACGGATCGAACTCGGCCGCGTCGTGCAGGAAGCCACCGGACCGCGTGTAGGAGGTGCCGATGTGGTCGGGATCCGGGTGGTACAGGCCCTCGAGGTCCCAGCCGCGGTCGGCAGGGAACCCGGTGACGGCGTCGGCCTCGTCCATCACGAGCTGCCACAGCTCTTCCGGCGTGGTGACACCGCCGGGATAGCGGCAGGCCATGCCGACGATCACGATCGGGTCGTCCGAAATGGACAGCGGCACGGGCTGATCCAGCGTGACTGCAACGCTTCCTAGCAGCTCGTCGCGCAGGTAGGCGGCCAGCGCGCCGGACGTCGGGTAGTCGAAGATCAGCGTCGCGGGCAGGCGGATGCCGGTCGAGGCGGTGAGGCGGTTGCGCAGCTCGACCGCGGTCAGCGAGTCGAGGCCGAGGTCGCGGAACTGCTGTGCCGGGTCGACCGCGTTTGCGCCACCGTGGCCGAGAACGCCGGCAACCTCGATGCGGACGACGTCGAGCAACGCCTCCAGCCGATCAGCCTCGGACATGGCCGAGAGACGGGAGACGAGGGTGACAGCGGTGTCCGAACCCGCGACGGAACGCTTCGTGCGCGTCCGGACCAGGCCCCGCAGCACCGGCGCTACCTCACCCTTCGCCCGTAGCACCGCGAGATCGAGCCGGAACGGCGCCAGTGCGGCACCGCCGTGCGCGATGGCCGTGTCGAACAGCTCGACGCCCTGCTCCACCGAGATCGGCGGCATGCCGGAGCGGCGCATGCGTTCGGCGTCCACTTCGGACAGGTGTCCGGCCATGCCGCCTTCCCAGGCACCCCAGGCGAGGGAGACGGTGTTCGGCCGGTGTTCGGCGAGCGCGTCGAGGAACGCGTTGCCCGCCGCGTAGTTGCCCTGCCCCGCGCTGCCGAGCGTGCCGGCGACGGACGAGAAGAGCACGAACCGGTCGATGTCACCCGCCAGCTCGTGCAGGTTCCACGCGGCGTCGACCTTGGGGCGCAACACGTTCGACAAGCGCTCAGGCGTCAGCGACTCGATCACGCCGTCATCCAGCACACCGGCGGCGTGCACGATCGACCGGATCGGGTACTTCTTCAGCAACTTCCGCACAGCCTTGCGGTCCGACACGTCGCATTTCGCGACGGTGACACGGGCATCCAGCTCGGCTACCCACTCGGGCGTCTCGCCGCGCCGGCTGACCAGCACCAGCTCCTCAACCCCCTGTGCGACAAGGTGTTTCGCGATGACGCCACCCAGGCCACCGGTACCGCCGGTGATCAGCACCGGTCCCTGCCACGTGACCTCACGCTGGGCGGTGGTCGCCCGTGCGAGCCGCGCGGCCTTCACCACGCCGTCCCGGATGATCAGTTCGGGCTCGTCGATGCCCAAACGCCCGCGGCACGAGATCGCCGGAGTCGGTGTCGATGATCGCGAACCGGCCTGGATGCTCGGTCTGCGCCGACCGCACCAGACCGCGCACCGCCGCGCCGGCCAGGCATCCCTTGCCGGTGACGAACACCAGCTTCTCGGGCCGCTCGCCGGCGATCCACTCCTGCAGCCGCGCCAACGCCTGCGCCACGAGCGTGTGCGTGGCCTCGACGACCTCGCCCTCCGCGACGACGTGCTCCACCACGACGTTGGTGGCGGGCCCGGCGGGCACGTCGACGTCGACCCAGTCGAGCTGGAACAACGAGTCGCGGTCCACAGAGCTGAGCTGCTCGGCCGACACCGCGCGCACCACCAGCGCATCCACCGAGGCGACCGGGGCTCCCGTGGTGTCCGCGAGTGCGATGGCGAAGCTGTTGCCGTCGCGGGTCAGCTTCACGCGCAACGCCGTCGCGCCGGTGGCGTGCAGCAACACGCCTTCCCACGAGAACGGCAGCCCGGCGCCGTCGTCGACCAGCAACGCGGCGTGCAGCGCCGAGTCGAGAAGCGCCGGGTGCAGCCCGAAGCCGGTGGCCGCCACACCTTCGGGCAA
This sequence comes from Lentzea indica, assembly GCF_012184385.1. Classification (GTDB taxonomy): domain Bacteria; phylum Actinomycetota; class Actinomycetes; order Mycobacteriales; family Pseudonocardiaceae; genus Lentzea; species Lentzea indica. The sequence continues at coordinate 2,686 of NZ_VSRL01000455.1, forward strand.
CGCGACCTCGGCGAACACGGTGTCGCCGCTCCGCCACGCCGCCCGCAGTCCCTGGAACGCCGGCCCGTACTCGAACCCGTTCTCCGCGAACCGCTCGTAGGCATCGGTGACGTCGATCGCCTCCGCTTGCGGCGGCCACTCGCCGACTTCGGCGACGACGGTGCCAGACCCCAGCACACCCGTGGCGTGCTCCGTCCACGGCTCGTCGACCGCGGTCTCGGACCGGGAGTAGATGGTGATCGACCGGTGACCGTTCTCCTCGACACCGACGATCACCTGAACCTGGACGCCACCGCTTTCCGGCAGCACAAGCGGCGCGGCGAGCGTGAGCTCGTCGAGGCGATCGAGGCCCACCTCGTCCGCGGCCCGCAGCGCGAGCTCGACGAGCGCCGCGCCCGGCACGAGCACCGCGCCGTGCACCCTGTGATCGGCGAGCCACGACCTCCGCGAGAGCCGCGCGGTGAACAGGTAGCCCGCTCCACCGGCGAGCTCAACGGCCGCGCCGAGCAACGGGTGCTCCACCGCGCCCAGCCCGGCCGACCGGACGTCGGACTTCGCGGTGGTCTCCGGCCAGAACGACTGGTGGTCGAACGCGTAGGTGGGCACGTCGACACGTCGTCCACCGGTATACAGCTGCGCCCAGTCAACATTGAATCCGTCAACGTGTACTTGACTGAGCGCAGTCAACATTGATTCAACATCAGACTTGACGCGCGTCAACGTCGGAATCAACCCGTCAACCATCGCCGTCAACTGCGCATC
>NZ_VSRL01000456.1 GCF_012184385.1 Lentzea indica
ACCGGTCGATCGCCCGCGACGCCGCCTCAAGCTCACGTTGGGCCTGAGTCATCGCCTCGTACAGCGGCGATCCCTGCCGCACGGACGTCGCGTCGCCCTCGGTGGCGGAGCGCACCACGGACGTCAGCTCGGTCGACTCGCGGTCGTGCAGCCGTGCCGCGACACCGGTGGCCACGAGCTGCCGCAACGCCCGCAGCTTCAACGTCCGCATCATCGCGGGCTCGACCGTCGCGTAGTCCACGGTGAGGCCGGGATTCGCTGCCTGATGCGGCATCACGCCGACCTCCGCGAACACCCGGTCGAACACCTTGGGCAACCGGAGCGCGGCCAGCAGATCGTCCACAGTGGACTCGCCAAGACCGGCTCCCGGACGTTGCGAACCGCCCTCCCAGGGCACGCCGGGACCGTCACCGACCCACAGCGTCACGCCGACACCGGCCAACGCCGAGGGTGTACGGAGGACGGGGCCGCCGTTGGCCTCGATCCCGCCGACCGCCACCAGCACGACGCCGGTCACCTGCGGCAGGCGCGCGAGTCGTTCGAAGAACACGTGGTGCTCGCTCAGCGCGTCGGTGGTGTCGACCACCAGCACGCGGCTCGACGGCCCGAGCTCGTTCGCGTTGCGGCGCCTCAGGCTCTCCGCCAACGCCCGGCCCTCGGGAGTGCGGAGATCCAGCGTCATCACGGGATCAGGGTTCACGGGCGCAGCCATTCGGGATCGCGGGCGACCCACTCGCGCAGATCGTTCAGGTTGTCCTGCAACGGGTTGTTGACACCGCGGAACGGCAGCCGCAACGCGCCGGGCAGGGTCTCGTCCCAGAACTCCCGCAACGCGAGCAGCCGGCGCGTGCCGCTCTCTCCTGTGCGCTGACCGAGTTCCGCGTCGACCCGGTTCAGCTCGCCGGACGCCAGGCCGATGATCCGGTCGAAGAGACGCGACGGCTTGTCCGGCCGCTGGTCCACACCGCGCGGGGTCGTCGCGATCAGCTTGGCGCAGAAGTCGCGGCGGATCTGCTCGTCGTCGGTGAGCACCCACGCCTCGTACGCGGACAGCAGGCTGGCCCAGCTCGACATCCGGCCGAACGGTTCCAGCGGCAGCCGCATGCTGGCCTGCGCGCCGTCGCCGAGCTTCACGATGATCGCGGACGGCGAGTCCTCGTCGCCCACCACCGCGATCTGGTCGTTCCACGCCGCGCACAGCAGGTGGTGCAGGATCCGTTCGCGGTGCTCGGGAATCGTGGCCAGATAACCGAAGTCGTAGCCCAGGCGCTGCCGCCAGCGCAGGAAGTCCTGCTGCTCCTCGTTCTTCAGCGCGTCCGACCAGTGCTTGAGCACCTCGCGGACCTCTGGCACCTCGGTCAGGCCCATCGAACTGCGGAACAGCACCACCGTGATCGACTCGGCCGCGATCGGCCGGAACTCGACGACGGCGTCCTGCCGCGGCAGCGACACCTCCTGGCGCAGGAACTTCTCCAGCTCGGAGTCCTTGGCCGCCGCGGGATAGCTGAACAGGATCCGCAGCCTGCCGGTGCCGCTCGGCGCGAACCCGCCGGGCACGAGCCCGGCGAGCTTCTCCCGGAACTGTGCCAGCTCGTCGTCGCCCACCTGCACACCCGGCTTGCCCGCCGCGGCCGCGAGCAGGTCCTGCAACGCCGGCAGCAACGGCCGGTGCTGCCCGTCGCGATAGGAGAAGAGCCGCTTCACGGCCTGCTTCACGCGGTCCTTGACGTGCGCCACTGCCATCGCAGGGCCGCGGCCGTCCAGCACCATGTCGTAGGCGTGCTTCCAGCCCTCCTCGCCGAGGATCTCGGTGACGAGGTCGCCGGGCGTCGCAGTCGGAAGCAGCCGCCCGCCCTGGTGCACGTAGTAGTCCACGAACCGGCGCACCACGGCCTGGTAGAAGGGCTCCAGGTCTCCTTGGCGCGGCAACAGGTACGTGACGCCGACGCGCTGCTGGTACAGCTCTCGGGCGCGGGCGGTGAACCGGCGCTCGCTCTGCCGCGCGTGGTCCTCGAAGGCGCTCACCAGTGACAGAACCTGTTGCTGCACGGCCTTGAGCTTGAGGTCCCAGCGCACCGCCTGGTCGTTCCACGCCGCGTGCCAGACCCGCTTGGCACGCCACTCGTACCAGTCGTTCTGCCGCGCGATCGCCGCCCGCACCGCCGGGTCGGAGAACTGCAGCTTGCGCAGGAACTTGCCCTTGATCCCCGCGGCGGACGGCGGGTTCAGCGTCAGACCGGGAGGGGCGGCGGGCTCGCCCCTGCGCAGTTCGAGGATCTTGGCGAACCCGAGCGCGCTGGCCTCGTCGGTCAGCCCGTCGTGGCCGTTCAGGATTCGCCTGAGCCGGAACAGGTCGACCTCGCCGAGCAGCGACTTGACCGCGCGACCCGCGTCGAACGTCTGCACCATGTCCGGGATCTGCCTGGCCAGCTGCTGGTCGAGCGTGCGCAGGCCGGACTCCATCGTGCGGGCCCGCGTGGCGAGCGCACGCGAGATCGCCTCGGCACCGCTGACCGCGGACACCTCGGTGATGGGCACGGGCTGCCGCAGCCGCAGCGGGTCCAAATTGGACTCGGTGAAGAACCTCTCGATGAACGGCGAGTTGTTCTCCGCCTGCCCGATGCCGGGCTCGTCCAGCTCGGTGACCGCGGCGGCGAGCAGGCGGGAACTGATGATGTCCGCGATGTCGTCCACCGGCACGGTCATCGACGCGACCGAACTCGTTGACACACCGCGGTTTCCGATGCCGGTCGGGGCGGGCACCTCGCGTTCGACCGCGCTGTTGATGAACGAGTCGGCGAAGCTCATGTAGGTCTGCGCGATGGCCTGCCTGCCACCGTCGCCGTCGGTGCCGAGGTCCGTGCCGATCAGGGACAGCACCAGCGACACGATCGACCGGTGCAGGTCCTCGCGCTGCACTCCGGCGCCCTTGCCGAACAGGAACGCGGTCTGCACGGTGGAGGCGCGCAGCCGGATCTCCTCGCGGTCCGGGTACTTCACCGACAGCTGGCCGCTGATCCCGGAGCTGTCCAGCTCGGTGCCGGCGACCTGGGCGTTCTGGTCGTCCACCAACCGGAACAGGTCGAGCAGCGACCGGCCCGCGTTGAGCCTGGCGGCCCTGCCGCCGCCCAGTCCCTCGTCGAACGCGGACGGCATGAGCACTAGGGGGAACACGCGAGCGCGGTAGTCCTGATGCGCGAAGACGTCGCCGATCAGGTGCAGGAAGTCGAAGAAGATGCCGCTTCCCGTTCCGCCTGCCACGCTGAACGCGACGAAGACGTCGCACGACAACGACCTCTTGCCGCCGCCGAGCATCGCGAGCTCGCCGAGCGAGTTGTTGATCGCGCCGATCGCCTTGCGCAGTGGGGCCTGTGCCGCCGACGTGCCGCCGCGGAACGTCTCGAACAACGCCGCGCGG
>NZ_VSRL01000457.1 GCF_012184385.1 Lentzea indica
CCGGTCGCGCCGCCGTCGTGCCGCCATCCGCCGGACGTCGAGCGAGACCGAGCGCGCGAACGCTTCGCGTGCTGCCGCGCCGAAGTCCGCCGCCACGTCACAGGCCTGATCGTCGTAGCCGGATTCGAGCCGGCGCACCACGTCCGCGGCGACGCCGACCGAATGGTTCTTGATCGCGGCGAGGTTGAACGCGAACGCGCCGATGCGGCCGTGCCGGACGATCTCGTCACCCTCGCGCGGGCCGCCGACCGCGGAGATCGGTCCGGACGGGGCGCCGGACGGCCCGAGCAGGACACCGGACCCGTCCACCTCCACGCCACGACCGGTGCGCCGGTGCCGCACGGCCAGGTCGTTCCCGAGCAGGTTCGCCCAGAGCGCCGACCCGACGCGCTCGTAGTCCGGCTCCCGGCCGAAGTTCGAGATCACGAGGTCCGCCTCGATCGTCCGCGTCGAGTCCGATGTGGACACCGTCAGCCTCAGCGGGCCGTTCCCGGTGTCCTCGATCTGGCTGACCTTCCCGGTCGTGACGGTGATCTGCCCGTCACCGGCCATCGCCCCGTCGACCACCTCGGTCGTGTACGCGACGGCGCTCACCCTGAGCGTGGCGAGCGCGCTGCCGTAGTCGTCGAGCAGCGCGCGCAGATCGGCTGTCGGAACGCGTTCCAGGAGTTCGGGGAGGTGAGGCTCCCACGACTTGGCGACCCGTTCGGTCACCACCACCGGCGGCACGTCGGGGTAGTCCTCGGCGACGACGGCGCAGGCCCGTTCCCACTCGTCCTTGACGCGCTGGACGAGCCGGCCGGGGCCCTCGTAGTCGCCGCGCAACCGCGGGGCGGGCAGGTCGAGGACGCGGTGGCGGTGGTCCGGCGGATAGGTGCGGATCGTCAGGCCGGACCGCGAGATCATGTGGATCTTCCCGGTGTGCCCGCGGCGCAGGAGCAGCGCCGCCGAGTCGTATCCGGTGAGCAGCGTGCCGATGATCGCGACGACGGCATCCGGCCGCACGCGCTGCACGCGTTCGACACCCGCGGCGGAGTAGGGCTGCCTGACGAACGACGGGTGGTCCAGCACCTCGGCCGCGAACGGGAGCGCCCGCTGCTCCAGCCCCGTCGCGATGACGAGGTGATCGGCGCGAACGGTCACGGAGGAGGCGTCGTCGCGCGGCGAAGACCCTTGTGGCAGAGCGAAGTTCTCGACGACGACGCGCACGTCGTCGACGCCGGCCGCCACGTCGACCACCTCGCCGTCGACCTCGGTCAGCGTCACGCCCTCCGCCGACTCGGACGCGGCTTCGGCGAGGCGGTCGGCGAGGTAGCCGGCGTAGATCCGGCGGGGCGCGGGCCCGGACTCGGTGAACGTGACATCGCGCCACTCCGGCGGCCAGCCGGTCCGGTCGGCGCTGGTGTTGGCCCAGGCGACGAAGTCGTCGACGTCCTCGCGGAACATCGACATGCGCCCGGCCTGGATGTTGAAGACGTGGTGCCAGGGGTTGCCAGCGGGGTGGTAGGCCACCCCGGCGCTGCGCTGCTCCGGGCGGCGCTCGACCAGCACGACCTGCAGGGGTTCCCTGGCGAACCGGAGGAGCCGGACGGCGGTGGCGGTGCCGCCGAGTCCCGCTCCGACGATGACCACTCGCCGAGATCGATCGGACCAGCGCACCCCGAACGTCACCCCTGTTCCCCCATGACACTGTCAGCGACCCGGAAATGATCTCATCGATCACGGGTGCGCTGAAGGGGACGAACGTGTGCAATTGCCTTGCGCGTGACCGGCCCCGGCGCCGCAGGCAGGTCGTCGAGCCGGGCCAGCGCGACCGCCACGTTCTTGGGTGACCGAACGACCCCTCCCACCGAAGAACCGGCAGGCTGCAATTCCCAGGCACCGACGACTCGGCAGGAGGGGTCACGCGTCAGGTCAGTATTCGAAGGACACCTGCGCCTGGTTGGAGCACACGTCTCCTCGGCGGGGCACGTCCTCGCACACCTTGATCTTCGCGCGGGCGGCGTGACCATTACCGGGCAGGCGAGTGGACAAGTTCGTGGGCACGTACCTCATGCGCTGAGTGCGCGGGGTTTGCTTCGTGTCCACCTTCTCCCACACCGAAGGAAGCCCCGGGCCGTAGATCCGGTAGAACCAGAATTCCACTTCGACGTAGACACCCTTTCCGTTGTTGGACATGTCGACATAGTTGATGCCGACCGTTGCGTACACGCCGCCGTTGTTGGCGAAGTCGCCGTTGGCTTTGGCGAGCGGGGTGCCCGAGCTGGGGGCGGTGACCGCCCATGTCGGGTTGGCCGCGCTGGCCGACGGCGCGAGCACGGCGCCGGTGGCGAGACCGGCCACGGTGGCTGCGAGAGCCACCACGGAGCGGATCTTGGACATGTGAAGTTCTCCCCTCGACTCGATCACCACTGGGGCGGGTGACCGAACGAGCACCACGCTGCCGGGATCCGTCCTCGCCTTGTCATCGCGCCGTCCTCCCGCAGGTCAAACGGGCTAAGATCACGACTTTGGGAGGGGAGCCGATGGACTTCTGTGTGCTGGGGCCACTGGAGGTCTGGACGGCTCGGGGTCGGCTGGCGCTGCCGGGCACCCGGCACCAACGGGTGCTGGCGACGCTGCTGCTGACTCCGGGCGCGGTCGTGCCGATGGCGCGGCTGATCGAGTCGACGTGGGACGACGAGCCGCCGGCGACCGCGACCAAACAGGTGCAGAACTGCGTGTCGGCGTTGCGGGACCGACTGGGCGACACCGAGCAGCGGCTGATCGTCACCGACGGCCCTGGCTATCGGCTCGTCGTCACCGACGAGCAGCTCGACCTGCTGCGGTTCGCGAAGCACGTCGCCGAGGCGCGGCGGCAGGCCGGCAAGGGCGCGCTGCGCGACGGAGTGCGCGAGATCCGGACGGCGCTGAAGTTGTGGCGCGGCCCGGCCCTCGACGGGCTCGGCTCCGGTGTGCTGGCCGGGCGCGCGGCGCGGCTGGACGAGCAGCGCCTGGACGCGTTCGAGTCGTGCGTGGACTGGCAGCTCGCGTTGGGGCAGCACCGCGAGGTCATCGACGAACTGGCCGAGGTCGTGGCCGAGAACCCGCTGCGAGAACGGCCGCACGCCCAGCTCATGCTCGCGCTCGACCGCGCCGGGCGGCAGGCCGACGCGCTCAGGGTGTTCCAGCAGCTGCGCGTCGGACTGGCAGAGGAACTGGGCATCGACCCCGGCGCGGACGTCCGTGAGCTGCACGAACGCATCCTCCGCGGCGAGAACCGGCCGCAGCGCGCGCAACCGTCCCCCGCCGACGACCTGGACCGCGCGGCCGAGGAGCTCGCGGCAGCGATCTCCCGGCAGTGGACGGCCGAGGCCGAGATGCGGTCGCTGCATCGGCCGAAGCCGGTGCCGCTGCGCTGGTCGAGCACCGAACGCGA
>NZ_VSRL01000458.1 GCF_012184385.1 Lentzea indica
GGGATCTGGGGTCAAGTCGACGAAAAGCGTGTCGACTTGACCCCAGATCCCGAGCGCGGCAGGGCTTCGCCTGCGACTCGTGACGGGACCACCCCACCTACTGGCTTTGTGAAAAGCGCGCTCGGCTGCGCCTTCGCGGTCGGCTCGCCTGCGGCATTGCGGTGGAGGGATGCCTCGCGGCCTGCTTCGGCTAGTTCGCGGGGGGTGCTGCTGGGGTGTTCAGCGTTGGGATCTTGGCCTTGAAGGCCTTGATCATTGCGTCCCTGCCGATCGAGTTGAACTCCTTGCCCAGGGTTCGCATGATCGAGTTGGCGGTGGGGCGGTACAGGCCGTTCTTGTAGTACCTCGCGCCCTCGACCGGGGCGATCACGCCGCCGTCCGGTGACGGCTGGTTCAGGTACTCGCCCCACTTTGCGCCGGTTGGGTCCTTGGTGACGTTGAACTCGCGCGGTTCGGTGCCTGTGTAGGTGATGTACGGGTAGTCGTACTCGTCTGCCAGGCCGCCGATGGAGTGGCCCAGTTCGTGGATCGCGATCTGGCCCGCTTGGGCGTTGGAGCCTGAGGCTGTGGCCACTGAGCCGCCTGCGCCGCCGTATTTGGTGGTGTTGCCCAGGGCGATGACCTGGTCTGCCTGTGGGGCCAGGGCTGCGTACTCCTTGGCCTTGGTCTCGTTCACGCACAGGAGACGCTCGGTGTTCGCGTCTCGGCCCTGGCACCAGAAGCCCATGTCGAGGGCGGTGTCCTTCAGCAGGCCCTTGGTCGGGTCGTGGTCCACACCGGACTCGGTGGAGATGACGTTGACCTGCCAGACGTTGAAGTACTCCTTGTAGGCGGCGAACGGCTGGACGGCCGAGAGTTCGTCCCACTTGCTTTTCACGTTGGCGGTGTAGGTCGCGATGTCCTCGTTCGTGTAGCCGTCGCCCACGAAGACGAGGTCGAAGGCGTCGGAGGAGTCGCGTTCGCCGTGGATCTTGGTGACCTCGGCTGCGGCGAGCGCGCGGAGGCCTGTTGTTTTCTCGGCTGGTGCCTTCGGGGTGAGGGTTTGGGTGATGGAGCCGTCCTCGTTGAAGACTTCGCGCCATTCCATCGCCGGCGCGGCGCCACCGGTCGGTACCTGCGCGAACAGAGCCAGCGCGGTGACTGTCAGCGCCGGGAGGATCAGCCGCGAACGATGCATGCGCTGACGCTAAGCAACTGTGATGTCACCCACAAGGCGGCGATCGTCGGTACTTCCGGCTCAGTGAGGGCGGGGTGAAAGTGACACCGGTGGGCACGTGATCCGGGCAACTACCTACCCTGAGGTGTGTGAACCCCACCGATCTGGCGATCTCCGGGCCGTTGCTGCTGGCCACCGGGGTCGCTTTGCTCGCCGGGTTCATTTCGTTCGCCTCGCCGTGCGTGGTGCCGTTGGTTCCCGGCTACCTCGCGTACCTCGCTGGGCTGGTCGGTGCCGAGGCGCCTCGGGTGGAGGCGAACGAGCCGGCCAGGCAGGGGCGGTGGCGTGTGGCTGGGGCCTCGCTGCTGTTCGTGCTCGGGTTCACCGTGGTCTTCGCGCTGGCCTCGATGGCCATCCTTGGCGCGTCGGACGCGTTGTTCCTCAATGCTGATCTGTTCCAGCGCATCGGCGGGGTCGTCACGATCCTGATGGGACTGGTGTTCCTCGGGCTCGTTCCTGCGCTGCAGAAGGACGTGCGGTTCCACACCAAGCCCAACGCGGGGCTGCTCGGGGCGCCGTTGCTCGGGGCGGTGTTCGCGCTCGGGTGGACGCCTTGTCTCGGGCCGACGCTGGCCGGGGTGCTTGCCGTTGCGCGCAGCACCGAGGTCGGGTCGTCGACGGTTCGCGGGGCTGTGCTGGTGCTGGCCTACTGCCTGGGGCTCGGGTTGCCGTTCGTGGTGCTCGCGCTCGGGGCGCGGTGGGCGTTGGGCGTCACGAAGTGGCTGCGCTCTCACGCGCGGCAGGTGCAGATCTTCGGTGGCGTGCTGCTGATCCTGGTGGGCATCGCTCTGGTCACCGGGCTCTGGGGTGAGTTCGTCGGGTGGCTGCGCTACTCGTTCGTCGACGTCGTGGAGTTGCCGCTCTAGTGATCGCCTTCCTCCGCAACACGTGGCGCGGCCTCACGTCGATGAGGACCGCGCTGACCCTGCTGTTCCTGCTCGCGCTCGCGGCGATGCCCGGCGCGTTGCTGCCGCAGCTGTCGTTGAACGCGGCCAAGGTCGACGAGTACGTCGCCCAGCACGGCTGGTGGGGCCAGTTCCTGCTCAAGCTCGGGTTCTTCGAGGTGTACGCCACGCCGTGGTTCGCCGCGATCTACCTGCTGCTGTTCACGTCCCTCGTCGGGTGTCTGCTGCCCCGCACGTGGGAGTACTTCAAGCAGATGCGCGCGAGGCCGGTGCTGACGCCGCGCAATCTCTCCCGCATGCCGCACCACGTGCAGGCCGTGCTCGACGTGACGCCGGAAGAGGCCGTCACCAAGGCGAAGAAGGCCATGCGCGGCTGGCGGATGGACACCGGTGAGGGCACGGTCAGCGCCGAGCGCGGGTACCTGCGCGAGACCGGCAACCTGGTCTTCCACTTCGCGTTGCTGGGACTGCTGGTGTCGTTCGCGCTGGGCAAGATGTTCAGCTACGAGGGCCAGATCATCGTCCAGGCCAACGGCGGCCAGTTCTGCAACGGCGGCATCTTCAACTACGACTCGTTCCGGCCCGGCCTGCGGGTCGACGGCACGGATCTCACGCCGTTCTGCGTCGAGATCGGCAAGTTCTCCGCCGAGTACCTCGACAACGGCCAGCCCGTCGGTTACCAGGCAGACATCCGCTACCAGTCGGGCGACGACCTCGCGACGAACACGTGGCGGCCGTACAACCTGCAGGTCAACCACCCGCTGCGGACCGGCGGCGACCGGCTCTACCTGCTCGGCCACGGGTACACGCCGACGTTCACGGTGACGTTCCCGAACGGCGAGAAGCGCACGCAAGGCATCCAGTGGCTGCCGAGCGACCAGCTCACGCTGGCCTCGGAGGGTGCGACGAAGTTCGACCCGCCGCTCGTGACGGACTCCGAGCAGCGGCGCAAGAACCAGATCGCGGTGACCGGACTGCTCGCGCCGACGCCGTTGCTGCACGGCAACATCCTGAACTCGAAGTTCCCCGCCCTGAACAACCCGATGGTCGCCGTCGACGTGTATCGCGGCGACCTCGGCGTGGACGACGGCCGCGGCCAGTCGATCTTCTCGATCGACATGAAGATGGTCGAGCAGGGCCGGTTGCAGAAGGTCGCGCGCAAGAACCTCGCGCTGGGCGAGGAGATCGCGCTCGAGACGGCACCAAGGTGCGCTTCGACTCCGTGAACGACTGGGTGTCGTTGCAGGTCTCGCACGACCCGACGCAGGGCTACGTGCTGGTGTTCGCCATCCTG
>NZ_VSRL01000459.1 GCF_012184385.1 Lentzea indica
CGTGCCGCGAGGTTGGCCGTGCCCTGGGCGACCAGGTCCGCGAGGCTGCCCGGCCGCACCGGGGCCCTGGTCGCGAGCCGGACGGGGACACCGATCGCGGCGGCGTACTGCGTGACGCTGCCGTGGTCGCCGATCACCTGGTCGCTCGCGATCACCGCGGCCCGCCAGCCCTCCTCCGGAGGGATGATGATCAGGTCGGGACGGTCAGCGAGCCACGCGCGGACCTGCCACGGACCGTGCACCGACCACGTCGTCGGATGGATGACCACGGCCTTGCGGAAGTCACCTGTCCGATACAGCTCCGGCCTGCTCCCGAACGTCGAGTCTGGCCGCCACGTCGAGCTGATCGTGACCAGTGTTTCGTCCGGTCTGACACCCAGTGCCGCCCGATAGGCCGCCCGGTGCGGCAGGCTCGCCCGCAGCCGGTCCAGGCACAGGTCGCCCGCGACCACCGCGTGCGGCACGGCCTCGGGGCACGAGCGTTCGAGCACGCGCAGTTCGTCATCGTGGCTGAGGATCAGCGCCGTGGCCGTCACCCGGCCGCCGCGCATCAACTCGTGGCGGTCCAGTCCGTGCCCGGTGAGCCGGCGCGACTTCAACGCGCCCGCGCCGTGGGGCAGCACCAGGACCGGACCGAGCACGTGTTCGAGGTCGCGCCGGCTCGCAGCCAGTACGAGATCGAACTCCAGGCCGGTCGCCTGCCGCCACGGCAACGTCAGCACGCCGTGGTGTTGCAGAAACTCGTGCGTGCCGTACGAGATCCCGTGTGTATCAGGCACTGTGCAAACGACCTGAACCCGTTGGTCCGCCTTGAGCAGATCAAGCACATCCATCAGACGCGTACCGGCGACGACGTGCGGTATGAGCGCGAGCACGGTCCGGCAGCCCGCCACGGTCACCCGCCGGTCGGCCCGAGGACCGACCGGCGCGTCCACCCACATCCCGTTCACGCGGCCAGCACGGCGTCACCGGCCGTGCAGTCGATCACCGGTGTGGTGGTGCCGGGCGATACCGAGGCGTGCCTGGTCATGATCAGCACGACGTCCGCCGGCGTGTCGACCGGCTGGCTGGTGAGCATGCTTCCGTTGTCCAGCACCAGGTTCGGCACGAACGGGTCGTGGTAGGTGACGACCGCCTCGCGGCTCAGCTCGTTGATCACCCGCAGCGCGGGTGACTGCCGGACGTTGGCCACGTCGGGCTTGTAGGTTACGCCGAGCACGTGGACGTGCCGCATCGGCACCCCGAGTTCGGCGAGCTTGACGCGCACGCGATGCAGGGTGTGGGCGGGCATCGCGTTGTTGACCGAGATGGCCGCGTCGACGACCGGCGAGTGCAGGCCGTGGCGGCGCGCGCTGGCGGTGAAGAATCCCGCGGACACCGGGATGCAGTCACCACCCGCGCCGGGACCCGGCCGGTGCCGCAGGAACCCGAACGGCTTGCTGCCGGCCGCGTCGAGCACTTCGTGCACGTTCACGCCCTGCGCCCGGCACAGCGCCGCGAGCTCGTTGGCCAGTGAGATGTTCACCATTCTGAAGGTGTTCTCGAAAATCTTCGTCAACTCGGCGGCGCGCAGTGTGCTGACCGTGACGACTTCGGCGGAGAGCCGTCGCAGCAGTGCGACCGCGCGTTCGGCGCAGGCCGGCGTGAGACCGGCGACGACCCGTGGCGTCGGCGTCGTGTTGCCGGGGTCCGTGCGCACCGGCGAGTGCGCCACGTGGAAGTCGAGGCCTGCCTTCAGGCCGGACGCCCTTTCCAGCCGTGGCGCGAGGACGTCCTCGACGGTCCCCGGCTCACAGGTGCTCTGGACGATCACCAGTGCGCCGGGCCGCAGCACCGCGCCGACGCGGTTCACGGCGTCGACGAGCATCTCGGTGTCGAGTCCGCCGTGCCGGTCCTGCGGCGTCGGGACGCACAGGACGTAGTTGTCGGCGGCAATGATCTCGTTGTGCCGCAACGACAACAGGCCGGACTTCAAGGCTTCGGAGAGCGCGGCCTCATCCACGGTGGTGAGCCCGCAGCCTGGCGTGCGGGCCGCGATGTGCCAGACCCGGTCGGCGCTGGCGTCCACGCCGTGCACGCGCAGACCGGCGGTGGCGGCGGCGACGGCGACCGGCAGTCCGGTGAAGCCGAGCCCGATGACGACGGTGTCCATTTGACCTCCCCTGATCGGTGTGGCACCAGGCTGGGGCGCGGTTCTGCCCGAACCCTTTCCGCGCGATGTGCCTGCCGCTGAACGCCCAGGTGAGGACGGGTCGGGTGATCGTCTTCCACTCGAAATGGACTGATGGCGCTTTCCGATAGCTGTCCGCGATTTGTGGACAATAAGCGACTCGAAATGACAACAAACCTGGATCGCCTCGCGTGAACCCGGCACACTGCTTGCTGGGAGTCGTGCGCCCGGGGAGGGGTGGCACCGGTGGAGATCGCGTTCAAGATCCTCGGCCGAACGCGCGTGCGCGTCGACGGCGAGTTTGTCGCGGACTGGGGCAAACCCAAGGCCCGCGCGGTACTCGCGGTGCTGTTGCTGAACGCCGGCAACGCGATTTCGGTGAACTCCATCGCGGATTGGGTGTGGCCCGAACGCCGCCCGGCCAATCTGCACGCGACCGTGCATACGGCCATTACGAGCATCCGCGCCGCATTGCAACGCACCGGTGTGCGGTTCACGTTGCGCAACGAGGAACGCTCGTACCGCCTCGACATCGACCGTTCCCTCATCGACCTGCACGTGTTCCGCAAGCTCGTGGACCGCGCTCGTGCGATCGGCGGCACCGACCACCAGGCCGCGTGCGCGCTGGTCGAGGAGGCGCTGGAGCTGTGGGGCGACGAACCGCTGGCGGACCTCGACAGCGAACCGGCCGCACGACGGCGTGACCACCTCGTGCGCAGCTACTACCTGAGCGCCTCCCACGCGTTGCTCTACGGACTCGGCAAGCTCGGCGACTACGCCCGAATGCTCGACCACCTCGACGAAATCCCGCCGGAACACGATCTGGAAATCCTGCTCGCCAAGCACCGGCTCACTGCGTTGTACGGACTGGGCAGGGCTCACGAGGCATTGAGCTATCTGGTGCGGATCCGGCGCCGGATCGTCAACGAGATCGGCGACGGTTCCGAGGCGGAGCTGAACGCGTTGCACGAACGGTTGCGAGTCCGGCACGAACAGTCTCCGCCGGTCCGAACTCCGGGACCGCGCTATTTGCCGCACGACGTCGACGTATTCGTCGGACGTGAGAACCTGTTATCGGATTTGGACGCTCTGGTGCCGCCTCGCCCTGTGCCCAGGTACACAGGTACACCCGACCTGCCTGAAATGAGCTTTTGCGCCACAGATCAATAGCTTTTCCTGAGTTCCTCCCTCTGCCTAAAGTGGCGTCGGCCGAATT
>NZ_VSRL01000045.1 GCF_012184385.1 Lentzea indica
CCCAGGCCCAGGTAGTCCGGGGCCGTGGTGAGGTAGCCGGCGGAGGCGAACAGCAGTGCCGCGGCGCGGTCGTTGCCGTCCGCCACCGAGGCGACCGAGCCCCGGTAGCCGGTGGTGCCGTGCAACCAGGTGACCTGGCGCGGTGACCTGTCGCCGTTGCGCGGTAAGGCGATCAGGGCGCTGGCCGTTGTCGGTTTTCCGTGCGGGTCGATGGTGCGGTACACGATCCGCTTCGCGTCCACACCGAATCGGACGCGCGAGGCGTCCAGGTCGTAGTCCCCCAGATAAGTGACCAACTGGCTGGTGTCCATCGTGGACACCGGGACGACGTCGAGGAGTTCGCCGCGCCTCGCGGCATCCGCGGAAGCGGTGGCGGGGACCGCCGAAGCGACCACGGCGCCGCACAGGAGGGCTGCTGTCAATCGAGTCGAGAAAGCCATGGCACCACGATCTCGCCCTGATCTTGGCGAGTCAGTGGTGCAGGCCGCACAGTTGGGGTGGGGTAAACCCCAGTGTTCAGGCTCCGGGTGGCTTCGGGCGCAGGAGGCACGTGAGGCGGGCGGTGCAGGTGCGCTTGCCCTCCTCGTCCGTCACGACGATCTCGTACGTCGTCGTGCTGCGGCGAGGTTGATGGGGCGCGCCACGCCCGTCACGATGCCCTCGCGCGCGGCTCGATGATGGGTGCAGGACAGCTCGAGCCCGACGGCGACGCGGTTGAACTGCGCCGCGTGCATCGCGGACGCGAGCGAGCCCAGCTGCTCCGCGAGCACCGCGTTCGCACCACCGTGCAGCAGCCCGAACGGCTGGCGGTTGCCCTTGACCGGCATCGTGCCGACCATCTCCTGGACATCCCATTGGGTGATTTCGATGCCCATGCGGACGTGCAATTGTTCGTCGGCGAAGTCCACTGGCAGGTCGGGGGTCACACGGGCTCCAAGGGCTCAAGCGAAAGTGTCAGACCCCCACCCTAGACTCGGGCTCGTGACTAACTCAGACGTGAAACGGCTCCTGCTCATCGACGGTCACTCGATGGCCTACCGAGCGTTCTACGCCCTGCCCGCCGAGAACTTCGTCACGGCAACGGGCCAGGTCACGAACGCCGTGTACGGGTTCACGTCCATGCTGATCAACATCCTGCGGGACGAGAAGCCCACGCACGTCGCGGTGGCGTTCGACGTGTCGCGCAAGACCTTCCGGTCCGAGCAGTACCCGGAGTACAAGGCCGGTCGCTCCAAGACTCCGGACGAGTTCCGCAGCCAGGTCTCCCTGATCCAGGACGTGCTGGCCACGCTCCGGATCCCCACGATGGAGAAGGAGAACTACGAGGCGGACGACATCATCGCGACCCTGACCACCCAGGCGGTGGCCCAGGGCTTCGAGGTGGCGATCGTCACCGGAGACCGCGACGCGTTCCAGCTGGTCAACGACCAGGTGACGGTGCTGTACCCGGTCAAGGGCGTCTCGGAGATGGGCCGGTTCACCCCCGCGTACGTCGAGGAGAAGCATGGCGTGCGGCCCGACCAGTACGCGGACTACGCGGCGGTGCGCGGCGACTCGTCGGACAACCTGCCGAACACGCCGGGCGTGGGCCCCAAGACGATCATCAAGCTGCTCAACCAGTTCGGCGGCCTGAACGAGCTCGTCGACCACATCGACGAGGTGCCGGGCAAGGTCGGCGAGGCGCTGCGCGGCAACCTGGCGAACATCATCATGAACCGCCAGCTCACCGAGCTGATCAAGGACGTCGAGCTGCCGTACACGATCGACGGTCTCGAGGCCCAGCAGTGGGATCGCGACGCCGTGCACCGGCTGTTCGACGAGCTGGAGTTCCGCGTTCTGCGCGACAGGCTGTTCCAGACCCTGACGACCGCGGAGCCCGAGGCCGAGGAGGGCTTCGAGGTCTCCGGTGGCGCGATTCCCACGGGCACGCTGGCCAGGTGGCTGGACGAGAACGCGCGCAAGACGCGGGTCGGCGTTGCTCTGCGCATCACGAACGACCTGGAGGGCGTCGCGCTGTGCACGGCTTCCGGTGAAGGCGGGTACGTCGACGTCACGGAGCTGAACGAGGCCGACGAGCAGGCGCTGGCCGCGTGGCTGGCCGACGAGAGCGTGGCCAAGGCGGGCCATGACCTGAAGCTGCCGTTGCGCCGCGTGCGCGCCCGCGGGTGGAAGCTGCGCGGCCTGACCTCGGACACGGCCCTGGCCGCGTACCTGGTGCGTCCCGGGCAGCGCTCGTTCGCCCTGGACGACCTGGCGCTGCGCTACCTGAAGCGCGAGCTGCGGGCCGAGGAGTCCGGCGACGGGCAGCTGTCGTTGCTCTCCGACGAGTCCGAGGAGGCGCAGAAGGTCGCGACCAGCACGATCCTGCGCGCGCGTGCGGTGGCGGAGCTCGCCGACCGCCTGGACGCCGAGCTCGTCACCATCGGCGGCGCCGACCTGCTGGCGAACCTCGAACTGCCGCTGATGAACGTGCTCGACGAGGTGGAGGCCGTCGGCATCGCCATCGACGTCGAGCACCTCTCGGAGCTGGAGGCGCACTTCGCGGCGGGCGTGAAGCAGGCGGCCCAGGACGCCTACTCGGTCATCGGCAAGGAGATCAACCTCGGCAGCCCGAAGCAGCTGCAGACGGTGCTCTTCGACGAGCTGAACATGCCGAAGACCAAGAAGACCAAGACCGGCTACACCACGGACGCGGACGCTCTGCAGAACCTCTTCGAGCAGACCGAGCACCCGTTCCTGCAGCACCTGCTGTCCCACCGCGACGTCACGCGCTTGAAGTCCACTGTGGACGGCCTGCTGAAGTCGGTGGCCGACGACGGCCGCATCCACACGACGTTCCACCAGACGATCGCCGCCACGGGCCGCCTGTCCTCGACGGACCCGAACCTGCAGAACATCCCGATCCGCACGGACGAGGGCCGCCGCATCCGTCAGGCCTTCGTCGTCGGCGACGGTTACACGGAGCTGATGACCGCGGACTACAGCCAGATCGAGATGCGGATCATGGCGACGCTGTCCGGCGACGAGGGCCTGATCGCGGCCTTCAACAGCGGTGAGGACCTGCACACCTACGTGGCCTCGCAGGCGTTCTCGATCCCCACCTCCGAGGTGACGGGCGAGATGCGCCGCCGCATCAAGGCCATGTCCTACGGCCTCGCCTACGGCCTGTCGGTGTTCGGTCTGTCGCAGCAGCTGCGCATCCCGACCGAAGAGGCCCGCGAGCAGATGGAGGCCTACTTCTCCCGCTTCGGCGGCGTCCGCGACTACCTCAACGAGATCGTCGAGAAGGCCCGCAAGGACGGCTACACCGAGACCGTCCTCGGCCGCCGCCGCTACCTGCCGGACCTCACCTCCGACAACCGTCAGCGCCGCGAGATGGCTGAACGCATGGCCCTCAACGCCCCCATCCAGGGCAGCGCGGCCGACATCATCAAGGTGGCCATGCTGGGCGTCTTCCGCGCGCTGGAGTCGTCCGGCCTGCGTTCGCGCATGCTGCTCCAGGTTCACGACGAATTGGTCCTGGAGATCGCCGACGGCGAGCGCGAGGCCGTGGAGGCCCTGGTGCGTGACCAGATGGGCAACGCCTACCCGCTCCAGGTCCCGCTGGAGGTCTCGGTCGGCGTGGGCCGCTCCTGGGACGACGCCGCCCACTAGGGCCTACTGGGCGTGTATCGAAAGCGCCGGTCACAGCCATCCGTTGGTCTGAGGCAGGGGTAAACCGCTACTTCAGCGGTGGATGCGGCGAGTACGGTGCGGCTGTGGCCGGTGATCGCGTGCAGCGGCGGTTTACGGAGACAGACGCGCGGACGCGAAGGAGCGGATGGTGCCAGGCGCTGTACTGCGAGGGGTGACTCTGGACTGTGCCGACCCGCAGACGCTGGCGGGCTTCTACGGTGCACTGACCGGGATGCGCGAGCTCTTCAGTACGGACGAGTTCGTCGCTCTGACGGACGACTCCGGCTGTGATCTGGGATTCCAGCGGGTTGACGGATACCGGGCTCCGCAATGGCCGGGTCAGGATGTGCCACAACAGTTCCACTTGGACTTCCGCGCTGACGACCTCGATGCGATGGAAGAGCTGGCGCTGGAACTCGGCGCGGCCAAACCGGACCATCAGCCCGGCGACGGACGCTGGCGGGTACTCCTGGATCCGGCTGGCCACCCCTTCTGCCTGACGTCTTCCTGACATCACCGGCGTTGACAGGTATCCCCTGTCAGACGCCGTAGCGCTCAGGCGTGGGCGAGCGGTTCATCAGCTGCTGGCCGCCTCAGAGAGGGCTCCTTCTGCAGGTCCCCCTTTTCCGCGCTCCGGCGGCGTGCTGGTGGGCCGGGCGGACGGTGGAGTCGACGTTGAGGTCCCAGGTGATCAGGTCCTTGGCATCGGCCCAGGTCTGGAGTTCGGTGAAGATGCGCTGCCAGGTGCCGTTGCGCTGCCAGCGGCGGAACAGGTCGTACGCGCGGCCCACGGCCCGTACTCGGCGGGCATGTCCCGCCACGGGATGCCGGTACGAACCCGGAAGCGTATGTCGTTGATCAGCTGCCGCCGAATCCACATCGGTGGCCGGCCGCGTTTCTTGCCCTATACACGCCCTAATGCCCGCAACGCCGTCCAAGCCGAGGCCTGGACGGCGTTGCGGTGTGCTGCTCAGCCGAAGATCTCGCCCAGCAGCTCGGGGTCGATCGCGATGGGCGCGGGCCGGTAGGCAGGCGGCTCCGTGCCCATCAGCGAGCGGACCAGGAAGTCCCAGCTGCGCGTGCGGACGTAGGACAGGCAGTCGATGAACATGTGCTCGGCACCCGGCACGATGAGCATCTCGAAGTCCTTGCCTGCGGCGATGAGCCGGTCGGCCAGCCGCAGGGTCTGGCCCGCGTGGACCTGGTCGTCCATTTCGCCGTGGACGAGCAGCAGCTTGCCCTCCAACCGGTCGGCGATGTCCACGTTCGAGGAACGGGCGTAGGCCTCCGGGTTGTTCGCGCCGTCGAAGGTCTCGATGAAGCCCCGGTTGAAGAAGCGGGCGTCGTGCCAGCCGGACAGCGAAACACCGGCCTTGTAGGTCTCGGGGAACGTCAGCAGCGCCCGCATGGTGGCGAAACCGCCTCCCGAGTGGCCGAACGCGCCCACGCGGTCCAGGTCAATCCACGGCCGGGTCGCGGCCAGCTGGTGCAGCGCCGCGACGTGGTCGTCCAGGCTGCCCGCGTCCGCGATGTGGCCGTACGAGGCGTCGTGGAAGGCCTTGCCGCGACCCAGGGTGCCGCGGCCGTCGATGGCCACCACCACGAAACCCAGTGCTGCCAACGGTTCCGCGTCCATGCCCATGCCGCCGGGGTCGAAGCACGGGTCGACGCGGTTGACCTGCGGGCCGGGGTAGATGGTGTCCACCACGGGGTAGCTCTGGGAGAGGTCGAATCCGCGCGGCCGGTACAGCACGCCGTAGATGTCGGTCTCACCGTCGGCCGCCTTGACGCAGAAGCGTTCCGGCGCGGTCCACCCGGTGGCGAGCAACCGGCTGATGTCGGCGCGCTCCAGCTCGACCAGCACGCGGCCGGTCCAGTCGCGCACCACTGTCACCGGCGCGGTGTCCACAGTGGACGCCGAGTCGACGAAGTACTCCTTGTTCTCCGACACGGTGACGACGTGGTCCAGCGAGTCGTCCGTGACGCGGGCGAACCCGGTGCCGTCCAGGCCGATCCGGCAGACCGTCCGTCGATACGGGTCCTCGGGAACCAAGCCGGAAGCCGTGAAGTAGACGAACCGGTCCGTCTCGTCGACGTGCAGGATCTGGCGCACCGTCCACTCGCCGGAGGTGACCTGGTCGAGCAGCTCGCCGGTGTGCAGGTCGTAGCGGTAGAGGTGGCCCCAGCCGTCGCGCTGCGAGAACCACAGCACCTCGTCGTCCAGCACGCGGATGATCGCGGGCTCGAAGAGCCACTGGTTGGGATCGACTCGGGTGGGCCCCGACTCGCTCAGCACGACGCTGACCTCGCCGGTCGCCGGGTCCATCCGGTGCAGGGTGAGCGTGCGCTGGTCACGGGGCTGGGCGAGGTAGTAGACCGCCGAGCTGTCCGGAGCCCACCACGCCCAGCCGGTCAGGATCGGCGACACCTGCTGCATGAGCAGCGGCTCGGCCTGGGCGCGGACCACCGTGCCGGAAGCGACGTCCAGCACGACCAGCTCGGCCTGCGACATGTGCTCGTCACCGGCATAGCCGTACCGCTGGGTGTGCACCACCGGGGCGCCGCCGTCAGCGGGTGCGGACTCCACGAGGTGTGTGAGCCGGACGTTGCGCTCGTCGGTCCGGTGCGCCAGCACCTTCGTCGAGTCGGGCGACCAGGCCAGTGCGGGCGGCAGGTGCGGCAGGCCGAACTTGCGCATCAGGGTGCGGAAGCTCGTGCAGTCCGGGCCGTAGCCGTACCCGTGGTCCTGCTCGCCGTCGGTGGTCAGCGCCCACTCGCGGTCACCGGAGCGGGCCCAGAGGTCGTTCCCGCGGCGGGACACCGCGATCTTGCCGTCGGGGACGGCACCTCCAGCGGGTTTCCCGGCTGTCCGATGAACGGAGTGGGGTCGAAGTCCGGCGTACGGGTGCCCGCCGCCGGGTCGACCAGCACGAACTGCCTGCTGTCGCCGTCGCGGACCTGGTACCAGAAACGGGTACCACCTTCGATCCACTGTGGACGGACCTTGTCGCCGACGACGAGCTCGGCCGGGTTGGCGAGACGGCGGAGAAGTTGTTCCGCGGCCTGGTAGTTCTCGGTGGTGCTCATGGTCGTTCTCCCCAGTTTCCGGAGTTTGTCAGAGGCTGCGTGCGGTGATGTCGCCGGACGCGGTGGTGGCGTGGATGTTCAGGACGGCGGAACCGTCGTTGTGCAGCGAGTTGTGAACGCGGCCGTGAGAGGTGCCGGCGTCCAGGGAGGCGGACACGGAGGCGCCGACCGACACGTCGCCGGCCTGGGTGCGCAGGACGACGGTGCCGCGCACGGCCTCGGCGATCTTGATGTCGCCCTGGGCGGTGGTGATCTCCGCGGGACCGGTGAGACGGCCGATCGCGACGTCACCGGCCTGGGTGGTGAGGCGGACGCTCGCGGCCTCGTCGAGCTGGACGTCACCGTGCGAGCTCTCGAACGCGATGTCACCGAGCCGTCCGACGCCGCGGAACTCCACGCTGGCGGCCTTCGCCTCGACGCGCGAACCCTCCGGCAGCTGGACCGTCACGTCGAGGGAGCCGGAGGCGCCGAGGATCTGGTTCTTCGCCTCGGCGGAAATCCGCAGGACGCCGTCGGTGAACTCGACCGTGGTCTGCTCGGCGACCTTCACGTCGCGGCTCTTCGAGGCGTCCGCGGGCAGGACCTCGACCGCGGTGTCGGCCCGGTCGGCGGCGATGAACCGGACGCGCCCGGCGGGGATGTCCAGGACCGCGGCGATCGGGTCGGGGGTGGCGAACGTCTGCATCTCTGGCTCCTGTAGCTCGTCGTTTCTGATGAGCGAAAAGCTACGTTGCGTTCAGGGGTACAGACAACACGCTTGTTGCGATGGAATCGTATTTATGCAGTTAAGAGCTAGAAGATCGTTGCAATGGTGTGGAAATCTAACGCAACGTGAGATCCTCAATCGTTGCAATGAGTGAGGTTGAACGCCAGGGCGCGCGGGTGGGCGGCGCGGGAGGACCCGAAGACGGTCCACTGTGGATTGAGAGGGAAACGTTCCTTCCTCCCCGACCAGGGGATTTGAGGGGGTTTCACCATGCGGTTTCTGGTGTCCACGATCGGTTCGCGGGGAGAGGCGCAGCCGGTCACCGCGCTGGCCGTGCAGCTGAAAGAGCTGGGCAACGAGGTGAAAGTCGTTGCGCCGCCGGACTTCGAGGAGCTCGTGACCAGCAACGGCGTCGACTTCACGCCGGTCGGCCCGACCCTGCGCACCGTCGCGGCCGTCAAGCTGAAGCCGGAGGACCTCGGCAGGCTGGCAGAGGAGTCGGTGAAGGAACAGTTCCGGGTCATCACGCAGGCCCGGAACTGGAGGCGTTCCTGGACGGCGGCGAACCGCCGATCTACTTCGGGCTGGGCAGTGTGCGAGGTGCCCAGGACACGGCGGCAAACGCCGTCAAGGCGGCCCGCGCGCTCGGCAAACGCGTTGTCCTGCAACGCGGTTGGGCGGATCTGCAGCTCACCGACGACGCCGGGGACTGCATCGCGATCGGCGAGGTGAACCAGCAGGCGCTGTTCCGCCGTGTCGCCGCGATCGTGCACCACGGCGGTGCCGGCACCACCACGACGGCCGCGGCGGCGGGCACGCCGCAGATCGTGCTGCCCCACATGTACGACCAGTACTACTGGGGCAACCAGATCGAGCGCCTGAACGTCGGCCGGTCGGCGAAGTCCGTGACGACCGAAACCCTCGACGAGACGCTCCAGCTGAGCGAATAGGCCGCCAAGGTGGGCACCCAGGTGCGCACGGACGGTGCGAGGGCCGCCGCGCAACGCCTGATGGCAACTCAGGTGAACCGAGCCATCTGAGACGTACGTGTGATGGGTGTCCGCGCATGAGGGAGACCCGCGATGCCGTACCAGGTTGGGCTCGATCTCGGATCCGCAGGCACCACGGTCGCCACCGACCGCGGTGTCACCACCAACTGCCGCCGCCAGGCCGGCGCACCGG
This sequence comes from Lentzea indica, assembly GCF_012184385.1. Classification (GTDB taxonomy): domain Bacteria; phylum Actinomycetota; class Actinomycetes; order Mycobacteriales; family Pseudonocardiaceae; genus Lentzea; species Lentzea indica. The sequence goes on from NZ_VSRL01000045.1 coordinate 8,651, forward strand.
CCAGGGAAATCACGAACGTCCTCGACGATCTCGCACATCGTCACGGGGAGCCGCCGAGCAAGGTGGCCATGACGCATTCCCCGAGCTGGCCGCACGAGCACCTTGAACAGCTCCGCAAGGACCTCATCGACGAGGGACGTGCAGACGTGTTGTTCGTGCCCGCGCCGCACGCCGCGGCCATCGCGTTCGACGCCGACGTGCACATGCCGGAGCACAGCACGGTCGCGGTGTTCGACTTCGGCGCCACCGGGTGTGACGTCACGGTGCTGCGCAAGGAAGGCGTGTTCCTGGTGGCAGGGCGGCTGGAGCGGGTCGGCATCGGCGGGTTCGACCTCGACGGCCTGGTGGTGGAGCACGTGATCGCGAAGATCGGGACGCACAGCCGGGAGCTCGTCCAGAGCTGCGTCGAGGCCAAGGAACTGCTCGGCAGCTATCCGGAGGTGCGGATCCCGTACATCGCGGTCGGCGGGGAGGTGCGCGAGGTCAGGCTCAGCAGGCTGGAGTTCGAGGCGATCATCCGGCCGTCGGTCGAGCTGGCCGTGGACGCGCTGGAACGTGCGGCCTGCTTCGCGTGGCCCGACGTCGTCCTGCTCGTCGGTGGATCGGCGCGGATTCCATTGGTGGCCAAGGAGATCGCGGAACGACTGAAGATCCCGGTGATGAGAGCGCCCGACGGCGCGGCCGCGATGGGTGCCCTGCTCGAAGCCAGACAGCTGGAACCCGAACCCGCGGAAGAACCGACCGTTCAAATACCGGCGCCGCGGGAAGAAGAAAAGCCGAAGCGGCACATCCCCACCACGCCGTTCATCGCGGCAGCGCTCATCGCGCTCGTCATCGGGGGCGGCTGGGCCGCGCACGAGGCGATGAACCGGCCGCGGGTGATGATGGAGACCACCAGCGTGGAACTCGCGCCGCCCGGAACGGCGGAGCTGCCCCGGATCAGCGGGTGAGCGCGCGGATCTCCTTCAGGGTCCGATCGATTTCCTGTGGTGTGTTGAGGATCGACGTACCGACTCGCGCGTACGGGATCCGGTAGGCCGCCGTGGTGATCTGGATGCGCTTCGGCTTCAGCCGCGCCAGGACCTCGCTGCCTTCCATCCCGGCGACGTCGAAGCACACCATGCCCGCGGACAACCGGGGATCGCGCGGCGTGTGGATCACAACGCCGGGGATCTCGGCGAGGCCGTCCTTGAACCTCGTTGCCAGCTCGGTGATCCGTGCCGCCACGCGGTTGCGGCCGAGGCGTTGGTGGAACTGCACGGCCGCCTTCACCGCGTAGTAGTGCTCGAACGCGTGGAAGCCGCCGGGCCCGAGCAACGCCGTCTGGCTGCGGTTGCTCAGGCTCGGCAGCAGCGGCACGATCTGGTCGCTCACCTCGGGATTCACCCACACCATGCCGGTGCCGCGCGGCCCGAACAGCCACTTGTGCGTGCCCGCGACGAACACGTCCGCGCCCATGCGTGCCGCGTCGTCGTCGACCGCCGCCAGTCCGTGCACGCCGTCGACGACGAGCAGGCAGCGGTATTCCTGTTTGCGGCCCTTGTTGGCCTCGGCGACGACCTGTGCGCACGCCCGTACCGGCATCTTCAGGCCCGTGCTCGACTGCACCCACGTGATGCCGACGGCACGGGTTTGCGGCGTGATCGAGTTCCGCAGCCGGGTCGCGATCTCGTCCTCGGTGGCCTTCGCCGAGTTCTCGTAGAGCGTGCCGATCCTGACCTTCGCGCCGACCCGTCCCGCCGCGAGCCGAGCCGACTGCTGGTGCCACGCGTGGTCCTGGTCGTTGAGCAGCAACTCCTGGTCAGGGCGCAGTTTCAGGCCGCCGTAGACGATCGACAGCCCGATGGTCGTGTTGGGCACGAACGCGATGTCGTCCGGGGCGCCGCCGACGTACTGCCCGAGCGCGACGGCGACCTCCTGTTCCTGCTCGGTCATCAGGTCGTGCGAGTTGCCGTCCAGCTTGCGCTTGAAGTTTTCGACCGCCGTCCGCACCTCACGCGGGTTCGACGCGAGGTAGAACAGGCCCAGGTTGGTCAGTGACGGGTCCAGCCGGAACTCGCGGCGCACAGCGCCCCAGTCCGTTCCCGGCACGGCTGACGCAGCGGTCGGTGTGATGGCGAGAAGTCCGGTTCCGACGAGGAAGTCACGACGCTCCATGCCTCCCATGGAACCGCTCCTGCGCCGGATTGCGCAGCGTTTTCTCCGGAGCGAAAGGAATTCCCGTGTTGAGAGCCTTGGCGCCGATCGTGCACAGCTCGCCGAGCATGCTCACGCCGATCGACAGCTGAATCGGTGCGTGTCCGCCGATGAGCAGCCCCAGTCCGACACTCGCGCCGAGCGACGTCACCCACACGAGCAACGTCCACGGCGTGTAGCGCTGCCAGAGGTGGCCGTCCCGCTCGAACAGCCTGATCGTCATGCCCCTCAGCGCACCGAACGCGAAACCGGCGGCGAGCGGCAGCAGGTAGATCAGGTGGAACTCGTCCACTGCGCGGATGCCGAAGAACAGCAGGAACGCGGGCGGTGCCAGCAGGTCTCTCGCGTTGAGCGGCTCGCCGATGAACCTGCGCACGAGCACGTACAGCACACCGGCCGCGATCAGCGCATACGTCATTGCATCCCCCTTAGTAGCATGACCTTGCTACTTAAACTAGCAGGGTCATGCTACAAAAGGGAGGTGTCACCTCGAGTCGTCGATCCCGCCGCCCGCCGCCAAGCCGTCGCCGAGGCGGTGTTCCGCGTGGTCGTACGGGATGGCGTCGAACAGGCCTCACTGCGCAACGTGGCACTGGAGGCGGGCCTCGCGATCGGCTCGATCCGGCACTACTTCGACAGCCACGACGACATGATCATCTTTGCGGTCGAGGCCCTGATCCGATCGATAGAACAACGAGTCTTCGCCCATGTGCGGTCGCTCGAAGACCGCACGGACCTCCGTCGCCCAGCCGAACGCGTGCTCTCCGAGGTGCTGCCGCTCGATGACCGCCGGCGCGACGAGGCCGTGCTGTGGCTGGCTTTCGCCACCGCGGCCAGGACCCGTCCTTCGCTGCTGCCGCACGCCGAGCAGCTCTACGACGGGTTGCGTGCGTTGTGCCGCCGGGTGCTCACCGTGATGGTCGAGTCCGGCACCGTGGCGGCAGACCTCGACATCGCGCTGGAGACCGAACGGCTGGCGTCGCTGCTGGACGGGCTCACCGTCGACGGCGTGCTGCACCCGGACCGGATGACCCCGGACCTCACGGTGTCGTTGCTGCGCAAGCACCTCGACTCGTTGCGCTGAAACGTGCCGCGGTCAACGGAAATGAGGCATTCTCGTAGCGCACCGAAGTTCACTGGGGGATGGGGTGTGAGCGTGAGAGCGCTCGTGCTGGGGCCGATCGAGGTGTGGGTCGGAGACAAACAGGTGAGTCTCGGCGGCCCGAAGCCGAGGACGTTGCTCGCCGCCTTGTTGTTGCAGCCACGTCAGGTCGTGCCGGTGGAACGGCTGATCGATCTGATTTGGGATGAGTCGCCGCCGCAGACAGCGGGCGCGCTGGTCCACACCTACGTGTCGTCGCTGCGGCGCGCGGTGCGAGGGAGGCGAACGAGCTCGACGGGCTGAGCGCCGCGGACTGGCGCTCAGCCCTCTGAGAGCTACGACAGGCGCGGGGCGTCCACCGCCCAGTACCAGTTGTTGCCGGCCTCGAAGAGCCGCCAGGAGACCTTGGCGGTACGAGCACCCTGCGGGACGGTCACGTCCAGCGAGATCTGCTGGGCGAGGCCGTTCGTGTTGTGGGTGCGGACGACCTGTTCGGGACCGCCGTCGAACGACACGGAAACGGTGCCGCGCTGGGTGCCCTCCTGCAGGTAGTGCGAGACGTACTCCAGCTTCACGTTCGACTTGCCCGTCACGTCGTAGGCGGGCGAGGCCAGCGTGGAGTCGAACTTGCCGCGCGACGACGGTGAACCCTTGTCGTCCCACTCGTCCGGGTCGGCGACCGCGAAAACGCCGCGCGCACGCACGTTCGCCTCACGCTGCTGCGAAGGCGCGGTGCGGGTCCAGAAGTCGTCGGTCGTGAACGACCAGCCCTGCCACTCCGCGACACCCTGCGGCATCGACGACGCGGTGGTCACCGTCCAGCCGGCCGGACCCTGGTGGGTCCAGCCCAGAACGCTTGCGGGCACACCGGTTTCGTCCTGGCGCGGCTTCAGCGTCGCCGAGTCGAACGGGTCCACCGGCGCGGTGCCGATCGCGTAGCCGTCCAGGGAAGCGGACACGCCGAGGTGCTTCAACGCGGACGCTGCCACGTCCACGAGCTTCGGCGCCACCGCAGGCCGCGCGGAGCCCGTCGAGATCACGAACGTCATCCGCTCCTCGGGAGAGTCACCGCCGTGGCCGCCCGCCGCCGTGTGGCCGTGGTCGGTGGTGATCATGATCAGCCAGTCCTCCGAGGCGTATGACGGGCGCGACTCGATGGCGCTGACAAGGCGGCCGATCTGCGCGTCGTTGGTGCGCATCGCCGCGGCGTACTGGGAGGAGTCGGCGCCGTTGCTGTGGCCCGCGATGTCGATCTGCCCGAGGTAGACGAACGACGCGTCAGCGGCGTTCGTGCGAAGGTGCTGCTCGGCGTCGACCGTGATCTTCTCGTCCGAACCCGTGTAGCCGGCCGTGTCGCCGTCGAGCACGTACTTGCGGTCCTGGCCGGTGCGCAGGATCTGGTCGCTGATCGGCTTCCAGTCCACCGCCGCATACGTCGACAGGGCCGGGTTCGCGGTGTTGGCGCGCTCGAGCCAGCTCGGGTACGACGCGAGGGCGTTGCCGGCGAACGAGTTGTCCTTGACCTTGTGCTTGTCCGGCCAGACCCCGGTGAGGACGGTGGACCAGCCGGGGCCGCTGGAGGTCTGGGCCATGCCCGACCCGTACAGCGCGCTGCGGGCGCCGTAACCGCGGTTCAGCAGCGCCTTGATGTTGGGGGTGTCGGCGCTCAGCAGCTTGTCGTACCGCGCGCCGTCGAGCCCGATCACGAGCACCTTCGGCGTCTTCGCGGGTTCCGCGACGGCTACCGGGATGACCAGCAGCAGGGGCAGCAGTAACGCAAGAGCAGCTCTTGTCATGACAAGCAGACTTGCGTTCTGAAACCGTCTTCAGCAATGGATTGGGCTTCAAGTTCACCCGGGCTTCGACGGTTGTCAGTACAAGTTCACTGCCTGGCCGTCACCTGCACGTCGCGCGCGGTCAGTTCGGCGCCGCAGTCGGTGCATTCGACCCTCGCCCGCACGCCGCCGCCGCAGTCGCGGTGGTGCAGGTGGAACGACTCTTCTTCCTCCGGAGCCATCCACTTCTCACCCCACGTGCGCAGCGCCATCAGCACCGGGTAGAGATCCCTGCCCTTCTCCGTGAGCCGGTACTCGTGCCGTGTGCGGCCGTCTTCCTGATAGGGCACGCGCTTGAGCACGCCTTCCTGCAGCAGCACGTTGAGGCGGTCTGTCAGCACGCTGCGGGAAATCTCCATCGTCGCCTGGAAGTCCTCGAAGCGGCGGGTTCCCAGGAAGATCTGGCGGAGCAGCAACAGCGTCCAGCGCTCGCCCAGCAGCGCCGCGGGACGGCCCAGGGCACAGGGCATGCTGGCGAAACTCGCGTACGGCATGAGCCAAGAATACTCCTTGCGTTCGTTTTTCGAACTCAGCTACAGTTCGGATTCCGAACTCAGGGAGTCGATCCTCATGCGCGTCACCGAGCTCAACCGCGACACCGCGCCGGAAGCTGTCGACGCGGTGTTCGAAGGACTGTCCGCGCGAAGCCGCTACCTGCGGTTCCACTCGCCGACGCCACGCCTGACCGCGTCCGCCCGCCGCGTGCTGATCGACGTGGACGGCGAACGTCACGCGGCCGTGTGTGCGCGCATCGGTGGCGACCCGGTCGGCATCGCCCGGCTGATCAAGACCGGTGAGCGCTGTGCGGAGATCGCGGTCGCTGTCGTCGACCTGTGGCAACGCCGTGGCGTGGGGCGCCGGTTGCTGGAGGAGCTGACCGCGGTCGCGGCCAGGATGGGTGTCGCGGAACTGCACGGCGACGTGCTGCCGGACAACGAGGCCATGCTCGCGCTGGTGCGCAAGGTGCTGCCGGGCGTGCGTCTGACCAGGGAGATCGACACGATCCAGCTGAGCTACCCGCTGGCGTGGGTGACCGCGGAGATCACCGACGCCGACCTTATAGACAGCTTGCAGGGGATTTAGAGGTCGTGCTCCGACGATGGCCGCGTGACCATCGCACGTCCCGCCGGCCACCTGATCGGCCGCTCCGAGATCGTGGAGCGCGCCTGTTCGTGGCTGCGCGACTCGGTTCCGTACAGCCAGACGAGGTTCCACCAGAACGAGCACGGCATCTACCGCGCCGACTGCTCCGGGTTCGTGTCGATGGCGTGGGGGCTGCCCGGCAAACCGGAAGACCGGCACGGCGGGCTCGACACCCCCGGCCTGGTGGTGGTCAGCAGCCTGATCCTGCCGGAGGAGCTGCGCGCGGGTGACGTGATCATCCGCGCGGACGGCACCAACCTCACCCGGCACGTCGTGATCTTCGCGGCGTGGGCGGAGGAGCCTGGCCGGTACTGGGCGTACGAACAGGCGGGTGGTCACCGCACCCGCCTGCGCGCCGTCACCTACCGTACGAGACGGGGGCGGAGCTGTACGTGCCGCGCCGCTACGTCAGCCTGCTCGAACCGTGATTCCCTCGTGCACGGTCCAGCCCGACGGCTTCGGCACCAGGACCCTCAACGCGGTGCTCGTGTCCTCGAAGTGGCGCAACAGCTCGGCCGTCAACGCGGAGACTTCGGCGGTCTCGCAGCGCAGATCGTGCGGCACATGGCGAGACGTCCCGTGCAACGGCGTCAGCCAGCCCTGCGCCCTCCCCAGCACGGCGCTCACCACCGAGGTGCGCGACAGCCTCGATCCCGGCGTGGCCAGGCCGTGCGCCTGCGTGGCCGCGTCCAGTTCCGCCCAGGTCGCGCCCGCCTGCACCTCGGCGGTCCGCTCCCCGGCGTTGACCGTGATCCCCTTCAACGCGGTCAGGTCCAGAGCGATCTCGTTCCGCTTCGGTCGGCTGCTCGTCGTGACCCGAGCCGTTGCCGCCGCGCGAACCTCATGGTCGCCGAGATGTCGTGCGGCGTGGCCACACGCACCTCGGCGCTCGCCCCGGAGGCCGGCGTCCGCACGGTTCCCCTGACCGCCGTGCACAACGTCGTGATGTCTATGGAACAGAGCGTGGCGATCCGGCGTTTCACGGACGTCTCACCGTGGGATGCTGACCTTGTGCCGACCCTCGCGGTACACCTTCTCGGGCCCGTTGACGTGCGCTTTTCCGACGTCACGATCACGCTGGACCGGCCGCTAGAACGCGCGCTGGTCGCACGCCTCTCGCTGGCGCGCGGCGTCGCCGTCTCCGACGAGCGCCTCGCCCGCGACCTCTGGGGTGACGTCGACCTGGCCCGTCCGCGCGAACGTTTGCGGGTGCTGGCATCGCGGCTGCGCGCGAACCTCGGTGAGGCTTCCTCCGCTCTGTCGCGGACCGGCGCGGGTTACGTCCTGGACGCCGAACCGTCCGATGTGGTCGCCGCCGAACAGGCGCTGTCCGATGGCAGCCGTGAGGCGGTCGCCAGTGCCTTGGCGTTGTGGCGTGGCGACTCGTTGGCCGACTTGCGCGCGGTGCCGTTCGGTTTCGCCGAGGGGGAGCGCCTCGACGCTCTGCGCGTTGATCTCCGTGTGGCGTTGCTGGCCGGCTCGCAGGAGGCGGGCGCCGGCATCGAGCTGCGCGCCGAGCTGGAGGAGCTCGTCAGCGAGCATCCGTTGCACGAGCGGTTGAGCTGCATGCTGGCTCTCGCGTCGAGGCGGCACTGTCCCGTGCCGACGAGGCCGAGTCCCTCTCCGAACGCCTCGGTGACGCCATCGGCGCCACCCACGTGGGCATGATCAGGGCCAGGGCCGCCCTGCTCGCCGGCCGGTTCGACGAGGCCGTCGACCGCCTCCGCACCGTGCTGGACGACGCAGAGGCAGGCGCCGACACCGGTCTGCTGCGCGTGGACCTCGCCTACGCGCTCCTGCGCCGTGGCGACCACGCCGAGGCGTCCGCCGAACTCGCCATGGCCGCGGCGGTGAGCGACGAGCAGGACCTCACCTGGCTCGCCGTGCAACCGGTGGCGGCGCGGTTGCTCGCGGAGCAGGGCGACGTCGCCCGCGTGGACGAGCTGGTGGCGGCCGCACGGGCGGAGTTCGCCGCCCGAGGATTCGGCTGGCCTTTCACGGTTGACCGGCTGGACGGCATCGAAAGGCGAAGTCGCCGCAGGTAATGCGAAGAGTCGGCAGCGCGATGTGTAGGAACATGGGACCTTCGACTGGACCAAAACTTCACATCGCCTTGCTACGGTGCACGGCATGAGATCGTGGGGGATGTTGACGGTCGCCGCGGCGGCCATCACGTTCGGTTCGACGCTGGCGATGCCGGACGTCGCGGTCGCCGCTGCCGCTGCCGAGGGCGGGGTGAGCTGCGGGACGTACGCGGCGAACTCCAAGATCACCCGCAGCGAGGTCCTGGCGCGCTCGCGCACGTGGATCAGCGCCCGCGTGCCGTACAGCCAGAGCGACTGCTTCGGCAACAAGTACGGCGCCTACCGGACGGACTGCTCCGGCTTCGTGTCGATGGCCTGGGGCCTGCGCATCTCCTACACGACCCACATCCTCGAGCAGGTCGCGCACCGCATCGACTGGGAGGACCTCCGTCCCGGCGACGCGCTCAACGACCGCCTGAACCACGTCGCGCTGTTCATCGGCTGGGCGGACGCCGCCAAGACGCGGCCGATCGTGCGCGAGCAGGCGGGCCCGGACGGCAGCCGGCCGGTCCAGCGGGTCTGGAGCGCCGCCACCGCGCGCAGGTACGTGCCGCTGCGTTACAACAACCTCGTCGAGTCCGGTGGCAGCAGCGCCGGCAGCGAGACCCCGGTGACGGACAAGCCGATCGTCAACGCCGGCCCGCAGATCTCGAACACCGGCCAGCAGCAGCTCGAGATCTACGCGCGCGCCGCCGACGGGACGATCATCACGAACTTCCACAAGACGAGCCGCTGGAACGGCTGGCAGCAGCTCGGGTCCGAGCTCTTCGCCGGTGACCCGGTCGCGCTGATGAACCCGGAGACGAAGATCGTCGAGGTGTTCGCGCGCGGCACGGACGACAAGGTCTACCGCCGTGTCGACGGCAAGTGGGTCGCGCTGGGCGACACGGCCGTCGCGGGCGACCCGACGCTGCAGTGGAACGAGAAGTCCAAGGCCGTCGAGGTCCTCGCTCGTGGCGCGGACGGCCTCCTGCTGCGCTTCACGGACAAGTGGGCGCCGCTGGGCGACCGCAAGATCCAGGGCAACCCGGCCGTCGCCGACAAGGACGTCTACGCGCGTTCCGCCGACGACAAGCTGGTCAAGTGGGACGGCACCGCCTGGAAGGACCAGGGCGACACGAAGATCGTCAGCGACCCGAGCGTCGCCGTCGACCAGGTTTTCGTCCGCACCGCGTCCGGCAGCGTCGAGCAGTACGCGGCGGGTGTCTGGAAGTCGCTGGGCGGCAAGGGCACCGGCGCGCCGTCGGCGGTGTTCAACACGACGACCGGCTCGATCGACGTCGTGCAGCTTGGTGAGGGCGGCTACGCCGAGCACTCCCGCGCGACCGACAGCGGCTGGACCCCGTGGGCCAAGCTCGGCACCACCAAGGTCGCCGAGGCGCCGACCGCGATGTACCACGCGCAGACCAAGACGGTCGAGGTCTTCGCCCGCACGGACGACGGCAAGCTGATCCGCCGCTTCCACAAGGAGAAGGCGGGCTGGAGCCAGTGGGCGCTGCTGAGCGACCGCGGGATCGCCTGATCTGACAAAGCAAAAGCCGGGGCCGCGGGCCCCGGCTTTTTGTTCGGGTATCAGCAGTGGGTGAAGACGTCCCTCGCCGCCGCTTCGCCCTTGGTCTGGTCGTTCGCGATGGCCGCCGCCCTCAGCGCACGAGCCGCGTCACGGCATTGCAGCGACGTCGCCGCCTCCGCCTCTGCCCGCTTCTGCGCCTCTTCGGCCTTCTTCTGCACGTCCGCGGCCTTGACGGCCTCGTCCTTGCTGTCCTTGGCCTTCTTGGTCAGGTCGGCGATCTCCCGATCCTGGGACTCGATCTGCGTGGACAGGTCGGCGGAGTGCTTCTTCTCCACGAAGAAGAGCGTGCCGAAGGCACCCGCCGTGCCGAACAGCAGCACGGTGAAGATCGCGAGTACGACCACACCGGTCTTCTTCGGCTTCGGCGGAACCGGAGCCGGCATGACGGGCGGCTGCGGTGGCATGAACGCCGGAGGCGTGTACACCTCGAACTCCGGCCCTGCCAGCGGAATCTCCGGACCAGCCGACGGAATCTCCTGCCCGGCAGGCGGGATCTCCGGCTGCACCGCGGCGTCCGCAGGCTGCTGCGGATCGAAAACGGGATTGGTCATGGTCCCCCCAGGATCGGCCCCTTTCGCGTTCCATCGCCACAGCGTCAAAGCTGTTACGTGAGGCGCCCCACAGCGTCGACGACCCGATCGAAGAACCGGTCCACGTCCAACCCGATGGCCACCCGCGCGTTCGGCGGGTGCCCCAACCGGCCGTGCAGATCCACCACCGTCGCGCCACGCGTGAACGTCCCCGAGGTCTCGATCCCCACGAACGCCTCGACGCACGTCACCAGTGAAGGATCGATCACCCGAGCCACCGCCACCGGGTCGTGCAACGGCGGCGCCTCGAAGCCGAACACCTCGCGATAGGTCGCGGCGAAGAACGTCATCAGCTCCCCGCACATGCGCCCGAGCGAGCCCAACGCGTTCAACCGCGCCACAACGGAAGGTGTGACCAGCGCCTGGTGCGTCACGTTGAGCCCGATCATCGTGACCGGCACACCGCTTCCGAAAACGATCGCGGCGGCCTCCGGGTCGACGTAGATGTTGAACTCCGCGTACGGCGTGGTGTTGCCGCGCTCGGTCGACCCGCCCATCAACACGATCTCGCGCACCGCGGACGTTCCGTAGCGCCGCAAGTACAAAGCCACGTTCGTCAACGCCCCGGTCGCGACCAACGTCGCCGGCATCTGGGCGTGCATCACGTCGATCGCATGATCCTCAACCACGTCAACGGAGAGCGAGCCGAACGCCGGACCGTCCATTCCGGACTCACCGTGGATGTCCTCCGCCACGTACAACGGCCGCACCAACGGTCGTGCGCAACCACGGGCGATCGGCACCGAAATTCCGGCGGCCGAGCAGACCCGTTGAGCGTTCAAAGTGACCTTGTCGAGCGTCTGGTTGGCGGCGACAGTGGTGATCGCGCGCAGGTCGATCTCGGGTGCACCGGCGGCCAGCAAGATCGCGATCGCGTCGTCGTGGCCGGGGTCGCAGTCGAGGACAACAGGGGTCGGCATGGGCCCATCATCCAGTTCACGTCTATGAAACAGCCGAAAACGTTTTCGCGAACTCTTGACGAGGTCAGGGCCGGTGCGGCTAGCGTGTGGACACCGTTTACCGGGGAGGTTTGCGATGGTCCGCAGGCGCTACGCCGTGGTCGGCACGGGATCACGGGCGGAGCGGCACATCCACGCCATCGCGGTCGAGCACGCGGACACCTGTCAGCTCGTCGCGTTCGCCGACGTGAACCACACCCGGATGAACGTCCACAACGACCGGCTCGCCGATCTGGGGGTCGAGCCGGTTCCCACCTACGACGCCCAAGACTTCCTCAGGATGCTCGACGAGCAGCAGGTCGACGTGGTCGTGGTGACCACGGTCGACCGGTATCACGACATGTACGTCGTGGAGGCGCTGGACGCCGGTCGCGACGTCGTGACGGAGAAGCCGATGACGACGGACGTCCCGTCGGCGGGCAAGATCCTGGACGCGGTGCACCGCAACGACGGCAACGTCACCGTCACGTTCAACTACCGCTACAACCCGGTCCACGAGAAGGTCCGCGAACTGCTCGCGGACGGCGCCGTCGGCGAGATCGGGTCCGTGCACTTCGAGTGGCTGCTCGACACCAGGCACGGGGCCGACTACTTCCGCCGCTGGCACCGCGACAAGGCCAACTCCGGCGGCCTCATGGTGCACAAGGCGACCCACCACTTCGACCTGCTCAACTGGTGGGTCGGCTCGGTGCCGGAGACCGTGTACGCACACGGCCGGTTGTTCTTCTACGGCGAGGAAAACGGCGAGCGGCACGGCTACTCCCACGACGACCGGTTCGCGATCAAGCTGGAGCAGAACGACTGGCTCAAGAAGCTCTACCTCGACGCACAGCACGAAGACGGCTACCGGCGCGACCAGAACCCGTTCGAGCCAGGTGTGTCCATTGAGGACGACATGTCGGTGCTCGTCCGCTACGCCAGTGGCGCGAACCTGACCTACCACCTCACGGCCTACTCGCCGTGGGAGGGCTATCGGCTGATGGTCAACGGCAGCAAGGGACGCCTTGAGCTCGAGGTGGTCGAGAACTCCTGGGTGTCGAGCCAGAACCCGACTGTGCACGGCGTCAACGCCAACCCGGAGGAGGGGTGGGCGAAGCTCTCCGTGCAACGGCTGTTCGAGGAACGGGAGGAGATCCCGCTGGAGTACGACCGTGACGGTCACGGTGGCGCCGACAAACGGATGGTCGACGCGCTGTACGGACCGGCCGGGCAGGAAGACCCGTTGGGACGCAAGGCAACGCACTACGACGGCGCGCTCTCGCTGCTGACTGGTTTCGCCGCCAACCGCAGCTTCGAGACCGGGGAACCGGTCCGCGTGGCAGACGTCATCGACCTTCGCTGAAAGGGAGATCTGTGGGAGCACACAAGGCTGTGGGCTTGATGCTGTGCACTGTGCTGGCGGCGGCCGGATGCGGTTCGAAAAGCGGCGGCGGCCAGGCCGAGATCCGCTTCATCTGGTGGGGCAACGACGACCGCGCCAAGGTCACCAACGAGGCGGTGAAGCTGTTCGAGAGCCGCAACCCGGACATCAAGGTCTCGACGTCGTTCCAGAACTTCCAGAACTATTTCGAGAAGCTCTCCACCGAGATCGCCGGCGGCAACGCGCCGGACGTGATCCAGATGGACTACCGCTACCTCAACGAGTACGCGGGTCGCAACGTGCTGCTGGATCTCACCCCGTACGTGGGCAAAGAGATCCGGACCGCGGACTGGAACCAGGGCTTCATCGGCAGCGGCAAGCTGAACGGCAAGCAGGTCGCGATGCCGTTGGCGCAGAACGCCACCACGATCGTCTACGACCCGAAGCTGTTCACTGCCGCCGGAGTGCCTGAACCGACGATCGGCTGGACCTGGGCCGACTACAAACAGATCGCCGGCAAGATCCAGGCGAGCACCGGCGGCAAGATCGCGGGTTCCACGGACTTCGGCGGCACCGAGGACGTCTTCGAGACCTGGCTGCGGCAGCGCGGCAAGGCTCTCTACCAAGACGGCAAGCTCGGTTACACCAAGGACGACCTGAAGGCGTTCTGGCAGCTGTCCAAGGACTTCCGCGACGCCCAGGCCACGACGCCCGCCGAGCTGGTGACCACGCTGAACGCCGGCGCAGAGCAGACCCCGATGGGCAAGAAGCTCTCGGCGTCCGAACACAGCTACGACAGCCTCTACGGCGGCTACAACACGGTGCGCCCTGACGAGCTCAAGCTCGGCCCGTACCCCAGTGACAGCAAAGAAGCCCTGGGTTCCTACCGCAAGCCGTCGCAGCTGATCAGTGCGTCCGCCCGCACCAAGAACAAGGACGCTGCGGTCAAGCTGATCGACTTCCTGCTCAACGACCAGGAAGCGGGCAAGATCCTCGGCGCGAACCGCGGCCTGCCGGCGAACCTGAAGATCCGCGAGGCCGTGGCGCAGAACCTCAGCGGTGCCAACAAGGTGATCTTCGAGTACCAGAAGTCGGTCGACGCGAAGCTCGGCGACGCCCCGGCCGCACCGCCGAAGGGCGACGGCACGATCTACAAGCTGATGCAGCGAAAGCACGAGGAGGTCGTTTTCGGGAAGAAGACGATCGATCAGGCGTTGGACGAGTTCTGGCGTGATGCGGAAGAAGCGTTGAAGTAGTGGCGCTTGCTCAACGGCGCTCGCAGGGCGTTGCCTACCTGTTCCTGGGTCCGTGGCTGCTCGGTGCGATCGGCCTCACCGTCGCACCGATGGTCGTGTCGCTGTACCTGTCGTTCACCGACTACGACCTGTTCAACGAACCGCGGTGGGTCGGCGTCGACAACTACGCCAAGCTCTTCGGCGACGACCCGCGCTACCTGCACTCGGTCGGCGTCACCCTGCGGTACGTCGCGTGGTCGGTGCCGTTGAAGCTCGTACTCGCGCTGGCCGTCGCGTTGCTGCTGAACTCGTTGCGCGGCAAGGGACAGGCGTTCTTCCGCTCGGCCTTCTACGCGCCCTCGCTGCTGGGCGCGTCGGTCGGGCTGGCGCTGGCGTGGCGGGCGATCTTCGACACCTGGGTCGACACGCCGGACCACGCGCTGGTCACCATCGTGCTGCTGTCCGCGTGGCAGTTCGGTGCGCCGATGGTGATCTTCCTGGCCGGGCTGCAGCAGATCCCGCGCGACCTGTTCGACGCGGCCGCGGTGGACGGCGCGGGGTGGTGGCGGCGGCTGTGGTCGATCACGCTGCCGATGCTGTCGCCGGTGCTGTTCTTCAACCTGGTGCTGGAGACGATCCACGCGTTCCAGGCGTTCACGCAGGCGTTCGTGGTGAGCGGCGGCCGCGGTGGACCGGCCGACTCGACGTTGTTCTACACGCTCTACCTGTACGAGCGCGGGTTCACGGAGTTCCGCATGGGCTATGCGTCGGCCATGGCGTGGGTGCTGCTGGTGGCGATCGCGTTGATCACCGCGGTGCTGTTCCGTACCTCGCGGTACTGGGTGTTCTACGGAGACGAGCGATGAAACGGGCAGCGATCTTCACGTTGTGCCTGGCCGCGCTGGCCCTGGTGCTGTACCCGATCGTGTGGTTGATCTCGGCGTCGCTGACACCGGTCGAGGACCTCGTCGCGAACCTGCGGTCGCTGTTCCCGGGACGCGTGACCACCGACGGCTACGCGGGCGCGTTGGAAGGCGTGGGCGGCGAGTCGTTCTGGACGTTCCTGGCCAACTCCACGATCGTCGCCTCGGGGGCGGTGATCGGCAACGTCGTGTCGTGCTCACTGGCGGCCTACGCGTTCGCGCGGCTGCGGTTCCGGCTCAGCGGCCCGCTGTTCGCGTTCGCGCTGGTCACGATCATGCTGCCCGCCCACGTCACGCTCATCCCGCAGTACGTGGTGTTCCAGCGGCTGGAGATGATCGACACGTTCGTGCCGCTGATCCTGCCCAAGCTGCTGGCCACCGACGCGTTCTTCGTGTTCCTGATGGTGCAGTTCATGCGCGGCATCCCGTACGAGCTGGACGAGGCCGCGAAGATCGACGGCTGCGGGCCGATCAGGAACTACCGGTACGTGGTGCTGCCGCTGTCGAGGCCGGCGATGGTGACGACGGCGATCTTCACGTTCATCTGGACCTGGAACGACTTCTTCTCCCAGCTGATCTACCTGTCCTCGACGGAGAACTACACGATCCCGATGGGGCTGCGGCTGTTCATCGACCAGACCTCGTCGTCCTCGTACGGGCCGATGTTCGCGATGTCGGTGCTGTCGCTGGTGCCGATCGGGTTGTTCTTCCTGGCGTTCCAGCGGTTCCTGGTCGCCGGGGTGGCCACGACGGGGCTGAAGGGATGACTCGCGAACGGTTGGAGGTCCTCGCCGACACCCTGCTCGTGGGGCTGTTCGTGTTCGTGGCCTCGCTGCCGCTGGTGACCGCGTTCTCGGCGTTCGGGGCGGGGTGCGCCGTCCTGAGAGGCGGTCTTCCCGCCGGGCGGTTCTGGTCGTTGCTGCGCGTTCAGTGGGTGCCGGGGGTGGTGTTCGCGGTGCTGTGGGCGGTGCTGGTGGTGGACGTCGTGGTGGTGCTGACCGTGTTGCCGGCGCCTGCGCCCGTTCGGGTGGCTGTTCTGACCGCTTCGGCCGCTGCCGGTGCCTGGTTGCTGGCGCAAGCCGGTCTTGGTTGGCGCGGCGCATTGAAATTCGAAGCACCTCGGCCGATGCTGATGGCCGCGTTGGTGGTCGCCGGTGTGCTGGTGTGGGCCCTGCCTCCGCTGGCGCTGGTGATCGCCGGACCCCTCGCGCTGGCGGCGGAGTCCACCCGAGAAGGGTGAGGACGATGCGTGTTGCGCTGGTCGGAGCGCGTGGGCACGGGGCACGGCACGTCGAGAACCTGCTCCGGCTCGGCCACGACGGGGTCGCGACCTTCGTCGGTGTCGTCGACGTGGCGGACGTCGACGTGCCGGTGCCGTCGTACCCCGACCTGCCGTCGCTGGCCGCCGAGCTCCATCCCGAGATCGTGGTGGTCTCCTCGCCGCCGTCGACGCACCGGGACATCGTGCTGTCGGCCTTCGCGCTCGGGTGCGACGTGCTCGTCGAGAAGCCGGCGCTGCTGTCGGCGGCCGACTTCGACGAGATCTCCACCACGGCTTTGGAGCGCGGGCTGGTGTGCCAGGTCGGGTTCCAGTCGCAGGGGACGGGCTCGTACCGGCGGCTCTGCTCGTTGATCGGCTCCGGCGCGTTGGGCGACATCTCGGGCATCGGTGCCGCCGGGCGTTGGGTGCGCACGGACGACTACTACTCGCGCACGACCTGGGCCGGACGGCTGGGCGAGGACGGGACGCTGGTGAACCCGTTCGCGCACGCGCTTCAGAACGCGCTGTTGCTCGCCGACGTCGAGGAACGTGCGGACATCGCCGTCGAGCTGGAGCTGTTCCGGTGCCGCGACACGATCAGTGCGGACGACACCGCCTGCGTCAGGGTGACGGCTGATGGCGCACCGCCGGTCGTGGTCGCGACGACGCTGTGTGCCGCGACATCGTTGCCACCGGTCGTTCTGGTGCACGGATCGCTGGGGCAGGCCGTCTGGTGGTACGACGACGACCGGCTGACGGTCAACGACCACCGCATGGCCGTGTCGCCGCCCGTTGACCTCCTCGAGAACCTCATCCGGCACCGGCAGACCGGCGAGCCCCTCGTGGCACCGCTGGCGGCCGCGCGGGCGTTCACGTCGGTCGTCGAGCAGTGCGGACAGGCGGACGTGCCGCTGCTGCCCGCCCGCCGCGTCGGCGACCGGATGGTGCTCGACGGCGTCGACGAGGTCGTCGTGCGCGCCGCGGAGAAGATCGCGACGTTCGCCGAGCTGGGCTGCGGTTTCGGGCGGTAGTCTCCCCGCCGAGTCCGCTGTGTTCGGGGGTTTGTGCGTTGGACACCTACATCGACTTGAAGGACGTCCGGCTGACCGGGTACGTGAGCACGGGCCTGATCGCCCTGGTCGCCGCCGAGTCCGTCTGGGGCACGATCAACGACTGGCAGGGCGGGTCGTCGTCGTGGAGCTTCCTGGCCATCGTGCTGGTCGTGCCGGCCGCCGTGGCGTGCATCCTGTGGTTCCGCGCCGCCACGCACAACGCCGAGGCGATCGCGCTGCGCGGCGTGCGGACGATGCCGCAGGTGTGGAAGGCCAGCGACCCCGCGCAGCGCGACGTGCCGTTCGACCAGCGCGTGGCCAGCCCGTTGATCAAGCCGTGGCAGTACACGTTCCTCGCGATGGTGCTGTCCGACGTCCTCGAGTCGCTGATGCTCGACACGCCGGTGTACGTGGTGTTCTCGACGCTGTCCACGGTGTTTGCGCTGGTAGCGGCCGGGTTCGCCGGATTTTTGATCTTCAGGATCTCGACGATGCAGCAGCGGTTCGCGGTCCCGCAGCGCAAGCGCCACTAGACGGCGAACATGCGCTACACTGTCTAATTGGTTGCGGTTTTGTGTTCGTGTCTATTTTGCACGCTCGCCGAACTTCAGTTGCGAGCGCTTCTCCTTCTTCGCGGTTGGGATGTCGGCTCACGACCAACCACGGGGCATCCGTAAAGTGCGGTTGCTCTTCAGCATTGAAGGAGCAGTACATGGCAAACGGCACCGTCAAGTGGTTCAACGCCGAAAAGGGCTTCGGCTTCATCGCCCCCGAGGACGGCGGCGCTGACGTGTTCGTCCACTACTCGGCCCTCAACGGTGGCGGCTACCGCAGCCTCGAGGAGAACCAGAAGGTCTCGTTCGACGTCACGCAGGGCCAGAAGGGCCCGCAGGCGACGAACGTCACCGCTCTCTGACGTCCGTTCACAGCGCAGGGCCCCCGGTGTTCCGGGGGCCCTGCGTTCGTTTTGTGATCATCGGGTTTTCGTTAACCTGGCCCGATGCCGTTGCTCGGACCAGCCGATCCGCTGCCGCACGCGCCCCGGCGCGTCCTCGTCGCCGGCAACGCGGGATCCGGCAAGTCGACGCTCTGCACGCGCATCGCCGAGCTGCATGACCTGCGGCGGGTCGAGCTGGACAGCCTCTACTGGGGTCCACAGTGGACTCCGCGGCCCGAGTTCCGCGACGAGGTCGCGGCGTTCGCCCAGGACGAGACCTGGGTCACCGAGTTCCAGTACAACGAGGTGCGGCGCTCGCTGCTGGCGCGGGCGGACACGTTGGTGTGGCTCGATCATCCGTTCGCGATGGTGATGGGACGGCTGGTCAGCCGCACGGTCAGACGTCGCGCGCGCAGGGTGGAGTTGTGGAACGGTAACCAGGAACCGTCGCTGTGGTCGGCGTTCACGGATCCCGAGCACATTCTGCGGTGGGGCTGGAAGACCTACCGGCGCAACCGGACCAGGGTGCTCGCCCTGGTCGACGAGGTCGTGGTCGTGCGGTTGCGTGGGCAGGGGCAGGTGGAGCGGTGGCTGGCGGGGCCGCTGGCCTCGGTCGGACAGGAGCGTGCTCGGTGAGAACGGCGCTGGTGCTCGGCGGGACCGGGATGTTGGCCGGATGTGCGCAACAACTGGTGGCACGCGGATGGCAGGTGGTGCTGCCGTCGCGGACCCGGCCGCTGATGGCGGACGACGGGCCGGGACGGGCGGCGCGGGCGTCGATCAGCCAGGGGCACCGGCCGACGTGGATCAGGGCCGACTGGACCAAGCCTCACGAGCTCGCGTCCGAGGTCGAGGACGAGCTGCAGGGCCGTGCGGTGAACCTGCTGGTGGCGTGGGTGCACGACAGCTATCGAGCGGGTGTGTTGAACGCCGTTCAGCGCCTTCTGGCAGAAGGCGCGCCGGTGGTGGAGGTGCACACGTGCACACCGGTGCCGGACCCGGTGCTGCCGAACCCGACGCAGCAGGTGTTGCTCGGTCACTTCGCACACGATGCCTCGCAGCGCACGAGCCGTGCGGTGCTGGAGGCGGTGGAACGGGCGTTGGAAGGACGGGCGCCCTCGCTGCACTACGAGGACGCCCGCTGAGCGTTCGTCCGGGTCTCAGCCCTTCTGGATCTTCGCCCGGCCGATTTCCGCCTGCACCTTGATGCCGGCCGCGACGTCCACGAGCTGGCGGACCACCGCGTCCTCGTTGCGGATGTCGGCGATCTTCGTCTTCGTCTTCGTCGTGAACTCGAAGTCCGCGACCGCAGGCGGCTCCAGTTCGGCGACCTCACGGAAGTCCTCGCTGAAGTCCACGACCACCGTCGTGCCGTCGAGGACCTGCACCTGGTAGTCGGCGGGCTTCTCGGAGGCGAAGCCCTTCTTGAACTTGCCGGTGACCTTGATGCCGTCGGCCGTCTCCTCGAAGTCGAGGGTGCCGTCGACGGGGGAGAACAGGGCTTCCTGGAAGCTGGCGGTGGCGGTCACGGGAGCGGCGGCGATGGCCTGGGGCGCCGTGAGCACGGTGCACGCGAGCAGAGCGACGAGGATGCTGAGCGGTTTCGGCATGTCTTCGTTCGTACCGGCGGCCATGTGGCCCCGCGCGGCCAAACGGGTCGCTCGATCGGGCGGTTGGCGGACCCGCTCCGTACGGGCCGTCTGTCACGCCGGGAGGCGTAGCGACGTCTTCATGACATGAACCTCGCATTGTGGATCTGTCAGGGCGTGCTGGCCGCCGTGTTCCTGGTGTCGGGCACGCTGAAGTCGAGCCAGTCCAAGGACCGCATGCTCGCGACCGGGCAGACCGGGGTGGTGTTCTTCCCGCTCCCGGTGATCAGGACGGTCGCCGCGCTGGAACTGGTGGCCGTCGCCGGGCTCCTGCTGCCGGGGCTCACCGGCGTCGCACCAGTGCTCACGCCGGCGGCTGCCATCGGGCTGGGCGTGGTGATGGTGGGCGCGGCAGCCAGCCACACGCGGCTGAAGGAGCCGCGTGCCGTGGCGACGAACCTGGTGTTGCTGGCCCTGTGCGTGTTCGTCGCGTGGGGACGACTGGCCTAGCGAGCCGACCGCATGCCCCGCACCAGCAGCATGACCGACTCGCGCACCTCCGCCCGCGACCGTTCCGGCTGGAACACCTGCCAGTCCAGCGCGATCACGAGCAGGGTGCCGAACAACGCCGCCGACGCGGTGCCGACCTCGACCCCGTCGGGGAGGCGGCCCGCGTCGGACAGGCGCTTCATGTGACCTCGCACGATCGACACGATGTCGTCGCGCAGCAACGAGAGAGTGCCGTGCCACTGGCCCGGTGTGCGCCACAGCTCGGAGACCAGCAGCTGGCCGAACGCCGGGTACTCGGCCCAGAAGCCGAGCATCTCGTCGACCAGTGCCTCCAGCGAGTCCTCCGAGCTGTCCGCGGACCGCAGCCGGACCGCGAGGATCTCCACCCCGTGCCGCAGCAGGGCCTCGACCAGTGCGTCCTTCGAGGCGAAGTTGTAGTAGATCGTGCCCTTGGCGACGCCCGCCTCCGCGGCGATCTCGTCGACCGTCACCGAGGCCGCGCCCCGTTCGCCGACCAGCTTCAACGCCGCGTCGAAGAGCTTCTGCTTGGTCGCCGTGGTCCGCGCGCTCACAGCACGAGCTCCGGCTTCAGCTTCGACGCTGTCCACACCCGCTGCTTGTAGGCCGCCACGGACGACAAGGCTAGGGCTCCGACCAGCCAGGCGAGAAGGATCAAAGCGTCCTGTCCCACGCTGCCCAGGTCGCCGCCGTACATCAGATGGCGCAGGCCGTCGACCGCGTAGCCCATCGGCAGGCCGTAGTGCAGCGGATACAGCGGCACCGGGATCGTCTGCCACGGGAACGTGCCGCCCGCGCTGACCAGCTGCAGGATCAGCAAAATCAAACCCAGGAACTTGCCGACAGCGCCGAACGCGGCGTTGAGCGCGTGCAGGATCGCCACGAACGTCAGCGACATCAGCACGAGGAACGCGAACGTGCCGAGGGGGTTCGACGGCTCGATTGTCCACCACGAACCGCACCACCGAGAACATCACCAGCACCTGCACGATGCCCAGCAACGCACCCGGCAACCATCCGCCCACCGCGACTCGCAGCGCGGACTGACCGGCGGCCAGCGCACGGCGTGACAACGGGCGCAGCAGCAGGAACAGCACGAACGCGCCGATCCACGTCGCCAGGCCCAGGAAGAACGGGGCCAGGCCGGCGCCGTACGTGGCGGCCTTCGTCTGGGACAGCCCGCGCACCGCCACCGGGTCACCGATCGCCTGCGCGATCGCGGCGCGCGTCGGGTCGTCCGCGTTCGGGATCTTGTTCACGCCGCCGGTCAGGCCGTCGCGCAGTTCCGCCGAACCGTTCGCGAGCTTCGAAGAGCCGTCAACGAACTGCGGAGTGCCCGTCGCGGCCGTCCGCAGGCCGTCGCGGATCTTCGCGTTGCCGTCCGCGAGTGTGGTGAGGCCGTCGTCGACCTTCACGATGCCGTCGTACAGGCCCGGCATCTTCGAGGCGAGCGTCTCGGCGCCGTCGGCCACCTGGTCCGCGCCGTTCGCGAGCTTGCGCAGATCGCCCGACGCGCCCTGGACCTTGCCGTTGGCGTCGTCGACGGGCTTGCGGACCTGGCCGAGCGTGTTCATCACGTTCTGCACCTGGTCCTCGCTGAAACCGAGGGCACGCAAGCGGTTCGCGATGTCGCCGTTCGCCTGGTCGAGCACGCCGACCAGCGCCTGGGCCTTCTTCGCGTACTCCTCGGCCTGGCGCGCGGCGGTCTCGTTGCCGTCCGCGACCTGGCGTGCGCCGTTCGCGAGCTGACGGGTGCTGTCGGGCAGCACCGAGGCCTGAGAACGCATCTGGTGCGTGCCGTCACGGAGCTGCGCGGCGCCGTTCGCGGCCGTCACCGCGCCGGTGGAGAGCTGCTGGACGCCCTTGTCGAGTTCCTTCAGCTTGTCGCGCAGCTCGGCGTTGCCGGAAGCGAGCTGCGTGGCGCCGTCGGCCGCCTTGGTGGTCTCCTGGCGGATCGTCGAGAAGCCGAGCAGCAGCTTGTCGGCGGCCTCGGTGGAGACCTTCGCCGTGACGGCGCGGCGCACCTCGGAGACGACCTGGTTCGCGATCGTGCTGCCCAGATAGTTGTTGGCGTCGTTGGTCGTGAGGGTCAGCACGCCTTGGCGCGGCTTCTGGGATTCCGGCGACGTGAGCGCCTCGGAGAAGTCCTCCGGCAGCGTCAGGGCGAAGATGTACTTGCCCTTGCGCACGCCCTCGTCGGCATCGGCGGCGCTTTCCTCGACCTGCCAGTTGAACTTCTTGCCGTTCAGCAGCTCGTCCGCGACCTCCTTGCCGGCGTTGAGGTCCTTGGCACCCTTGTCCTTCACGACCAACGCGGCGGGAACCTGGTTGAGGTTCGCGTACGGATCCTTGTTGGCGTACAGGTAGAGCGACGCGTAAAGCAGCGGCACGAGCGCCAGTGCCAGAACGGCGAGCTTGGGCAGCTTGCCGGAGGTGACCCGGCGAAGCTCGTTGAAGGCCATGCGAAGGGCACTCATGCGGTGATCTCCATCTTGGTGTCGTTGTCCTCACCAAGGCGTGCGTGCGGGATGTCGAGGATGTTGGCCGAAAGGAGAATGTGAGCGGAGGAGTTCGAGCACAGGGCGACCACGGACCGTTCGGGGGTCACGTAGTTGTGCGCCAAGGCGAACCACTCGCGCGGGTTGGGGTGGTAGCGGTCAGGGCAGTCGAGGACGAGCGCCGTGACGCCGGGGCGCGCGGAGGCCAGTTCGAGCATCACCGCGCACCGCGTCTGCGCCGGCACGTGCTCGAAGCGCTTGGCGGCGTGTTCGTCGGCGGCGTGCTCCACCAACCAGTCGTGCACGGCCTTCTTGCCGGACGGCATGCCGTTCATCGCGAGCTCCTCGCCGACGACGGCGGCCAGCGACAGCGCCTCCTCCGGCTCGTTCACCTCGGGGGCGTCGATGAGCACGACCTGCTTGCGCAGCGTCTTGGCGTCCGGCGACACCGTGCCCGTGGAGGGCTTCATCCGGCCGGAGAGCAGCAGGCCGAGCGCCGTGTGACCGGTGCCGGGTTCGCCCGCGACCAGCGTCAGCTCTCCTGGCTTCGCGGTGAGCGAAGTCGGCAGGAGCAGAGGACCATGTGCCCCGTTGACGCCTGCGCGTTGAGCGCGGATCTCCACGGCTTTACCTTCCGTTTAAACTGACCGGTCAGTACAAATTCTCACGCAGTCATGGCCGCGTGGCAACTCGGACATAGGTCACCTAAGGGCGGAGGCGGGGCGTACTTCCCACACGGTCCACAGCGGCCGGTAGCCCTGACGTGGCCAGAACACCGAGCTCAGCGGGTTCGGCGGGTTGTAGTAGAGGTACGTGCCGACCGTGCCCATCCGGTGAAGTTCCTGGTGGGCGTGGGCGACGAGCTGCTGACCGATGCCGGTGCCGCGGGCGCCCGGCAGCACGGAGACGCAGTTCACATAGCCCCAGCGTCCGCGCGGCAGTCTCGCCGCCGCGCTGGTACCCGGCTCGGACGACACGATCGCGCACTCGGCGAGCGCCACCGCGATGCCGTCGCGTTCGGCGAGCCAGATGGGGCTCGCGTTGGTGAGACGCTCGGCGAGCGCGCGTCGTTTGAGAGCCGGTGCTTCGGGTCGAACGATCGTGGAGCCGACGAACGACGAGTACTCCAGCTCGGCCAGTGACAGCTCCAGCACGGTTTCCAGGTCGTGCGGGGTGGCGCGGCGGATCGTGAGCGTCCGCGGAACGTGCGGCTGAGGGGTCCGCAGCCTGATGCCGAGCACGGACAGCGGCACCAGGCCGTGGTCGAGGAACGCGCGTGCGGCCTTCGTGTCACGGCTCGGCCAGTGCACGACGCACGCCGTGTCTTCGCCTATCTCTTGTGTGTCGAGGTGCTTCCGCCACCGCGTGAGCAACGCGTCCATGCCCTGCGTGGTGCCGACCAGTGGCAGCAGCTCCCACACCTCCGCCGCCGACCACAGTCTCGTGATCGAGTGCGCTTCGAAGGTCTGGTGGCTGATGACCCCGGCGACGCGCGTCCCGTCCGCGAGCGCCGCCGTGATGACGTGGCCGTCCGGCGGCGGTTCGGTGGCGGGCGGGAGCAACGGGTCCAGCGACGCGAAACGTGCTGACTGGGCCGCCACCAGTCCGCGTGCCGAGGTCATGAACGATGAGATTACGACGTCAAGCGGGTGCGGAAGATCGCGGTGCCGGGGAAGAGCTTGCCGCGCAGCGGGCTCCACTGGCCCCAGATCCGGGTGTGCCCCTTCGGCCACTCGGGCTCGACCAGGTCCTCGACGACGAAACCGGTGTTCGTGAGCGCCCGGACGTAGTCGCCGAGCGTGCGGTGGTGTTCGACGTAGGTGGCGTGGCCCTCGCCGTCGACCTCTACATAAGGAGTGCGGTCGAAGTACGACTGCGTGACCGTGAGGCCGAGCGGGCCGGGGTCGTCCGGGAAAATCCATCGCATCGGGTGGTTGACCGCGAAGACCCAGGGCGAGCCGGGCTTGAGCACGCGGGCGACCTCGCTGAAGATCTCCTGGACGTCGGCCACGAACGGCACGGCGCCGAACGCCGAGCAGGCGGCGTCGAAGGTGTCCTGCCTGAACGGCAACTGGTCGGCGCTCGCCTGGACGAGTGGTACGTCGATGCCGGTGCTGGCGTTGCTTTCACGCGCGTGCCGGAGCATGCCCTCGGAGATGTCGAGTGCGGTGACGTTCGCCTTGTTGGCCTTGAGCCAGCGTGCGCACGGGGCACTGCCGCATCCGACCTCCAAGATGCTCTGACCAGCGATGTCACCCAGGAACCTGGTCTCTTCCTCGCGCAGGCCCTCAGGGCACCAGACGAAGTCCGCCGCACCGAGGAAGTCGCCGTGCGTCTCGTGGTAGTCGTCGGCGTCCGCGTCCCACCAGATTCGGTTCGCCACGCGTGACTCGGCGGCGTCCGCCCCGCGCTTGACGATGCCGGCGGTGCCGAGCGCTTGTTCCGCGCTCGCGTGCTGGTTGGACACACTGCTCCTTCACATGGGGGCTGGTTTGCTTGCGCGTCTCGCGGCCGCGTACGATATCGCGTGCGTAGTGGGTTAGTGCTGCCCATGATCCAGAACGGTCGGGATTCCAGGTCGCTGCGACGCTGCGCGCGCACCACTACCAGCCATCAATGCCAATCCGTACCGGAGCCACCTACCTAATGTCCACCGACACCACCACCGCCCCCGTTGCCGCTGCTCCCAAGCAGGTCGCGATCAACGACATCGGGACGGAGGAGGACTTCCTCGCAGCTATCGACAAGACGATCAAGTACTTCAACGATGGCGACATCGTTGAGGGCACGATCGTCAAGGTCGATCGGGACGAGGTCCTGCTCGACATCGGCTACAAGACCGAGGGCGTCATCCCCTCGCGTGAACTGTCGATCAAGCACGACGTCGACCCCAACGAGGTCGTCAAGGTCGGTGACGAGGTCGAGGCGCTTGTTCTCCAGAAGGAGGACAAGGAAGGCCGCCTGATCCTCTCCAAGAAGCGCGCTCAGTACGAGCGGGCCTGGGGCACCATCGAGGCGCTCAAGGAGAAGGACGAGCCCGTCAAGGGCACGGTCATCGAGGTCGTCAAGGGTGGTCTCATCCTCGACATCGGCCTCCGCGGCTTCCTCCCCGCCTCGCTCGTCGAGATGCGTCGCGTCCGCGACCTCCAGCCGTACGTCGGCCGTGAGCTCGAGGCGAAGATCATCGAGCTGGACAAGAACCGCAACAACGTGGTTCTGTCCCGCCGCGCGTGGCTGGAGCAGACCCAGTCCGAGGTCCGCAGCGAGTTCCTCAACCAGCTGCAGAAGGGCCAGGTCCGCAAGGGCGTCGTGTCCTCGATCGTCAACTTCGGTGCCTTCGTGGACCTGGGTGGCGTCGACGGTCTCGTCCACGTCTCGGAGCTGTCCTGGAAGCACATCGACCACCCGTCCGAGGTTGTCGAGGTCGGCCAGGAAGTCACCGTCGAGGTCCTCGACGTCGACATGGAGCGCGAGCGCGTCTCCCTGTCGCTGAAGGCGACCCAGGAAGACCCGTGGCGCCAGTTCGCCCGCACCCACGCGATCGGCCAGATCGTGCCGGGCAAGGTCACCAAGCTGGTTCCGTTCGGTGCGTTCGTCCGCGTGGACGAGGGCATCGAGGGCCTGGTCCACATCTCCGAGCTGGCCGAGCGCCACGTCGAGATCCCGGAGCAGGTCGTCCAGGTCGGCGACGACGTCATGGTCAAGGTCATCGACATCGACCTCGACCGTCGCCGCATCTCGCTGTCGCTCAAGCAGGCCAACGAGGGCTTCACGGTCGACACCGAGTTCGACCCGACCCAGTACGGCATGGCCGCCGAGTACGACGACCAGGGCAACTACATCTACCCCGAGGGCTTCGACCCGGAGACCCAGGAGTGGCAGGACGGCTTCGACAAGCAGCGTGAGGAGTGGGAGCGCCAGTACGCCGAGGCGCACACTCGTTACGAGGCCCACATGAAGCAGATCCGCAAGGCCGCCGAGGCCGAGGAAGAGGCGACGGCCGAGGGTGCGGGCAACTACACCTCCGGTGGCGACGCTCCTTCCGCTTCGGTCGGTGCGCCGGCTCAGTCCGGTGGCACGCTGGCTTCGGACGAGCAGCTCGCGGCGCTTCGCGAGAAGCTGTCGGGCGGCATGTGAGTCGCTGTCGCTGCTTCGTGTAGCTGACTGACGGAGGCCCTCGCATCCTTTTTGGGTGCGGGGGTCTTTGTCGTTTTTTGTCGGGGGTGCTGAGTAGGTTGAGTTGTAGGGGTTCCCGGATCGGGGGGACGCCTGCGTTAGCGTGCGGTGTGCGCGCTCTTGCCGGAGGTGGTCGCCCACGGTCCGTGGGTCGTCCCCCTGTTTCGTTGGCGGGTGC
This sequence comes from Lentzea indica, assembly GCF_012184385.1. GTDB lineage: Bacteria > Actinomycetota > Actinomycetes > Mycobacteriales > Pseudonocardiaceae > Lentzea > Lentzea indica. The sequence continues at coordinate 35,870 of NZ_VSRL01000045.1, forward strand.
CGGTTTGTTGTCCGTAGGTGGGTTGGGTTGCGTGCTGGTGTGCCGGTTGCTTTCTGGGGCTCCGCCCCAGACCCCGCCAATCTGATCAAAGACCTGTCCAGCGCCGTCGGCGGGTTGATGGCACGCCTGCTGCTGTTGGCGGCTTGCTGCTGCGTAGGTGGTTGCGGTTGGCGTGGGGTGGTCCCGTCACGAGTCGTACTCGAAGGCAGCCACACCCAGGGAGGAGGGTCAAGTCGACGAAAAGCGTGTCGACTTGACCCTCCTCCCTGGGCGCGGCAACAGCATCGGCACGACTCGTGACGGGACCACCCCACCCACTGGGTGTGTGAAGGACGGGCTCGGCTGCGCCTTCGCGGGGGTGGACGGGCTCGGCTGCGCCATCGCGGAGGGACTGCTCGGCCTTGCTTTCGTGGTGGCGCGTCACCGTTCACTCTGTGGTGGAGGGTCAAGTCCGTTGTGTAGGTTGGCAAACCTATGCGTGGGAACAAGTTCTTCGTGGTGCTGAGCGCGGCGGCGCTGTCGGTCTGCGCGGCCTGCTCGTCCGCGGTTCCGCAAACCCAAGCGCCGCCACCACAAATCCCGAAGATCACGCCGCCGACCACGCCGTCGCGGGTTCCGTTGATGGTTGATCGGCCGTTGCCTGACGACTGCGAGCTCGTCGTGTCCGCTGATGCGATGAACGCCGCGCTGGGGCAGGAGCTTCCTGGTGAGCCTCGGATCATCATGGCATCAAGGAGCCGGGGATCGGGCGCACTGGCAAGATCGACTGTTACTACGGCATTCCGGAGAAGCGGAACCTGCCGGACGCGAAGATCGTCATCGGGCTCTCGACCTACACGGACGAGCTGACGGCTCGTACTCGGGTCAACGAGAGTGTTGAGGCTGAGCGGCAGGACGGGGCGAAGGTCACCGAGGTCGACGTCGGGAAGCAGAAGGGCATGTTGATCGAGGGCAAGGACGAGCAGCTGTTGATCGGGTGGCTCGGCAAGTCCACGTTCGTGGTGCGCAACCGGCACAACTTCATCCCCCAGGCCAAGCTCACGGCGATCCTGCCGGTACTCGCGCAGCAGTCGATGACGCCGCCGGTCTAGCGGTGATGATGGTGTCCAAAGCGGACTGAGCTTCTTGAAGCGCGCGGATCGACTCGGCTATCCGGGCGCGTTCGACCAGGAGTTCGTCCACCAGTTCGGGGCAGATCGAGGCGATCAGGCGTTCGCCGTCCACGCCCATGCAGGGCAGCACTTCCGCGATCGTTTCCGTCGAGAGGCCGGCGGCGAGCAGGCTGCGGATGTGGGCCACGCGCAGGACGTCGGGGTCGCCGTACACGCGGTAGCCGCTGGGCAGGCGTTGTGGCGTGAGCAGGCCCTGTTCCTCGTAGTAGCGCAGTAGCCGCTGGCTCACGCCGGTGCGGCGGGACAGCTCTCCGATCCGCATGCGAATTCCCCCTTGACTCTCACACCCATGTGAGACTTTAGCGTCGGCACATGACAACTCGATCAACGGAGGGTGTGCGGTCCTGGCTGGGGCTGGCGGTCCTCGCGCTGCCCACGGCCGTGCTCGCCATGGACGTCACGATCCTCTACCTCGCGTCGCCGCACCTCGCGAGGAGTTTGCAGCCGAGCGACACGGAGTTGCTCTGGATTCTCGACAGCTACGGGTTCGTGATCGCCGCGCTGCTCATCCCGATGGGGGTGCTCGGCGACCGGATCGGGCGGCGGAAACTGTTGCTCATCGGTGCGGCGGCGTTCGCGGGAGCGTCGGTGCTGGCGGCGTATGCGCCTTCGCCGGAGGCGTTGATCGCGGCACGGGCACTGCTCGGTGTTGCGGGATCGACGTTGATGCCGTCGACGCTGGCGTTGATCAGCACGATGTTCCGGGCTCGGCGGAGCACGGCGATCGGGGTCTGGGCGGCGGCGATGTCCGGTGGTGTGGCGCTGGGGCCGGTGGTCGGCGGGGCGTTGCTGGAGACGTGGTGGTGGGGGTCGGCGTTTCTGGCGGCGGTGCCGGTGATGGTGTTGTTGCTGGTCATTGGGCCGTTTGTGCTGCCGGAGCAGCATGGGCCGAAGGAGCGGGTGGATCTGCCGAGTGTCGGGCTCGTGCTCGGGGCGACGGTTCTGACGGTTTACGGCATCAAGCACTTCGACGTGGTTCCGGCGGTTGCGGGGCTGGGGCTCGGCGTGTGGTTCGTGCGGCGGCAGCGGAAGATCGCGCGGCCGTTGATCGAGATGACGCTGTTCCGGGGACGGTTCGGGCGTGCTGTGGTGGTGCTGATCGCGGACGCCGCGGTCACGGCTGGGGTCTACCTGCTGGTCACGCAGCAGTTGCAGGAGCACTTTTCGCCGTTGCGGGCGGGGCTTCTCCTGCTGCCCGCGTCTGTCGCGATGGTCCTGACGTCGGTGCTCGCTCCGCGTCTCGCCGGTGCCTTCGGGGCCGGCCGGACCGTGGCGGTGGCGTTGGTCGTGGCGGCCGCCGGGTTCGCGATCGTGCCGTTCGCGACGGTGCTCGGGATCTTCGTGGTCTATATCGGGCAGGGGCCGGTGATGGCGTTGAGCACCGATCTGATCGTCGGGGCGGCGCCGCCGGAGAAGGCGGGATCGGCGGCGGCGGTGTCGGAGACGGGGATGGAGTTCGGGCTGGCGCTGGGCGTCGCGGTGATCGGGACGGTCGGGGCTGCCACGGGTTTCGGCACGGTCGCCGTGGTCGCGGTGGTGGTGTCGGTCCTGCTGGTTCCGCTGGCCCGGCTAACCTGACCGGCATGCTCAGGGTGGGGTTGACCGGGGGAATCGGGTCCGGCAAGTCGACGGTCGCGAAGCTGCTGGAAGAGCGCGGCGCTGTCGTCATCGACGCGGACAAGCTCGCGCGTGAGGTGCTGGAGCCTGGTACCGACGGGCTCAAGGAGGTCGTCAAGGCGTTCGGTGAGGACGTTCTCCACGGTGACGGCACGTTGAATCGTGCGGCGCTGGCGGCCAAGGCGTTTGCCAGTGAGGAAGCGCGGCAGACGCTCAACGGGATCACGCACCCGCGCATCGGCGCGCTCACCGGTCAGCGGATGGGTGAGGCGCCTGAGGACGCGATCGTGGTGCACGACATCCCGTTGCTGGTGGAGCGGGACATGGCGGCGGCCTACCACCTGGTGATCGTCGTGTACGCGGACTCGGAGACGCGGTTGCGGCGGCTCGTCACCAGCCGGGGCATGGATCGGCGGGATGCCGAGAACCGGATCGCCGCGCAGGCCACCGACGAGCAGCGCCGGGCCGTTGCGGACGTGTGGCTGGACAACAGCGGTGAGGTTCCGGACGTCACGGCGTTGTGGGACCGGCTGGTGGGGTTCGAGAAGAACGTGCGCACGCAGTCTTACGCGCCTGGGGCGCCGATCGTCGTGCCGTACGACTCGCGCTGGCCCGCGCAGGCGCGGCGGATCGCGCGGCGGATCAGCCTGGCGGCCGGTGGCCGGCACGTGGAGCACATCGGGTCGACGTCGGTTCCCGGGCTCGCGGCCAAGGACGTGCTGGACTTCCAGCTCGCCGTCGAGGACATGGAGACGGCCGACTTGCTGCGGGAGACGTTGGCACGGGCCGGTTTCCCGTACGTGGGGCCGTACGAGGACACGCCGCGTGGCGCGGGTGACTGGAGCAAGAGGCTGCACGCCGGGGCGGATCCTGGGCGGCGGGTGAACCTGCACCTGCGCGTCGAAGGTGCTGCCAACTGGCGGTGGGCTGTCGACTTCCGCGACTGGCTGCGGCACGACGCCCAGGCTCGTGAAGAGTACGCGAACCTCAAACTTGAGCTGTCCCAACGGTTTGCGGCCGACACCGGCGCCTTCGCCTACGGTGAGGCGAAGGAACCGTGGATGGAGGCGGCTGTCAAGCGCGTCGAGTCTTACAAGGGTGGCCAGGCGTCGTAGATGCCGTGCCACGTCAGCCACGACGTGAGGTTGTGGTTGACGTTGCTGAGCTCTTCGAGGGTGCGGTGGACCGTGCGCAGCGCCTGGTCGGCGTCACCCGGTCGCAGCACGCGGCCCGCGACGGCGGCGGCGAACTCCTCGCTGCGCACGATGCGGGCCGTGGTGCCGCCTGGAACCGCCAGTCCCAGCAACAGGTCCGTGGTCTGCCAGTGCCGGTGGTCGCGCTCGACCCGCACCGCGGACAGCACGCTCGGGCCGCTGCGCGCGTGCCGGGAGCGCGGGCGGTAGGTCGTCAGGCGCAGACCCAGATCGGGCAGCAGCCACGTGACCTCGGCGTCCGAGAAAGGATCTTCCGGGGTGGGATGCTCGATCCGCAGACCCCAGCGTTCCACGTAGCAAGAACTGAGGGTCCGCGTGCCGCCGGATGAATAACTTCGCACGCCCGAAATGGTGTCGACGACATCGACCAGCTGAGGTGTAGTGACCGCTCCCACGACGCCGAGGGTAGTCAAATAAGTGCTCCCAGTAACACGCCGGGTTGATTTGTTACGTCACGGTCAGATGACGACCACACTCTGTGTATCAACGCCACGAGGTGGGACACCCTGAAGAGGTGAGCCACCTGACCACATCGTGACCGTGCGCCGAAATGCCCGATACCGCCGAGTAGGTGGTTTCCAGTGCCCATTGCGCGCGTTCTGCAGAGATCAAGTTGTGTTGCACCGCGGCGATCAACTCGTCGGTGTCCAGAACAGTCACGCTGTGACCCGTTCGGACGATCAGATCGAGGTACAGGTCGGTCGTCTTCCAGACGCTGCCTATCGCGGAGATCTCCACGACGTCGACGTAGAAGTCGAAGTCGATCTGATGACCGCGGTGCCACGACTGGCGCGTGACCCGGATGTTGAGCTTGGGCAGGAACCAGCTCTCGAAGTGACTGATCTTCGGATGCCCGGCGAGCGGCCGGAACATGTAGAGGCCGGTCGGGGTGAGGCGGAACTCGTCGACGCTCCTCAGCTGTCCCTTGGGATCTGTGTTGCTCTTGGCGTCCAGGTCGAAGTACTCGATCTTCGGCGGATGGATGTGTGCCACGTCCGCGATACTGCCATCGTTCGGCCGTGCGGCCACTTAGGATGCCGCGCATGTTCGGGATCATCCGCCCCTGCCGCAACAGAATGGGCGCTGAGCTGCGGTCCGCGTGGCTCGCGCACCTGTGCGGGATGTGCCTGTCGTTGCGCGACGAGCACGGTCATCTCTCGCGCCTCGTCACGAACTACGACGGGCTGATGATCTCGGCCGCTGTGGAGGCGCAGTCCGGAGTCTCGCGGCGTCCGGCGGGTCCGTGTGCGTTGCGCGGGCTGAAGTCCGCGGACGTGGCCGTCGGCTCCGGCGCGCGGCTGGCGGCGTCGGTGTCGCTGGTGCTGGCGTCGTTGAAGATCCACGACCACGTGGACGACGGTGACGGCCTGGCCGGCCGGATGGGGTGGGCGGGGCGCGCGGTGGCGCAGCGCTGGGCCGCCAAGGGCCTCGGGACGGCTGCCGACCTCGGGTTCGACGCGTCGGTGATGGTGGACTCGGTGCGACGGCAGCCCGAGGTGGAGGCCGCGGCCGGGCTCGGCAGCTCGGTGCTCGTGGTCACCGAGCCGACGGAGACCGCGACGGGGTTCGCCGTCGCGCAGACCGCGTTCATCGCGGGGAAGCCGCAGAACGCCGAGCCGTTGCGCGAGGTGGGGCGGCTGTTCGGGCGGGTCGCGCACTTGATCGACGCGGTGGAGGACCTGGAGGACGACCGCGCGTCGGGCGCGTGGAACCCGTTGCTCTCCACCGGAACCTCGGTCGACGAGGCGCATCGGCTGTGCCTTGACGCCGTGACAGGCATCAGGCTCGCACTCGACGAGGTCGAGTTCACCGACGCGCGTCTCGTGCACAAGCTTCTGGTGCACGAGCTGGAAGAGTCGATCATCCGGGTCTTCGGCAAGCGGCGTGGGTCCGGTAAGCCGACCTGGTCGGATCCCGGCAGCGGGCTGTGGGCGTACCCGAGGCTGAACTGGCAGCCGCAGCCGCGCGGGTGCTTCGCCGGGTGCGGTGCGTTCCTCTACATGTGCGGGACCTGCCAGTTCTGCTGCCGCGACCCGTTCCCCGGCCCGTGGAGCGACAAGCGGCGGGACAACCCGTTCGACTGCGACGGCTGCGACTGCGATTGCAACTGTTGCCCGTGCGACTAAGGGGCTCTGACCAGGCGCGATCTGAAATTGTCAGACCTCCGGCGTAACGTGCTTCCCGTGGCTTTCGCAACCGAGCTCCCGCCAGAGGAGAGCACCGTCAAGGCGCACTCCGAGCACCGCCCCGTCGGCGATATCGTCCGCACCGACGGGCAGTTCCGCGTCGTCAGCGACTATCAGCCGGCTGGCGACCAGCCCGCGGCCATCGACGAGCTGGAACGCCGCGTGCGCGCAGGCGAGCGCGACGTGGTGCTGCTCGGCGCCACCGGTACGGGCAAGTCGGCGACCACGGCCTGGCTGGTCGAACGGCTGCAGCGCCCCACGCTGGTGATGGCGCCGAACAAGACCTTGGCCGCGCAGCTGGCGAACGAGTTGAAGGAGCTCTTCCCGCACAACGCGGTGGAGTACTTCGTCAGCTACTACGACTACTACCAGCCAGAGGCGTACATCCCGCAGACGGACACGTACATCGAGAAGGACTCCTCGATCAACGAGGACGTCGAGCGGCTGCGCCACTCCGCCACCATGTCGCTGCTCACCCGGCGCGACGTCATCGTGGTCGCCTCGGTGTCGTGCATCTACGGCCTGGGTACGCCCCAGTCGTACCTCGACCGCTCGATCCCGCTCGAGGCCGGTGCGGAGGTCGACCGCGACGCGTTCCTGCGCCTGCTGGTCGACGTGCAGTACACCCGCAACGACATGTCGTTCACCCGCGGCTCGTTCCGCGTGCGCGGCGACACCGTCGAGATCATCCCGTCCTACGAGGAGCTGGCCGTCCGCGTCGAGTTCTTCGGCGACGAGATCGACAAGCTCTACTACCTCCACCCGCTGACGGGCGAGGTCGTCCGCGAGGTCTCCGATCTGCGGATCTTCCCAGCCACCCACTACGTGGCGGGCCCGGAGCGCATGGAACGCGCGATCCGCGACATCGAGGCCGAGCTGGAGACGACGCTGGCTCAGATGGAGCGCCAGGGCAAGCTCCTGGAGGCCCAGCGGCTGCGCATGCGGACGGCCTACGACATCGAGATGATGCGTCAGGTCGGCTTCTGCAACGGCATCGAGAACTACTCCCGCCACATCGACGGGCGAGGCGCGGGGACGGCGCCGGCGACGCTGATCGACTACTTCCCCGACGACTTCCTGATGGTCATCGACGAGTCGCACGTGACCGTCCCGCAGATCGGTGGCATGTACGAGGGCGACGCGTCTCGCAAGCGGAACCTGGTGGAGCACGGGTTCCGGCTGCCTTCCGCGTTGGACAACCGGCCGCTGACCTGGGAGGAGTTCGCCGACCGGATCGGGCAGGTCGTGTACCTGTCGGCGACTCCGGGCCCGTACGAGATGGGCCAGGCCGGCGGTGAGTTCGTCGAGCAGGTGATTCGCCCGACGGGTCTCATCGATCCCGAGGTCGTGGTGAAACCGACCGAGGGCCAGATCGACGACCTGGTGCACTCGATCCGGGAGCGGGCAGAGCGCGACGAGCGCGTGCTGGTCACGACGCTGACGAAGAAGATGGCGGAGGACCTGACGGACTACCTGCTGGAGCTGGGGATCCGGGTCCGGTACCTGCACTCCGAGGTCGACACGTTGCGCCGGGTCGAGTTGCTGCGGCAGCTGCGGCTGGGCGACTTCGACGTGCTGATCGGCATCAACCTGCTGCGGGAGGGTCTCGACCTTCCCGAGGTGTCGCTGGTGGCGATTCTCGACGCGGACAAGGAAGGGTTCCTGCGGTCGGGAACGTCGCTGGTGCAGACGATCGGCCGCGCGGCCCGCAACGTGTCCGGCGAGGTCCACATGTACGCGGACCGGATCACGGACTCGATGCGGCACGCGATCGAGGAGACGAATCGGCGGCGAGCCAAGCAGGTCGCCTACAACACGGAGCGCGGGCTCGATCCGCAGCCGTTGCGCAAGAAGATCACCGACATCCTGGAGGCGGTGTACTCCGAGATCGAGGACGAGGTTCCGGTCGGCGGGTCCGGGCGTAACCAGTCTCGGGGGAAGCGGGCCACTGGCGAGGGCGGCCGGTCGGCCGGGGTGTTGCAGGCGCACGAGCGGGCCGGGATGGCTCGGTCGGAGCTCGCGGACCTGGTGCAGTCGTTGACCGATCAGATGATGAACGCGGCTCGGGACCTCCAGTTCGAGCTGGCGGCTCGGTTGCGCGACGAGATTCAGGACTTGAAGAAGGAGTTGCGGGGGATGGACGCGGCCGGGGTCAAGTGACGCGGACGCGCGTGCTCACTGGGTGGGCACGCGCGTCCCCGCACATCAGGGCGGAGCCGGTCAGAAGTCCCCGGCGTGCTTGAAGGTCCAGCGCTGGTTGGTCTGGGCTTCGTCGCCGAGCAGGTACCAGAGCTGCACCGGTGTGCCGTTGGATCCGACCCTGCCGGCGTCGGCGTCCTTCGAGGAGTGCTCGCCCATCATCCACCGGTAGCCGGGCGTGCTGGTGTGCAGCGACTTCCAGATCTGGAACCCGTCGACGCGAGATCGGTCCGGACGATCGTCGTCACCTGTGGTCTGGCGGGCCGGCGCCGGGGAAGAGCGCCGGTCGACGCCGACGTCGACGCCTGGCTGCCGGCTCGTACCCGGCTCGTCGAGGAGCTTGTCGCCGCGACTGCGGAGGTACCTGAGGTTTCCCAGGCGGAAGGCCAGGTTCCCGGCCGCACGATGAGCGCGCCGTCACCGGGCACGCTGTAGGTCGATCCGGCTGCACGCGCTCGCCGCCGCGGGTGGATCACCGTTCATCGAGCAGTTGCCGGCAGGGCGTCAGGGCCGTGCACGTGAGTGTGCGCTGCTGCTCCTGATGGCGCTTGACGGAAAACCTTTTCCCGGCCAGTGTCGATCTCGCGCACTCGCCGCTGCGCAACCGAGGTCCGGTCGCTGTCGGCGGGAGGCGTTTCATGCTGCGCGGAGTGGCGGTTGGTGCTGTCTTTGTCGTGTTCGCCGGGACTGTGCTGGTCCCGACGGCGGGCGCTGAACGACGACCGTCGCCGCATCAGCAGCCGGCCGCGCTCAAGTCGGTCACGCTCGTGTCCGGGGATCGCGTTGCCGTGCAAGGGGATCAGGTCACGGTGGTGCCGGGTGCCGGGCGTGAGCAGGTGCTCTTCCACCAGCGGCGTACCAAGGACGGGCACGTTCACGTCGTGCCTCAGGACGCCGTCCGGCTCGTTCGCACCGGTCGGGTCGACAAGCGGCTGTTCGACGTCACCACCCTCATCGAGCAAGGGCGGGATGACGGCAGCCGGGACACGTTGCCGTTGATCGTCGACCGCGACTCGCGTGCTCCTGCCAAGAGCACCCTCGCCACGACCTGGGAGGGCATCAAGAGCTCGGGCTCGAAGGTCTGGTTGGACGGGCGCGTCCGGTTGCTGGATGCCGAGAGCTTCGAGCAGGTCGGGGCGCCCGCGGCGTGGCGGCTGGGGCTCACCGGGCGTGGGGTCACGGTGGCGGTGCTGGACGGCGGGATCGACGCGGCGCATCCCGATTTGCAGGGGAAGGTGCTGGAGGCCAAGGACTTCACCGGGAGCGGGGTGCGGGACACGTTCGGGCACGGGACGCACGTGGCGGCGACCGTTGCCGGTGATGGGGCGTTCGGGGGCGTTGCCAAGGAGTCGCGGTTGCTCGTCGGCAAGGTGTGTGAGCGGGACACCTGTGACGAGTCGGCGGTGCTGGCGGCGATGGAGTGGGCTGCGCCGCGGGCTGAGGTGGTCAACCTCAGTCTCGGCGGCGGGGCGACGGACGGCACGGATCCCCTGTCTCTTGCCGTCAACCGCCTCTCCGAGCAGCACGGGACGTTGTTCGTCGTCGCGGCGGGCAACGACGGGCAGCCGGGGACGGTCAGTGCTCCGGCTGCGGCCGATGCGGCGCTGGCCGTGGGGAGCGTGGGCAAGGCGGATCGGTTGAGCGGGTTCTCCGGTCGGGGGCCGCGCGTGGGTGATTGGGCGGTCAAGCCTGACGTTGTGGCGCCGGGGGAGGACATCGGGGCCGCGCGGGCTGCTGGGACGAGCATGGGGCAGCCGATCGACGCGGTGCACACGCGGGCCGATGGGACTTCCATGGCCGCACCGCACGTTGCCGGGGCGGCGGCGCTGCTCAAGCAGGCGCATCCGCGGTGGTCCGGCAGGGAGTTGAAGGCGGCGCTCACGGGCGCGGCCACGTCGATCGGCCGCGGTGTGTACGAGGAGGGAAGCGGGCGGCTCGACGTCGCCAAAGCGGTGGCCGGCCCGGTTGTGGCGACGGTGTCCAGCTTGAACTTCGGGCTGCTTGCGTTTCCGCACGTGCAGTTGCCGCCGATCACCAAGAAGCTGACCTACCGGAACGTGTCGGCTCAACCGGTCACCGTTCCGATCAGCGTGGATCATGCCGCGATCAAGGCCGGGGCCGAGCGGATCACCGTGCCCGGCAACGGGAGTGCGGACGTCGAGGTGACGCTGGATCCGGCGAAGGTCGCGGCAGGGTCTGGCGGGGCACGGATCACGGCGGGGAGCAGCGCGGTCGCGATCGGGTTCACGGCTGAGCCAGAGATGCACGAGTTGACCGTGACGACGATCGGACGGGACGGGAAGCCGTCGGACGCCGAGGTCAGTGCGCTGGAGCTCGACAGTGGCGAGAGCCAGGACTTCGCGCAGCCGGTCAACGGGGTCGTGAAGTTGCGTCTGCTCAAGGGAAACTACTCCGTGGACGCGTTGGTGCACGGCGACCACGAGCACACGTGGGCGAGCACCGGGAAGATCAGCCTCGACAAGCCGACGGCCATCACGATCGATGCGCGGCAAGGCAAAGAGGTCGGGGCAAGGCTTGACCGGAAGGTCGGGCGGAAGTACGTGGGGGTGGACGCGGTCTACCAGGCCGGTGGCAGCAGGGTGCAGACCGGCGTGTCGACGCGGTCGCAGGACGCGCTGTTCGCGGTGCCGGTGAAGGCAGGCTCGGGGTACTTCAACTTCGGGACGTTCCAGATCTGGGGCGCGGACGGGCACGAGTACTTCGTGGCGTCGCCGCACGAAGGCGGGATTCCGGTCGAGCTGACGCCGAGGGTGCGGGACCGGGAGCTCTACACGGAGAAGGTGCGGTATCGGGCGCAGGGCTCGCCGGCGATCGGGTCGCGGTCGTCGACGCCGTTCTACGTGAAGGGGCAGAGCATCACGTTCGGTGTCGTGTTCGACCTGCCCGTTCCGCAGCGGCGGGTCGAGCACTTCACCGGGCGGCCGGACGTCAAGTGGGTCATGGACTTCTTCCAGCGGCCACTGTCGCAGCCGAGTCTCGGGTTCGACGGGCACATCGGGGCGGGGCGGCCCGTTTTCGTGGCGGGACGGAGTGGCGAGCGGTCGTGGAACAGCGTTGCTGCGACTACGGATTTGAACCTGCGCGGGTTCCACGGGCTCGTGCGGTACGGGAACAACGGGTACGTGCAGCACTGGCCGTTCGCGCCCGGTGACGCGGGCGCTTCGGACGAGTTCATCTTCGGCGGGCCGTACGTCCAGGCGCGGACGAGATTGTCCACTGTGGACGGAAAGGTGCTCGCGGACAGCGCCGGTGTGTTCGCGAACTTCCGGGATCTGCCGGATGAGCCGACCCGGTACGTGCTCGACGTCGAGGCGCAGCGCAGCCCGAAGTGGACGCCGTTCGCTCCCAAGGCGACGACTCGGTTCACGTTCAGTTCCTCCAAGACGGACGATCAGGTCTACCTGCCAGTGCCGACATTGCGGATCACCGGGCCGTTCGACGACCTCAACCGCGTGCCGGCGGCATGCCGAGTGTTTCCGGTGGACATCAGCGTCACGCCGCAGACCGGGTCGGACGGTGCCGCGGCGGTGAAGAGCGTGACGGTGCAGGCGTCCACCGACGACGGGACGACGTGGCGGAGTGTGCCGGTGGTCGGCGCGAAGACGCGGTGGAAGGCGCTCGTCGGGCATCCGGAGGGGGCCGAGTTCGTGTCGCTCAAAGTGAAAGCGGTGGATGCGGCGGGTAACTCCGTCGAGCAGATAACGATCCGTGCCTACGGCATAAATCGCTCTCTGGGGTGAGATGTCGGCTGACAGCTTTCGTCACGGCGCAGGACCGCAATGATCTCACGGTGGATGTGGACTCCCACCTCGCCGCGGTGGAGCAGGCGCTGATCGCGATGCGGCGCAGTCAGTCACGCCGAGCGCTCGCAGACCTGGCAGTACCGGCCTTTGACGTGCTCGACGTCGTCGAGACGGCCGAGCGCACCGGCACGCAGGCGACGGTGTCCAGTGTGGCGTCGGCGTTGCACGTCGATCAGCCGCGCGCCAGCAAGCTCGTCACGAGCGCGGTCGACGCGGGGCTGGTGTCGCGGGTCGCGGACAAGGCGGACGGGCG
>NZ_VSRL01000460.1 GCF_012184385.1 Lentzea indica
GTCGACGGCGGCGTGGTGGGGCGGCGCCGAGTCGGCGTTGTGGCAGGCGGTCGGCCTGGGCGTCGGCCTGGTGCTGGTCGGCTGGCTGACGACGGCCGGCAGCACGGTCTTCGCCGCCCGTCTCGGCGAACGCCTGCTCTACCTGCTCCGCGTCCGCAGCTACGCCCACCTGCAACGCCTCGGCCTCGACTACTACGAGCGCGAGATGGCCGGCCGGATCATGACGAGGATGACGACGGACGTCGACGCACTCTCGACGTTCCTGCAGACCGGTCTCGTCACCGCGGTGATCAGCCTGATCACCGTCGTCGGCATCACCGCCGCCCTGGTGTTCACCGACGCCTCGCTGGCCCTGATCGCCCTGTCGGTGCTGCCGATCCTGGCGGTCGCGACCGTGATCTTCCAGCGCCTCTCCTCCGTCGCGTACGCCGAAGCCCGCGAACGGGTCAGCGCCGTGAACGCCGACCTCCAGGAGAACGTCTCGGGCCTGCGCGTCTCCCAGGCGTACACCCGAGAGCGCCACTCCGCGGAAGCGTTCGCCGAACGCAGCGACGCCTACCGCCGCACCCGGCTGCGCGCCCAGCGCTACATCGCCACCTACTTCCCGTTCGTGGCGATGCTCTCCGGTGTGGCCCAGGCGATCGTCCTGGCCGTGGGCGCCCACCGGGTCGCCGTCGGCACCCTGACACCCGGCATCCTGCTCGCCTTCCTGCTGTACCTGGGCCTGTTCTTCAGCCCCATCCAGCAGCTCTCCGGTGTCTTCGACGGCTACCAGCAGGCCCGCGTGGGCCTGCGCCGAATCGGCGACCTGCTGCGCACCCCCAGCACGGTCGAGCCGCCGGCCTCCCCCGTTCCGGTCCCGCCCCGGCTGCGCGGCGAGGTGGAGCTGCGCAACGTCTCCTTCACCTACGCGGGAGCGGACCACCCTGCCCTGGACAACGTGACCCTGCACGTCACGCCGGGCGAAACCGTCGCGCTGGTGGGCGAGACCGGTGCGGGCAAGTCCACCCTGGTCAAGCTGATCGCCCGCTTCTACGACGCCACCGGCGGCACAGTCCTGATCGACGGCGTCGACGTCCGCACCTACGACCTCTCCGCCTACCGCCAACGGCTCGGCGTGGTCCCCCAGGAAGCCCACCTCTTCGGCGGCGACGTCGCCGGCAACGTCGCCTACGGCCGTCCCACCGCCACAGAGCCGGAAGTCCAGCACGCAGTGGAAGCCGTGGGCGCCCTACACATGGTCGCCACCCTCCCCAACGGCTTCCGCCAGCCGGTGGGCGAACGCGGCAACCACCTCTCCGCGGGCCAGCGCCAGCTGGTGGCCCTCGCCAGAGCCGAGCTGGTGAACCCGGACGTCCTGCTCCTCGACGAGGCCACCGCAGCCCTCGACCCGGCAACCGAGTCCGCGGTCCTCGCCGCCAGCGACCACCTGGCAGGCGCCCGCACGACCTTCGTAGTCGCACACCGCCTGGCCACCGCCGCCCGAGCAGACCGCATCGTCGTCCTCGCAGGCGGCCGGATCGTCGAACAGGGCACCCACACCGACCTCTTGTCGGCCAACGGCGCCTACGCCCGCCTCTGGCGCCACGGCACCCCCGAAGCCGCCTGACCCCAGCCAACGCACCCCACCCGACCTCAGCAGGGCGCCGAGGTGGGCACCGACCCGTGCGACAACGCTGCGGCACCCAACAACCCCAGAACCCTGCGGCCCACCAGCAACCCCGAATGCGAAGCCGCGCCATCCGGAGCCGCGGGCCGCAGCCATTCCGTGACAGCTCAACGCCGCACGACCCCCGCCTGGCCACTACGCCGAGGTCGGCACCCACCCATGTGACAAAGGCCGTGGCGTACCAGCAACCCCGAAAGCGAAACCGCGCCATCCGGACCGCACGCCCGCAGCCATCCCCCGTGGCCCGCGCCACGAACCCTCGTCCCCACGCCCGGCCATGACGTACAAACCAACTCCCCAGGCCAGCCAGGTCAAGGAGTCCCCGCCATGCCGAGCCGCCCCTCCGTCCTCTACGTCTCAGACCTCGCCTATCCGGCCAGGGGCAGGCGCTACTGCGACGAGGACATCTACCTGACCTCAAAACTCCGCGACACCTTCGACCTGGCCATCTGCCACCCCGAGCACGCCGCGAACCTGATGGCCGGCTTCGACACCGTGGTCGTCCGCAACAGCGGCCCGGTGATCGACTACCCAAAGGCCTACGCCCACTTCCGCGAGCAAGCCGAGGCCACGGCCCAACGCGTCTACAACCCGCTGACCGGCAAGGCCGACATGGCGGGCAAGCAGTACATGATCGACCTGACCGGGCAGGGCTACCCGGTCATCCCCACGGTCGACCACCCTGCCCACCTCGACCGCCTCCCGCAGGCGACCGAGTACGTCGTGAAGCCCAAAGCCGGCGCCGACTCGCACGGTCTCGAGTTCGTCACCCACGACGAACTCCACGACAAAACCAGCGGGGACGTGCTCATCCAGCCCAAGATCGATTTTCGGTACGAGGTGTCGTTCTACTTCGTGGACCACGACTTCCAGTACGCCCTGCACGCACCAGACCCGGCCCACCGCTGGGAACTCACCCATTACGACGCGACGACGGAAGATCTGGAATTCGCGCGGAAGTTCATCACCTGGAACAACCTCGGCCACGGCATCCAGCGCGTCGACGCCTGCCGCACCCAGGACGGAAACCTCCTCCTGGTCGAACTGGAGGACCTGAACCCGTATCTGTCCCTGGACCGGACATCGGACCGAACCAGAGAGGACTTCGTGAAGGCGATGACAAGTTCGATCCGGCGATCGCTGGACTGACAAGATCAATCCGCACGATGCACCAGATGTACCTATCGTGAACTGATCACTGCTCTCAGTGCGTATGCCCGTCCAACAGTTCCATGACATTGCCCGAAAGGGAGGCGACGTAGTGAGACGCACATCAAGAACTGCTCAACTGCGGGTGACGCCAGGCCCGTCCTGATCGATCCTGTGACAGAGCACTCCTTGCCATGTGCCTCCAGCGTGTGAAGGCCCGGGCCAGGGGGACTAGCCTGACTACCGCATGAGTCAACACCAAGAGCGAGATGGATAGAGGCGAGCGCCAGCCGTGTCCAGCAGCAGTCCTGCGTCACAATTCGGGCCGAACGAGTGGCTCGTCGAGGAGATGTACGAGCAGTTCCTCGCGGACCCGTCATCCGTAGACCCGGCATGGCATGACTTCTTTGCCGACTACAAGCGTGCGGGCGGCAACGGCAGTGCCGCCGCCACGGTCAGCGCGGGTGGCTCCACCGCCACCACGACCGCGACCGTGACGCCGCCGGCCGCCGACAACGGCAAGGCCG
>NZ_VSRL01000461.1 GCF_012184385.1 Lentzea indica
CCGCGCCTCGCAGGCCGGCTACCTCGACGCCTGGCAGCTCAACTTCTGACACCACCACACCCGCGACGAACGCCCCGCCCGGTTACCGCTCAGGTAGCCAGACGGGGCGTTTTGGCGCACGAGTGAATCGGTTTCTGCGCCGGGCCTTCCTCGCGACTCGGGCCAAGTGCGAATATCAGACGCCCCGCGCAGCGATGCCTGTGCATTCCACATTTCCAGATGATCTGGTCGGGTGTGCCCCGACTCGACGAAGGAAGTCAGACCGTGGCCGATCGCCCCCGATGAACAAGCGGGCTCGAGAAGGCATGTGCGCGATCCTCGACGCCTCACGAACTCGGCGTACGTGCCAATCTGTCGCCTCTTTTGAGGTCCGCTCCGGTCAACGATCTGCGGAGCTGGGCCAATGCGCGGTGTTGCGTGACGCGGACCGCCCCCGGCGTCGATCCGACCGCCTCGGCAGTCTCCTCAGCCGACAGCCCTCCGACCACCCGCAACATGAGGATCTCCCGTTGTCTCTCCGGGAGGATCAGCAGGAGTTGAGCCATTCGTTCGGACAGCTCACCCTGCACGGCCCGCTGCTCCGGACCCGCCTCGGTCTCGGGGGTGTCGGGAACCTCGGGGACGGGTTCAGCGCGATTGCGGGCGGCAGACCGATGCGCATCGGCAACCTTGTGCGCCGCGATGCCGTACACGAACGCGAGGAAGGGCCGGCCCTCCTCGCTGTATTTGGGCAATGCCATGAGCACCGCGAGACACACGTCCTGGGCCACGTCGTCTGCCGACACGAAGGATCGCTCCTGCCTGCCCACTCGGGCGCGGCAGTACCGCACCACCTGGGGACGAATGCTCGCCAGCAGGCGCTCGATCGCCCTGCGATCACCGGCGGCGGCCGCGCTCACCTCCACATGTTCGACGTGCGTCGCCGCCTCGGAGGCGCGGCGACCGAGCCATGTGTCTGACGCGTGTTCTCCGTCGATGGTCATGAGACGTCCCTCCTTTCACCCGACGAGCGTCGGCACTGCCTGTCTGCAGACGTGATCGACCTGCCGTCATGTCCTACAGCGGACACGCGGACACGGACCTGACCAGAACGTGAAATAGTTTTCTCTCCGTGGTCGGTCGGACACTCTGAGACAACAGATCGGGCCCTTGCTGGGCTTCGGGAACCAGTGAGAGCACAGAAAATGCCGTCGCGGGAACCCGGAATTTCCCGGACCCACAAAAAGCGCGTGGACACGCAGAGCGAGTGGTCTGATACGTACCACTCGTCATTGCCCTCGGTGTGACGCCGTTCGGCCGAGAATGAGCAACTGAATGCAGGTAAGCGCTCGGAGGCCATTCGGTCGGCGCTGCGACGGAGTATTGACAGCCTCTTCGCAGCGACGGTTAGCTGGGCGTCTGGTTCCTTTCCCCGCTAGGTTCCTTCGAGGGGAGTGTGCATGGCAGCGCTCGGTCCAGATGTTGATCCGCTCGCTGCACTCAGGAAACTCCGTCGTGATCGCGGCTCGGTGTTCAGCAAGCGTCGGGGTGAGATCTATGTTTCCGATCCGGTGCTCGCGAAAGAGATACTGGCAAACAACGAAGGTCTTTTCCGGGAGCATTCCGATTTCTTCCGGATCAGGACGGGAATGTTCGCACCGCGGTCCGCGCAGGTCGAAATCGGGCGGGCCGCACGGGTGCTGCTGCGGCGGTACACCCACGACCACGCGGATGAACTCCCCGCGCTCGTCGCCAGGCTGGCACCCGGCAGTGTCTGGCCGGACGCGGGAAACCGCCTCGTGTACGAACATTTCCGCCCGGCACTGATCGGTGACGCCCCCTCGGCCACCCTGCGCGAGACGGTGGACCAGGTCGTCGAACGGGCGGTGCTGGCCGGGGCGCGCGGCCGTTGCTCGCGGCTCGCCCGCCACCGGTTCCGCGCCCGCGTGACGCGGATTCTGTGCGCGGAGCTCGCTGCCCGGCGGGCTCGTCCATCTGCCAAGCCCGCCGACCTGCTGGACGTCGTCGCACACGCGGCGACCGGGCGCACGCGGGACGCCGACCTCGCCGAGGTGTTCCTCTCGTGCCTGTTCGCAGTCGCCGGTTCGGTCGGTTTCCTGCTCGGCTGGTCGCTCTACCTCGTGGGCACGACGGTCTCCGAGCCGGCACACCCCGCGTGGGTGGTCCGTGAAGCCCTGCGGCTGTGGCCGGTGGCGTGGCAGTTCGGTCGAACCCCCAGCCGGGAGCACCAGCTCGCCGCGCTCACCGTGAAGCCGACCGACGAGGTCGTCGTCTGCAGCTACCTCGTGCACCGGGATCCCGCGCACTGGAGCGAACCGGACGAGTTCCTCCCGGGCCGGTGGGCTTCGGGCACGGGGCAGGAGGCGTTCATCCCGTTCGGCTGGGGACCGCACGCTTGCACCGGCGCCGGTGTCGCGACGCAGGTGACGGAGACGCTCGTCGGGCTGATCACCTCGGCCTACCGGCTCGACGTCGCCGCACCTTCTTCTCAGCCCCAGGTCTCGGCGGCGCTCGCGCCCCCGTGGTTCCACCTGCGGCTGGACCCGTTCTCCCTGCCCGAGGGGAGGTGAATCCAATGTCGAAGATCTTCCGCGCCGCGCTGTCCGCGCTGAACATCCGCAAGTCCGACCGCCAGTACCGCTGGTACCTGTACCACCACATCTGACCGACGGGCGGGGAGCGCGACCGCACCGGGCCCGCTCCCCGCTCACAGCGACCGGAGCACCGATGGACATGGATGTGCTGCGCGATCTGCGCGGGCCGAGTGCGGCCGCGGGCGGGGTGTTCTGGCAGACCGAGCGGCAGCTCATGGTGTTCGACGCCGATGCCGCCGCCCAGGCCAACACCGACAACTACGTCGATCTCACCCTGCCGGACCGCCTGCGCGATCTGCTGCTGCGCCGGCCGAGCACACCGGTTTCCTGGAAGCGGGTGCGGTCGGCTTGGATGGCTCAACTGCGGACCCTCACGGGTGAGGAAGGCTTGGCGGCGCTGGATGCCCGGATGGACTCGTTGCTGCGCGCGCGGACAGGTGCATCACTGAACATGCCGTGGCTCGCGCACGAGGTCAGTTTCCGTTCCTTGCTTCCGATCGTGCTCGACGGCCTCTCCTCGGCGGACAGCGCGAAGATCAGCGAGGACGCGATCGCGAAACTCGCCAGACTGCTGGGTGAGGCCGTTGAGGATCCACCGTGGTGGCGGTCCTGGCGGCCCGTGTCGATCCAGGTCAGCGCCGGGCTGGTGGTCCGCCGCGAACTGCGCCGCCGGGCCCGTGACACCGGCGCGGCGCGGGCGGATCTCA
>NZ_VSRL01000462.1 GCF_012184385.1 Lentzea indica
CGCCGAGCAGGAGCTCCGCACTCTCGCGGGCGACGCCGCCGCGCTCCTCGGCGAGCCGGCGCCGAAGCTCGGCCACGTCACCGTCACGGACGACACCATCGGACCGGGCTACGGCGTGCCGACGCAGGACATGTGGAGCGTGCTGAAGCTGTTCGCCGAGACCGAGGGCGTGATCCTGGACCCGGTCTACACGGGCAAGGCCGCCGCGAAGTTCCGAGAGCTCGCACCTCAAAGCGACGTGCCCGTCGTGTTCCTCCACACGGGCGGTCTTCCCGGTTTCTACGGCTATGCCCCGGAAGCCGTCGCCCAGTTCTGATAGCGGATTCTCATCAACGCGTTTCCCGCATGCACCTGACAGGTCCATCGGTCATCTATTGGCCAGGATTTGTCCATGATTTTCACCCAAATGACCGGGCATAATCGCGCCCATGCACCACTGCGTTTCTTCGCCGCCACCTTTTCACTCGCACGACGTGGGCAGATCGAATCCATGCGCGGTGGAATCCTCCTGACCTGCCCTTATGGCAGCCATTAGGGCGGGTAACCGCGTTCGATCGAAATGTCGCGACCGGCCCGGTCCACATTCCACCAGCGTCAGTGGGTGAATTGACTCATGCGTCTCTCCGTGCTCGCCCCGGCAGCAGTTGCCATGCTGTTGTCCACGTCCTCACCATCAGGCGCGGCACAGCAACAACAGCAACCCGAGCCCGTCATCACGCCCGCGAACATCGTGGTGCTGGTCGACGAGTCCAGCAGCATCAGCCCGCAGGACATGGACAGGGAACGGGAAGCCGCGGCACTGATCGCGCTCGGCGAGTTCGCGCCGTCCAGCACCATCGCGGTGGTCGGCTTCGGCAGCGACAACGGCGGGCAGTCGCCGGTCGACGTGGTGTGCCCACCCAGCACCGTCGCGACCGCGCAGGACCGCCAACGTCTCAGCGACTGCACCCGCACGCTGAGAAGCCGCAAGCAGGGTGAGGGCGAAGGCACCGACCACGCGGCCGCGCTCCAGCAGGCGCTGAGCTACCTGCAGGGTGACAAGAACGGCCCGAAGCTGATCTTCCTGCTCACCGACGGCAAGCTCGACGTCACCGACAGCCCGAGGTACGGCCCGGACAACATCGGCGACCAGCGCAACCGCACCGCCTCCGAGCTGATCGGCACGCTGCTCCAGCAGGCCAACAGGGAGAAGGTCCAGGTCTGGCCGCTGGGCTTCGGCACCGTCGACCAGGCCCAGCTCGACAGGTTCGCGAAGGGGTCGTTCCAGGGCCAGTGCGGGGTCAGGTCGCCGACACCGGCCGCCACCGTCGTCAGCAGCTCGGCGGACGTCGCCCAGGCGCTCATCAAAGCCTTCCAGGCAGCCAGATGCGCGGGTGCGAGCGACATCCAGCGCACTCCGCTGAGCAGCGGCGGCACGGCGGAGGCGAAGGTCACCATCCCGATGATCGCCACCGACGGGTCGATCCTGGTCACCAAGCACGACTCGCGCATCTCCGTGTCCTATGTGGACCCGGAAGGCAGGACTGTGCCCAAGTCCGGCACGCAGGGCGACTCCACGTTCCAGGTCAGCGGTGAGAACGGCACCGTGGAGGGGCTCAGGATCGTGAATCCCTTGCCCGGCACCTGGACCGTGAAGATCTCGTCCGCGCCGGGCGTGCCGCCACTCGACGTCAGCACCGTCGTCATGTACCAGGGCGCGGTGAGGTCGAGCATGACCGTGAACCCGCCGGCGCCGCAGCCAGGCCAGGAGGTCGTGGTCGCGCTGAGCCTGCACACCAGGAGCCGGTCGATCACCGACCCGAGCGCGCTGAAGGACCTCTCGTTCACCGCCGACATCGCCGGAGACGGCTTCACCACACCGATTCCGCTCAACGACGACGCGCACGACGGTGACAGCCGCGGCCAGGACGGCGTCTACTCCGGCAAGATCGTCATCCCGGACCAGGCCAAGGGCACCGTCAAGTTCACCGGCACGGTCGCGGGGATCGGCATCAGCAGCGACACCAGAACCGTCGACGCGGCACTCGTCACCGGCCCGCGCCCGCTCGCCGCGACGACCACGTTCGGCAACACCGACTGGAACGTCGCGCCGGGTGACACGGTCAACGGCAAGGTCACCGTCACCAACAACTCCGGCCGCGCCCGCAAGGCCAGGATCATCGTCGCCGACGCCGCACCC
This sequence comes from Lentzea indica, assembly GCF_012184385.1. Classification (GTDB taxonomy): domain Bacteria; phylum Actinomycetota; class Actinomycetes; order Mycobacteriales; family Pseudonocardiaceae; genus Lentzea; species Lentzea indica. The sequence goes on from NZ_VSRL01000462.1 coordinate 2,180, forward strand.
GGCACGGTCGCGAGCATCCCCGGCGATCAGACGGTGCTCGACGTGCCGCCGTCGGGCACCAGCACGTTCGACTTCGGCCTCGCCTTCTCCGACGACACCGTCAAGGGCGCCAACGCGTTGACGCTCCGGGTCGTCGACGACGAGAACCCGGACGACGTGATCTACGAGTGGCGGATCACCGCTACCGTGGCGGAACCGCCACCGCTGGTCCCGATCGCGATCGCCGTCACCGTCGCGGCGGTCCTCACCACCGCGGTGGTCCTCTTCCTCCACCGGCGACGGCGTCGCGACGTCCGCGGGCTCGTCGTCCATCTGTACGACGGCCACCAGCCGCGCGGTGACCTGGCGGCACCGGAGCAGCCGTCGTCGGTGTTCCGCTTCCACCTCGGCGAGGCGGGGGCGGGCGTGCCACACCTCGCGCACTCGGCGGGCGGCGAGGACAGCTACGAGCTCCGCCGGGTCGGCGGGCAGCTGCGGTTGCGCACTCCCTACGGCGACACGCAGGCGCTGCACCTCGGCGAGCGCGCGGACGTGAGCCAGACCCTGTCGATCGAGGTGCGGGACGAGCACGCCCCCGTCGGCTTCCCCGGCGACCACCCCCCGGACCAGTTCACGGCGCAGGAGCCGCAGGAACGGCCGTCCGGCGGCAACCACCACCTGCTTTAGCGGTCTCCCCGAGCACCGCAGCGGAAGGACAACGATGCAGATCTACCAGCCCATGCTCTACGTCGGACTGGGTGGCACCGGCTGTCGCGTCGGGGCCGAGCTGGAGCGCAGACTCCGCGAAGAGCTCTGCGGCCCGGACGGCACGGAGCTCCAGCACCGCATGCAGGGCAAGAACTTCCTGCCGTACCAGCTGCCTTCGTGCCTTCAGTTCGTCTACGCGGACCTCAGCGAGGACGAGTTCGGAGCCCTGGAACGCCGGGTCGTGCCGGATCCCGAGTACCTGCCCGCCGCCGAACGCACGATGCATCTCGTGCGGGAACTGGTGCCGCACCACGACACCGGACGCGGTGGCGGCGGAGAAGCACGCACGCAGGGCGACTCCCGGCGAGCTGGAGCCTCTCCTCGGCGTGATCGCCGAGCTCGTCGACGAGCTCAGGC
>NZ_VSRL01000463.1 GCF_012184385.1 Lentzea indica
CCGACCGGCATGGCCGCGGTGCTCGGCGGCGACGAGCAGGAGGTGCTCGCGCGCCTCGAGGAGCTCGGTCTCGTGCCCGCCAACCGCAACGGCGCCGGCCAGATCGTCGCGGCGGGTCCGCGTTCCGCTCTCGACGAGCTCGCGGAGAACCCGCCGGGCACGGCGAAGGTCCGCAAGCTGGCCGTCGCGGGCGCGTTCCACACGAAGTACATGGCGCCCGCAGAAGACGCTGTGCGCGCGCGTGCCGCCGAAGTCACCACGCACGACCCGTTGATGCCGCTGCTGTCCAACAAGGACGGTCAGGCCGTCACCGAGGGCACCGAGGTGCTGCGCCGCCTGGTCTCCCAGGTCACCAGCCCGGTCCGTTGGGACGTCTGCCAGGCAACCCTCGTCGAGAAGGGCGTGTCCGGCTCGGTCGAGCTGCCGCCGGCCGGCGCTCTCACGGGTCTCGCCAAGCGTGCGATGAAGGGCACCGCCACCCTCGCCCTGAAGACACCCGACCAGCTAGAGAAGGTCGCGGAGCTCTTCGACACCGTTGGAGCCACTAAGTGACGACCTTCAAGGCCCCGCAGGCATCTGCGGGTAGCCGCATCATCGGCCTCGGCAGCTACCAGCCCGAGACGGTGGTGAGCAACCACGACCTCGCCGCTCGCATGGACACGTCCGACGAGTGGATCCGCGACCGCGTCGGCATCGCGAACCGGCGCATCGCGGCCAAGGACGAGGGCGTCGTGGAGATGGCCGTCATCGCGGGCGTCAAGGCGATCGCGGACGCGGGCCTGGCTCCCGGCGACATCGGCGCCGTGATCGTGGCGACGTGCACGATGCCGTCGACCATCCCGAACGCCGCCGCCCAGGTCGCCGACAAGATCGGCGTGAAGGCGGCCCCCGCGTTCGACCTCAACGCGGCGTGCGCCGGCTTCTGCTACGCCGTCGCGACCGGCGCCGACATGGTCCGCGCGGGCACGGCCCGCAACGTCCTCGTCATCGGCGCGGAGAAGCTCACCGACTGGACCGACCAGGACGACCGCTCGACCGCGATCATCTTCGCGGACGGCGCGGGTGCCGTCGTGATCGGCGCCAGCGACGAGAACCAGATCGGCCCCGTCGCGTGGGGCTCGGCCGGTGACATGGCCGAGGTCATCTCCATCACCGACCGCGACTCCTTCATCCACCAGGAAGGCCAGACGGTCTTCCGCTGGGCGACGACCCAGATCGCGCCCGTCGCGATCCGCGCCGCCGAACTCGCAGGCGTCGAACTGTCCGATGTGGACGTGTTCGCCCCGCACCAGGCGAATCTTCGGATCATCGAAGCGATCGCCAAGCGCCTGCGCAACAATGGTGCGCGCGAGGACCTGAAGGTCGCTCGAGACATCGTCGAATCCGGCAACACCTCCTCGGCCTCGATCCCCATGGCACTGGACCACATGAGGGCGGCGGGCGAGATCTCCAGCGGAGATGTGGTGCTGATGGTCGGGTTCGGCGCAGGCCTGTCCTACGCGGGACAGGTGGTCCGGTGCCCATGATTTTCACCGTTTCAATCGAAAGGGAACTTCAGTGAGCGACAACGTCCTTACCGGTCTTGCCGAGATCGTCGAAGAGGTCGCCGGCGTGGCCGCCGACGACGTCACCGCTGAGAAGTCCTTCGTGGACGACCTCGACATCGACTCGCTGTCGATGGTCGAGATCGCCGTCCAGGCGGAGGACAAGTTCGGCGTGAAGATCCCGGACGACGAGCTGGCGAACCTCAAGACCGTTGGTGACGCGGTGAACTACATCACCAGCAACAAGTGACTTCCGGCATCGAGGTCGTCATCACCGGGCTGGGTGCCACCACCCCGCTCGGCGGTGACGTCACGTCGACCTGGGACGCGCTCCTGGCCGGCAAATCCGGGGTCCGCCCCATGACCCACGACTGGGTCGAGAAGTACGACCTGCCGGTCAAGATCGCTTCACAGCTCGTCGTCGACCCGACCGAGGTGCTCCCCCGCGTCGAGGCACGGCGCCTGGACCGCTCCGAGCAGGTCGCCATCGTGGCGTCCCGCCAGGCGTGGTCCGACGCCGGCCACAACGACGACACCGTCGAAAAGCAGCGCCTGGCCGTCATCATCGGCACGGGCATCGGCGGCGCGATCACCCTGCTGACCCAGGACGACCTCCTGGAGACGCAGGGCCTGCGCAAGGTGTCCCCGCTGACCGTCCCGATGCTGATGCCGAACGGCCCGGCGGCCCACGTGGGCCTGGAGCTCAAGGCTCAAGCAGGCGTGCACGCCCCGGTCTCCGCCTGCGCGTCAGGCGCAGAGGCCATCGCGTGGGCCTACCGCATGATCAAGGCCGGCGAAGCCGACGTGGTCGTGGCAGGCGGCGCGGAAGCGTGCATCACGGCGATCCCGGTAGCGGGCTTCTCCCAGGCCCGCACCATGAGCACCCGCAACGACGAGCCGGAAAAGGCGTCGCGCCCGTTCGACACGGCCCGCGACGGCTTCGTCCTCGGCGAGGGCGCGGGCGTCATGGTCCTGGAACGCCGCGACTTCGCAGAGGCCCGCGGAGCCAAGATCTACGGCCGCCTGGCAGGCATCGGCACCTCAGCCGACGGCTACCACATCACCGCCCCGGACCCCGAGGGCGTCGGCCAGTCACGTGCCATCGCCGCAGCCCTGCGGTCCGGCGGCATCGACGCGTCCGACGTGGGCCACGTGAACTGCCACGCCACGTCCACCCCGGTGGGCGACGTCGCGGAAACCGTGGCAATCCGCAAGGCGATCGGCGACCACCCGGTGCTGACCGCCCCGAAGGGGGCCCTGGGCCACCTGCTTGGCGCAGCAGGCGCGGTGGAGGCCATCATCACGGTCCTCTCGATCCGCGACGGCATCATTCCCCAGACCCTGAACCTGGAGAACCTCGACCCGGCCGTCACGCTCGACGTGGTGGCGGGCGAACCCCGCAAGATGAAGCTGGAAGCCGCGGTGAACGACTCGTTCGGCTTCGGCGGCCACAACGTGGCGCTGGCCTTCACTCCGGCCTAGCAACACCCAAACAACGCCCCGGTCCGCTGCGCGGACCGGGGCGTTGTGCTTGAGGGGGAGCCGCCGCGATGGCGCAGCCGAGCAGTCCGCGACGGCGCAGCCGAGCGCGCTTTTCACAAAGCCAGTAGGTGGGGTGGTCCCGTCACGAGTCGCAGGCGAAGCCCTGCCGCGCTCGGGATCTGGGGTCAAGTC
>NZ_VSRL01000464.1 GCF_012184385.1 Lentzea indica
GCCACGGCCGCAGTGGCTCCGGAGGAGAACCTCACCGACATGGTGTGGGCCAACGCGGAGCGCTTCGGCAACGCCGTCAGCTTCCGCAGGCAGGTCGATGGCACCTGGGTGGACATCACGGCGCGTGATTTCGCAGCGCAGGTCATGGCGGTCGCCAAAGGCCTGGTCGCGGCGGGCATGGAGCTCGGCGACAGGGTCGGGCTGGTCTGCAAGACCCGCTACGAGTGGTCGCTGCTCGACTTCGCCATCTGGGCGGCGGGCGGCGTCGTCGTGCCGATCTACGAGACGTCGTCGGCGGACCAGATCGAGTGGATCCTGTCCGACTCCGGCGCGAAGGCCGTCTTCGTCGAGGCGTCGTCTCACCGCGCGCTGGTCGACGAGGTCGTCGGCAAGCTGCCCGAGCTGCGCCACGTGTGGCAGATCGAGGGCGCGGCGGCCGCGGTCGACGAGCTGACCGCGCTGGGCGCCGAGATCACCGACGAGCAGGTGCACGAGCGCCGTGGGCAGGTGAAGGCCGACCAGACGGCCACGCTGGTCTACACGTCCGGCACCACCGGCCGCCCCAAGGGCTGCACGCTCACGCACCGCAACCTGCTGTCCGAGGTGCGGTCGGCGCTGTCGCGGTTCCCGGAGATCCTCACGGCGGGCAACTCGCTGCTGCTGTTCCTGCCTCTCGCCCACATCCTGGCGCGCGCTCTGGCGCTGGCGTGTGTGTACTCGCGCGCGACAGTGGGTCACACGGCTGACGTGAAGAACCTCGTCGAGGACCTCGGCCAGTTCCGGCCGACGTTCGTCGTCGCGGTCCCGCGAGTGTTCGAGAAGGTCTACAACGGCGCCAAGCAGAAGGCGCACGCCGGCGGCAAGGGCAAGATCTTCGACGCCGCCGAGGCGACGGCGGTCGCCTACAGCGGCGCGCTGGACAACGGCGGTCCCGGCCTGGGGCTGCGGATCAAGCACGCCGGTGTTCGACAAGCTGGTGTTCTCGAAGCTGCGGGGCGCTCTGGGCGGCCGTGCGATCGCGGCGGTCTCCGGCGGTGCGCCGCTGGGTGACCGGTTGTCGCACTTCTTCCGCGGCGCGGGCATCCCGGTGTACGAGGGCTACGGCCTGACGGAGACGTCGGCGGCGGCGTGCGTGACGTTCCGCGGTCAGGAGAAGGTCGGCACGGTCGGTCTGCCGGTGCCGGGCACGTCGGTGCGGATCGCCGAGGACGGCGAGATCCTCATCAAGGGCGACATCGTGTTCACCGGCTACTGGAACAACGAGGCCGCCACCAAGGAGGCTCTCGAGGACGGCTGGTTCCACACCGGTGACATCGGCGAGCTCGACAGCGACGGCTTCCTGAAGATCACGGGCCGCAAGAAGGAGATCATCGTCACCGCCGGTGGCAAGAACGTCTCCCCCGCGCAGCTCGAGGACCGCATCCGGGCGCACCCCCTGATCTCGCAGTGCATGGTCGTCGGCGACAAGCAGCCGTTCATCGGCGCGCTGATCACGATCGACCCGGAGTTCTTCCCGTCGTGGAAGGAGTCGCACGGCAAGCCGGCGTCGGCGGAGGTCCCCGACCTCATCGAGGACGCCGACCTGCTGGCCGAGATCCAGGCCGTGGTGGACGAGGCGAACAAGTCGGTGTCCAAGGCCGAGGCGATCCGCAAGTTCCGCGTGCTTCCGGTGGACTTCACCGAGGCCGGTGGAGAGATGACGCCGAGCCTGAAGCTGAAGCGCAACGTCGTGGCGACGACGTTCTCGGCGGACATCGACGCGATCTACGCCAAGTAGCAGGTGAAATGCGCGAAAGGCCCAGGAGCTGAGAGAGCTCCTGGGCCTTTCGACCCCCAGCGATCGTGATCCGCGGACTTCCGCGGAACCCGAGAAGTTTGTTGCCCCGGCCCCCCGACCGGGACATGAAGAAGATTGCCGTATGACGCTGACGTATCGCTGACGCGCCGATGTCACTCGGCGACAGCGCGCTAATAGGCTGTCCGGTAGACGGGGATCACCCGCAGTGGATCATCTGGCGCGCGAGGGGAAGGCAATGGCTTCGGGTCCGCAGTTCCGGCTGCTCGGCCCGTTGGAAGTGCGCCTGGACGGCTCGGCGGTGGTACTGCGCGCGGGCAAGCACCGGGCGCTGCTGGCGGCGTTGCTGCTCCGGCCGAACCGAGTCGTACCCGTGACGGAACTCGTCGAGCACGTGTGGGGTGACGCGCCGCCTGCGCGCACTCGTGGGACGTTGCAGACGTACGTGATGCGGCTGAGGGCGGCGCTGGGCGACCCGTCGCTGATCCAGACCGCCGCTGACGGCTACCGGATGCGCGTCGACCCGTTGGCCGTGGACGCGCACCGGTTCGCTGACGCGGCGGCTCGCGGGCGTGTGGCTGCCGCTGCGGACGATCTGGTCATGGCGCGGAAAGCGTTTGCCGAGGCGTTGGAACTGTGGCGCGGTCCTGTGCTGTCGGACGTGCCGTCGGAGACGCTGTACTCCGAGCACGCGCCGCGGCTGACCGAGCTGCTGATGACCGTGCACGAGCAGCGGATCGACGTGGAGCTCGCGCTGGGCAACCACGCGGATCTGGTGCCGGAGCTGTTCGCGCTGACGCGGGACCACCCGTTGCGCGAACGGTTCTGGGGACAGCTGATGCTCGCGCTGTACCGCAGCAGCAGGCAGGCGGAGGCGCTGGAGGCGTTCCGGCAGCTCGACCGGACGCTGGACGAGCAGCTGGGCATCGATCCGTCACAGGAGCTGCGGTCGTTGCACCAGGCGATCCTGGTGGGGTCGCCGGAGCTGGCGGCGCCGGCGGTGGCCCGTGAGCCGGAACGCGCCCCGGCGTCACCGATGCGGCTGCCGGACGACATCGCGGACTTCACCGGGCGCTCCTGGCACGTGGAGCGGATCTCCGGGCTGATCACGGGCGGTTCGGTGCCGATCGTGACACTGGCGGGACAGCCGGGGGTGGGCAAGACGACGTTGGCGGTGCACGTGGCGCATCTGTTACGGGACCGGTTCCCGGACGGGCAGCTGTACGTCGACCTGCGCGGGTACGCGCTGGGGCCGCCCGCGGACGGGATGGACGTGCTGTCGCGGTTCCTGCGGGCGCTGGGAGTGCCGCCGGACGAGATCCCGCCGGACGCGGACGAGCAGAGCACAATGCTGCGGTCGTTGCTGTCGGGCCGGCGGATGCTGCTCGTGCTGGACAACGCCTCCGCGCCGGACCAGGTGCGG
>NZ_VSRL01000465.1 GCF_012184385.1 Lentzea indica
TTTCCAGCGCTGGCAGGAAGTCGGCGCGCCCTCGAAGGAGGGCTGGGCGCTGACCGCGCTCGGATGGTTCGGCGACGACTCCACGGTTCGCGCGCTGTCCCCGCTGATCCGTGTCTGGCCCGGTGAGAGCCAGCACGCCAGGGCCGTGACGGGCCTGGACGTCCTGGCCGACATCGGCACCGAGGTGGCGCTGTCGCACCTGAACAGCATCGCGGAGAAGGTGAAGTTCAAGGGCCTCAAGACCCGCGCCCAGGAGAAGGTCGCCCAGATCGCCGCCGAGCTGGGCCTGTCACGCGACCAGCTCGCCGACCGGCTGGTCCCCCGGCTCGGCCTCGACGACGAGGCGTCACTGGTGATCGACTACGGCCCTCGCCGGTTCACCGTGGGCTTCGACGAGCAGCTCAAGCCGTACGTTCTCGACCCGGACGGCAAGCGTCGCAAAGATCTGCCCAAGCCCGGTGCGAAGGACGATCAGGAGCGCGCCCCGCTGGAGCACAAGCGTTTCACGGCGTTGAAGAAGGACGTCCGCACCGTCGCGTCCGACCAGATCCACCGCCTGGAACGCGCGATGGTCGACCAGCGCACGTGGACCGCAGGCGAGTTCCACACCGTCCTGGCAGGCCATCCGCTGCTCTGGCACATCGTCCGCCGCCTGGTCTGGATCACCGGCACCGGACTCTCCTTCCGGCTGGCGGAAGACCGGACGCTCGCCGACTCGGGCGACGACGAGTTCACCCTCCCCGAGGGTTCCACCGTTCGCGTAGCGCACCCGGTGGACCTCCAGGACACGGCGGAGGCGTGGGGCGAGGTGTTCGCCGACTACGAGATCCTCCAGCCGTTCCCGCAGCTGGACCGTCCGCTGCACATCGTGCCGGCGGACGAGGAACTCCTGCCACACCTCGCGAAGTACTGCGACGTCCCGCACCCGATCGGCAAGATCCTCAGTCTCACCAAGAAGGGCTGGGTCCGCGGCGAGCCGCAGGACGGCGGCGTCGAGTGCTGGATCACCCGCCCGTTGCCGTCCGGTGGCGCCCTGGTCGCCTCCTTGGATCCCGGTATCGCGGTGGGCGCGATCGACGTCTTCCCCGAGGTGAAGTTCATCGACCTGAGGTTCTCGGCCGACGGCCAGGGCTACTGGTATTCCCAGAAGAACGCGCCGAGCACCTTGGAGGTCGACCCGATCACGGCGTCCGAACTCCTTTCCGAACTGGAGTCCCTCCAGACGTAGCCGTGGCGAAGAGGGTCTGATCAGCTCTTTAAGCTGACCGTAAGGAATTGTCAGACCCTCTGAGTACGGTCCGTGGACATCAACTCCCTTGTCAGTCCCCAGGAGGTACGGCAGTGCGCAGGTGGGAGCTCGTCTCCGGCGGCTCGGCGAAGTTCTGGGAGATCGGCAGGGACGGTGCCGCGGTCACCGTCCGGTTCGGACGGCTCCAGACGGCCGGCCAGACCCAGACCAAGGAGCTCGCCTCCGAGGACGCCGCGAGGGCCCACGTCGCGAAACTGGTGGCGGAGAAGGAGAAGAAGGGCTACCGCGCGGTCGGCTCGGCGGCTCCTGCTGCGGCTCCTCAGTCCTCAGAGGTGTCTTCCCCGGTGGAGAAGCCTGCCGCTGTCCTCGACGAGGACACCTGGGTGATGCCCAAGGCGTGGCTGCGAGATGCGGTGCGGCAGCGCGGGTTCGAGCCGGCACCGGAGTTCTCGGTCGACGCCGCGAAGGCGGCCGAGGCACGGAAGCAGGTCGTCGAGAAGGCCGACGTGCTCGAACGCGCGTTCACCACGAAGGGCTCGAAGGCGGAGCTGGTCAGCGCGGCCCGTGACCATCTCGCCGGGCAGGCGAATCCTGTTGGTGCTGCGGCGATCGCGGCCATCACGTCGTCCGGGCTGCCCTCGGTGCACGCCTGGATCGCCGATCACGGGGTCGCGTTCGCCGCCGCGGCGGTCGTCGAGTACATGGGGCTGACCTTCTCGGAGCAGTGGGACGTCCGGCGGGACAAGTTCACCAACATCCGCCTGCAGCCCAGACGCGGCAGCTTCCAGACCTCGGTCACCGAACAGGAAGGCCGGATGCTCACCGCTGTCCGCTACGCGCTCGCGGTCGCGGATGACGCGTCGCGCAAGGCCGCGGAGACCGCGCTGGAGGACAGGGGCGCGACGCCGACGTTGAAGGAACTGCGGTCGTACCTCGTGCCGTCACGGGCGGACTGGTTCGCCGAGGTGTGCAAGCAGCATTACACGCCGAGCCAGTGGTGGATGCTGCCGTGCAGTGCCAGCAACGTCGAGGACTACGACAACGTCAAGCACTCGCTGATCGGCTCGGCTTTCATCCTGTACACGGCGGTGTACGTGTTGGGACCGGCCGTCGCGCCGTTGCTCGCGGAGGAGCTCGACGCCGAATACCAGGTCGCGGACAGCCGCAAGCTGGTCTTGAAGGTGCTCGCGGCGTTGCCCACCGACGAGGCGTTCACCATCCTGCTCGACCGGCTGGACACCAAGTACGTGCACCCCGCGGTGCTGTCCGCGATGGCGGCGTTCCCGGTGCGGGCAGCGCGGCTGCTGGCGGAGCGCGCGGCTGCTGGCGATGAGGTGCGGCAGCTGCTGAAGGCGCACCTGCTGTCGAACCCGGACCTCGACGTCCCCGCTGACGTCGCCGCGGTGCTCACCGAGTTCGCAGTGGCGACCCTGCCGGACGCTCGCGCGGACCAGCTGCCGCCGCTGCTCGCCTCACCGCCGTGGCTGAACCGCCGTCCGCCGGTGAAACCCGTGGTGGTGCCGGACCTTCCGGTGCCCGCGCCGTCGATCGTGTGGGAGGCGGGCGAACGCGAGAAGTGGCTGGCGAGCGGCAGCGAGTGGTACTCCGACGAGCGCGACTGGCGCACGCTGCTCGCGGACTACCAGGCGGGCACCAGCGGCTACTTCGACAGCGACCTGTTCCTCCTCGCTCCCGAAGAGGAGGTGCGGCACCTGCTGGCAGAGTGGAAGCCGAGCTACAACTACGGCGTGGAGGACTGGGGCAAGCGGATCGCCGCCCGGTTCGGCCTCGACGCCGTGCCCGCGCTCCTGCGGCTCGTCCAGTCCACCCCCGGAGCGGCCGGCGTGGTGCTGCTGCCCTACGCGACCGTCGAAGTGGCCACCGTGATGGCCGGGTGGTTCGCCAAGACCAAGCAGCCCCGGCGCTGGCCGTCGACTGGCTGGCCC
>NZ_VSRL01000466.1 GCF_012184385.1 Lentzea indica
ATGGCGTGCAGGTCGCGGCGCGCGTCACCGGTGCGCGACGGCAGGACCAGGCCGCCCAGCAGCTGCTCGGCGACGGCGTCGAGGAGGCCGTCCTTGCCGTCGACGTGGTTGTAGAGGCTCTTCGCGTCCACGCCCAGTGCGCGCGCCACCGACCGCATGCCCACCGCGGCGACGCCTTCCTCGTCGATCACCCGCAGCGTCGCGGCGACGATCGACTCGCGGGACAGCAGCGGCGTGCGCGGACGACCTCGGCGGGTTTCGGTCACCTGGCCATTGTGCCTTGCAGATATCCACGGCGTGGGTTTAGCCTGTTGCAGCGATAACCCACACTGTGGGTAATGGAGGAGCTTTGATGTCATCCCGATTCGTCCTGCCGGCAGAGGACGTCCTGCGCGCCCGCGAGAAGCTCGTGCTCGACCACTTCCGCGACGAGGTGGCCCACGACTGGGACGCCACGCTCTCGACGTTCCCCCATCCTCACTACGAGATCATCGCCCAGATGGTCGTCCACGACGGCGACAGCGCGGTGCGCCAGTACTACACCGACACCCGCGTCGCGTTCCCCGACCAGCACCACGAGCTGATCTCGTTCCGGCACAGCCACGACGCCGTGATCGTGGAGTTCTGGCTGCTCGGCACGCACACCGGGCCGCTGGGCAAGATCCCGCCCACCGGTGGCAGGCACCGCACGCGGATGACGGCGTACTTCATCTTCGACTCGGACGAGAACCTGGTCACCGAGCGGATCTACTTCGATCAGCTGAGCGTGCTGAAGCAGGTGATCGGCGGGATCGACCGGCGCAAGCCGAGCGGGCTGCGCAAGCTGCTGCAGGTGCTGCGCGGGATGCTGGCGATGTCGGGCGGTCAGCCGGATCCGCGTCTCACCAGCACGACGCCGCCCGACCTGGGCCACTAGATCCGGATCAGCTCGCGTTCCACGGCGGTCGTTCGATGGCGTGCCGCGCCACGTGCCTGGCCGGCTTCGGCTTCTTGCCCATCAGCATCAGCACCACTGCCACGATCAACCCGAGAGTGGCGAGCCCGGCGGCGACAACACGCGCGGACGGGTGTTCCAGGATCAACGTGCTGATCGTCAGTGCGAGCACGAGGGCGGCGATCGGGCCGATGATGGCGATGTCCCCGCGTTCCTCACGCGTTTCGACGGCCTCGACCGGCACGGCCGGCGCGACCGGCACCTGCACCTCGATCGTCTCGAAGTTCCCGCGATCGAAGGGCGGGGGCCGCAGGCCGGGAGGGACGGTCACACCCAGCATGCTGCCCGAGGAGGGCGCGCCGCCGCAAACCTCGCATTTCACAGGCTGTCCGTGTTCCCATGTAGCGCTGGGAAAAGGGAGGTTCGTGATGTGCCGGTGGCTGGCTTATTCCGGTTCGCCGGTGCTGTTGGAGGAACTGCTCTACGCGCCGGAGAACTCGCTGGTCATGCAGTCCAAGCACGCCAGGCTGGGCACGACCGCGGTGAACGGGGACGGGTTCGGCATCGGCTGGTACGGCAGCACGAGCACTCCCGGGCTCTTCCTCAGCACGGAACCGGCGTGGAACGACCGCAACCTGCGGGAGCTGTCCGCGCAGATCACCGCCGACCGGGTGTTCGCGCACGTGCGGGCGTCGACCGGCGGCGCGGTGCAGCGGTCGAACTGCCACCCGTTCCGGCACCAGAACTGGCTGTGGATGCACAACGGTCTCATCGCGAAGTTCCCGCTGGTGCGGCGCGAGCTGACGCTGGCCATCGACCCGGAGCTGTTCCCGCTGATCGAGGGGTCCACGGACTCGGAGATCATGTTCTACCTGGCGATCAGCTTCGGGCTGGAGCAGGACCCGCCGGCCGCCATGGCGCGCATGGTCGAGTTCGTCGAGGACGTCGGCAGGCGCGCGGGCGTCGAGTACCCGGTCCAGATGACCGTCGCGGTCACGGACGGCTCGACCACCTGGGCGTTCCGCTACTCGAGCCGCGGCAAGTCGCGAACGCTCTTCCACAGCACCGACGTGTCGACTTTGCGCCGCCAGTACCCGGACAACCCAGCGCTGCACGACCTCGCCGACGACTCGCGGCTCATCGTGTCGGAACCGCTGGCAGACCTGGTCGGGGCGTGGCAGGAGGTGCCGGAGTCGACGTGCGTGATCGTCCGGCCCGGCGTCGAAGAGGAACTGCTGCCGTTCAAGCCGTGAATCGTCAGGCAACCGTCAGGTAGGGACGGGCTTTCGTCACTACCGTCTGGTGCTGCCGCCGCCACGGACCCCTCGGAGAGGTTCCTCATGCTCACTACGGCAGCGGCAGCACTCATCGCCCTATCCGCCCTGGCCCCGGCAGACGCGGCCGAAGAGCCCGCGCCCGTCCTCGAGGTCGTGACCGTCAACGGTTCGGGCTGCCCGGCAGGCGACGTCGACGTCAAGACGAACGACAGAACCTTCACCATCGGCTACCACACTTTCCTGGCACGGGCGGGAGGTGGCTCGTCACCCCTCGACATGCGGAAGAACTGCCAGATCAACATCCGCGTGAACGTGCCGCAGGGCTACACCTACGGCCTGGCGCGGACCACCTACGAGGGCTACGCGCACCTGCAGGACGGCGCGACCGGCCTGAACCGGATCAGCACGTATCTGCAGGGAACGTCGCCCACCGCGACGGTGAGCCAGCCGTTCACCGGGCCGTTCAGCGACAGCTGGCAGACCCACTACCGCCCTGGCTCCACGGAGATCCAGTGGTCGCCGTGCGGCGAACGGCGCAACATCAACATCAACGCCGAGGTGCGCGTCGCGCTCGGTTCGGCTGACCCGGACCGGCTGAACTTCGCGATCGTGGAGTCGAGCCGCGGCGTCGTGCGGGTCAAGCGCTGCTGAGCCTGGACCTGGTGGTGGCCTTGCTGCCACCAGGTCAACGTCATCTCCTCGCCGCGCTGCTCGAACGAAGATCGTTCCACCCTGGTAGGAACGTGCACGTGGCAGATCAGTTCGCGACGGTGATGCGGCGGTTCCGGCTGCGTGCGGGGCTCACCCAGGACGCGCTGGCACAGCGCTCCGGAGTCTCGGTCAGCACGATCCGCGGCATGGAGACCGGCAAACGCCGCAACCCGCAGCTCACGTCGGTCCGGCAGCTCGCGGCCGCGCTGGGGCTGGACGACGGCGAGCAGGACGAGCTGCTGCG
>NZ_VSRL01000467.1 GCF_012184385.1 Lentzea indica
ACGAGATCGAGGTGCTGCGGCTCGTGGCCGCGGGGCCGGAGCAACCCCGGAGATCGCCGCCGGGCTGGTGCTGTCGGAGAAGACCGTCGCCCGGCATCTGTCGAACATCTTCGCCAAGCTGGACGTGGGGTCGCGCACCGCGGCGGCGGCGTTCGCGTTCGAACACCACCTGGTCTGATCAACCTGTGGTCAGGCGAACCGCGTGGTGAGCTCGGTCGAGATCTCGTAGTGGCGCACGAGGAACGAGCGTTCGTCGAGCTTCTTGCGCCGCAGCCAGCCGGTCACCTCGGCGTTGCACTTGCTGGCGTTGCACGACCCGCACGCGGGCACGACGTTGCCGAGCGTGTAGCGGCCGCCGCGTGAGATGGCCTGCACGCAGTCCTTCTGCAAGGAGGTGGCGGGGGAGCCGCAGTAGGCGCATCCGCCCCAGGACGCCTTGAGCGCGTCCCACTGCGCGTCGGTGAGGTCGTGGGTGACGCGCGCCATCCGCTTCTTGCGCTTGCGCGCGGCGCGAACCTGTTTGCTACCGCCGGTCGGCACGGTGGGTGAGAGTACGCGTCGCGATGGTCAACAGGTCGGAGGCCGGTCCTCGGGGTGTCCTGCCGGCCGGCCACACCGCGCGCAACGCCCGGTGCAGGTCGAGATCGCTGACCTCGACCCTGACGAGCGTGCGGGTCGCGATGTCGGTGGCCACCGTGTGAAGGCTGAGGACCGCGGGCCCGATGCCACCGATCGCGGCGGCCTTGATCGCCGTCGTCGACGGACATCTCCAGCAACGGTCCGGCGGACTCGCTGACGCCCGCGGTCTTGAGCGCGTGCTCCCAGGCCTGCCGTGTGCCCGAGCCCGGCTCCCTGCTGACCAACGGGGTCGCGGCGGCCTTCGCGGCGGCGACACGGCGGCGCTTGGCCCACGGATGTCCTGGCGCGACGACCAGCACGAGCTCGTCCCTCGCGACCACACGGCTGGCCAGGCCCGCCGGCACGTCGGTGCTCTCGATGAAACCCAGATCGGCCTTGTGCGCCAGCACCTGCTCGGCGACGTGCACCGAGTTGCCCGCCGTGAGCACGGTCGCGGTGTCCGGGCTGACCGTCCGCAACGCGATCAGCCACGCGGGCAGCAGGTACTCGGCCACGGTCAGGCTCGCGGCGACGGTGAGATGGCTCTGCCGGTCGGCTCGGAGGCTGGTGATGCCGGCGTCGAGGTCGACGGCTCGCGCCAGCACCGCGGCGGCCCATCCGGCCACGAGCTGACCGGCCGTGGTGAGCCGGGCGCCGCGCGGGGTCCGTTCGAGCAACGCCACGCCGACACGGGCTTCGAGGGTCTTGAGCCGTTCGCTGGCCGAGGGCTGGGACATGCCGTGCGCCTGGGCGGCCCGGCCGATGCTGCCCAGCTCGGCCACGCTCAGCAGCAGGTCGAAGCTGGTCAGGTCGGTGACCCTGGACGGCAGAGGCATAGGGGCAGCCTATGCGTACATCGGCGATTGATCCCTACCGAGGTGGGCGCGGCGCGAGGATTGTCATGTCGTGACCGCTCTCGCACCTCACCCACACCGTGCCCCCGAGGTGCGACGAGCGGCGCCTTTCGGCCCGAACGTGTTCGCCTCCGTGATGGGCACGGGGATCGTCGCGACCGCCGGGGCCTCGATGCCCGGCCTGCACGCGCCCGCCACGTTCGTGTGGGCGCTGGACGCCGCTTTGCTGGTGTTCCTCGTCGTCGCGGCCGTCCGGCGTTGGACGTGGACCACGGTCAGGGAACAGCTCGCCGATCCGGTGATGGCCCAGTTCTGGGGCGCGCCACCGATGGCGTTGATGACCGTTGGCACCGGCGCGTTGCTGCTCGGCTCCGACTGGATCGGCCTGCCGGCCGCGCTGGCCCTCGACTGGACACTGTGGACTCTCGGCACCGTGTTCGGCCTGGCCACCTCGGTGCTGGTGCCGCTGCGGATGATCGGCAGCGGCGAACGCGCGTTCGGCGGCTGGCTCATGCCCGTTGTGCCGCCGATGGTGTCCGCGGCCTCCGGTGCGTTGCTGGCCCAGCACCTGCCGGAAGGACCTTTCCGCCAAGCGATGGTGCTCGGCTGCTACGCGCTGTTCGGTGTCAGCCTGTTCGCGACGATGGTGATCGTGCCGCAGATCTGGCAGCGGCTCGTCCAGCACGGCCTGGGCGCGGCGTCCACCGTGCCGACGCTGTGGATCGTGCTCGGACCCCTCGGCCAGTCGATCACCGCCGCCAACCTGCTCTCTGGCGTGCACGTGCTGCCCGGTCAGGCCGCGTTCGGCGTTCTCTACGGAACGATCACGTGGGGGTTCGCCCTGCTGTGGGTGGCGACCGCGGCGACCGTCACCGTGCGGACGGCCCGGCGCGGGTTGCCGTTCGCGTTGACGTGGTGGAGCTTCGTGTTCCCGCTCGGCACATTGGTCACCGGGACGAGCGCGCTCGCGGCACGCGTGCCGTCGCCGATGTTCACCGGTGTGGCCGTCGTGCTGTACGTCGGGTTGGTGCTCGCGTGGATCACTGTGGCCCTGCGGACGCTTGGTAGTTCGCGTACAGGCGCTTCAAAGCCTGCTGTTCCGCCTCCAGTTCAGGCAGTTCGTGGAACTGCTTTGCCCGCGACAGGCAGTGCTTGAGGAAGTCCAGGGAGTCGAGCAGGTCCGGGATCACCCACGGCTGGTACTCGTGGACGCAGCTGCGCTGAAGCGTGATCGTGCCCCTGATCGCGCTCTGGGCCTCCGCCCAGCGGTTGAGCCTGGAGAAAGCGTTGGCCAGCGACCACGTTGCGATGGCGCACTTCGCGGCGTAGGCGTGCGGGGACTGCTGGACCAGTTCGTACAGCACGCGGGTCGCGGCGAGGTAGCCCTCCAGCGCGTTGGTGTGGTCATCGCGGGCGGCCAGGCGGTTGGAGAAGTTCAGCACGACCTGGGCGTACTGCGGGCCATGGGTTTCCGGGTCGCGGTCGTGCAGGTCCTGGATCAGCATCAGCGCCTGCTGGGTGACCTCGTACGCCTCGGCGTCGCGGCCGGCGCTGTCCAGTGCGATCGCGTGGATGTCGAGCGCGGCGATGTACCGCTGCAGGTGCCTGCCGGGATCGCGGCCGGCCAGGTCGCGGAGCA
>NZ_VSRL01000468.1 GCF_012184385.1 Lentzea indica
TGCGGGTGGCCGAGGTTGATGAGCACGCCTGCGGTGCTGTAGTCGTCGTTCTCGGCCTGGTACAGCTCGATGGCGTGCTCGTAGAGGGCGATCGCCTCGTCGTGGCGCTGCGGTCCACCGACAGGTTGCTGACCGAGGCCATGCTGGACGACGGCGGTGACGCTCGGGCACTGGCCGCCGCCGGTACCGCGCTGGCCGCCGAGCTGATGTCCGCGTTCTGCACGGAGGACGACGGACTGGCGGACGCGTTGCTCGCCGGCGGCGCTCCTGATGGCGCTGCGGCTTTCTACACGGTCGTCTCGGTGCGCGGAGCGTGGGGAGATCGGCTGGTAAGCGCTTTCCGTCGGCGTGGGACCGTACTTTCCGCCGCATCTGGCCATCTGCTGTTACCGCTCGCCGAAGCGGCGGCGCTGCCTCTGTGCCGGGACGTGTGCGCGGAGATCGGCGGGGAGGTGTGGCTGTGCGTGGCGGAACGGCCCGCCGCGCGTGTTCCCCTGGCGCGCAAGGAGGTCGACGAGATCGACGCGCTGGTCGCGTCACTGGGCCGGCCGCCGGGGGTGTACCGGATCGACGACGTGCTGTTCGAGCGCGCGCTCGTGGAGACGCCGGAAGTGCGGGACGAGCTCGACAAGGTTGTCGCGCCGTTGCTGGCGAACCCCGTTCTCGTCGAGACCGTGCTCGCCCTGCTCGAGGCGGACGGCAACCGGGCGGTAGCTGTCAAGAAGCTGTTCATCCACCGCAGCACGATCGACTACCGGTTGTGGCAGGTCGAGCAGCTCACCGGACTGTGCCCGGTCAACCCGCGTGACCTCGCCGTTCTCGGCACGGCGATCGGCATCGGCCGCGCGAACGCCTTGGGCTGAACGGATTCAGCGACCAGCGGGTGAACGTTAAGGCTGCCTCAAGCCACCTGTGCCAACTGTCGACAGTTGCCTAACGTTCCGGTGCGACATCCGTAGGGCCCTCAGGGAGGCGACCCGTGACCACCGTGCTGGACAGCAAGCTGCTCAACGACGTGCTGCGTGACATCCTCAGCCCGTACGACCTTCCGCCCATCGAGGACGTGGCCACCCGTCGTCAGCTCGCCAGAACCCTGCTTTCCGGTCGCGACAACGGATCCTTCGACGGCCTCGCCCTCGCTTACGCGGTGATCGCGTTCTGCTCGTCCACTGAGGACGGTGCGGCCGAGGTGCTGGAGGCGGTGCGGGACAACGGCGACGCGCTCGTGCTCGACGGCGTCCGCGGCGGCTACGTGCTGCTGCCGTGTGCCCAGGACGAGCACGTCGGGCTGGCCAGGGAGCTGCACGACCGCCTGGGTGGCGAGGTGTGGATGGCTGTCGCGTGGGGCTTCCCGGCGCGACCTGGGCATCGGCCCGCGCGACGGCCGAGGACGTGCTGCGCATCGCGTCCTGCCGCCGGCCGGCGTCTATGAGCTGCGCAACGTCCTGGCGGACTTCGCGGTGCTGCGCCAGCCGCACGTGGCCGAGCGGCTGGCTCGCATGATCGAACCCGTGGTGGCGCAGCAGCCGTTGCTGGACGCGTTGCGGGCGTTCATCTCCGAGGACGGCAACCGTGCGGCGGCGGCGCGGCGGCTGGACATCCACCGCAGCACGCTGGACCACCGCCTGCGGTTGGTCGAACGGCTGACCGGCTGCCGTCCGACCTCACCGCGTGCGTTGCTGACGCTGAGCGTCGCGCTGACCGCTCACTCATCACCGCAAGTGCCGCTGCCGCACACTCACTGACCGGTTTGGGCGGAGATCTGCTCGCGAAGCCGGTCCTCCTGCGCCTTGAGCTCCGGCGTCAACGCGTCGCCGAACGCCTCGTCGCCGTGGACCTGCCGGATCTCCACCTCGCCGCTCTGGAACGGCGCCTTCTTCAGCCACTCCACGGCGTCCTGCAGGGTCGGCAGCTCCCAGATCCAGAAGCCGGCGATCAGCTCCTTGCTCTCGGTGAACGGGCCGTCGACGACGCTCGTCGAGCCCTTGTCGTCGAACCGGACCCGCGCGCCCTTGGAGCTCGGGTACAGGCCGTCGCCCGCGAGCATCACGCCGGCTTTCACGAGCTCCTCGTTGTAGTTGCCCATGGCCGCGAGCTCTTCGGTCGTCGGCATCTGGCCGTTCTCGGTCTCCGGGGTCGCCTTGACGATGACCATGAACCGCATCTCGATCTCCTCTGCCTGGTGTCTCCGGTGCGTTTCTACCCACGCGTCGATCGGGCTTCCGCGTCTTTCGACAGGCTTCAGGCAATTGTGACCGGCGTCACATGGTTAGGCTCGGTGGCATGCGCGAAGACGTCGACTGGATCCTCGAGAACTGCCAGGTCTGGGCCATCGTGGGGCTCGCGGACAACCCGTCTCGCGCTGCCCACGGCGTCGCCCGGTTCCTGCAGCAACGCGGCAAGAAGATCGTGCCCGTGCACCCGTCGGCCGAGACCGTGCACGGCGAGCAGGGCTACGCGTCGCTGGCGGAGATCCCGTTCCCGGTGGACGTCGTCGACGTGTTCCGCCGTTCGGAGGCCGCGGGCCAGTTCGCGGACGAGGCGATCTCGATCGGTGCGAAGGCCGTGTGGTTCCAGCTCGGCGTGGTGGACGACGGGGCCTATCGGCGTGCGAAGGACGCCGGGCTGCACATGGTGATGGACGTCTGCCCGGCGATCGAGTGGCGCTCTCGTTGAACGACTGGCTAACCTTCCCAGATCGTCTCCGACCATCTGGGGGTTCCGGGGACGAATCGGCTGGGGGGCTGGTTTCGGATGCTCGTCGACATCGCCGCGCTGCGACCCGCGGACTCGCCGCGAACCGGCGGCTGCAGCGAGGAGTTCGTTCGTTCGCTGGCGTCTTCTGACGCACGGCTGTCACCGATCGTGGTGCATCGCGCCACGATGAAGGTCGTGGACGGCGCCCACCGCCTGAAGGCGGCGGTGCTGCGCGGTTGCCGTTCCGTCGAGGTCGAGTACGTCGACGGTCCTGCCGAGGACGTCTTCGGCCTGTCCGTGTCCTTGAACGTCTCGACGTTGTCCACGGCCGACCGCGAGGCGGCGGCCCGGCGGTTTGCTGCGGTCGCATCCGCAGTGGTCCGACCGCGCCATCGCGG
>NZ_VSRL01000469.1 GCF_012184385.1 Lentzea indica
CTCAACGCCACCGCAACTCAGTGCTGCACACCGCCTCGGCGTTGGGCGTCGAACTGCTGGCCTAAGACTGTGCTGGTCAAGGACGGGCGTGCACCGCCGCACGCGCACACCCACCGGCCACGGCGAGCTGCGCCAGCGCCACCCAGACCGGCCACAGCTCGGAGTAGGTGACCGCCAGCGCGATGTGCGTGGCACCCGCGGCCGTGAACACCGCCGCCAGCGCGACCCAGAAGTAGAAGTACCGCCTGATCAAACCCACCCCCGTCCGCCACGAGCCGTTGTCCCTGTTATCGCGCGTATCGGGCTTTGTGGTGCTCGGGTTACTGGTGAGGTCATCGACGATCCGGTACTACTGACCCGCATGACGACCGACACCGTGACCGGGTCCGACTACGGCAACCTCGTGCGCACGCATCTGACGCGCGTCGAACAGCAGAACGCGGCCGCGCTCGACGACGTGCCGAGCTCGTGCTCGCCGCGGTCGAGGCGGACGGAACCATCCTCACCGCAGGCGCGGGCCACTCCCTGGCGGCGGTCGCCGAGACCTTCTACCGTGCAGGCGGCCTGGCCTGCGTCCGCCCGATCTACCACCCCGAGCTGCTCCCGATGCACGGCGCGATCAGCAGCACAGCAGCCGAACGCCGCTCCGGCCTCGCGAGCGAGGTCCTGCGCGAAGCCGGCCTGGCCCCGCACGACGTCCTGTTCGTCTTCTCCACCTCAGGCGTCAACTACTACCCGGTCGAACTGGCCCTCGAAGCCGCCAACGCCGGCTGCCCAGTAGTAGCCGTCACCTCCGTGGCCGCGAGCGCCCAGGCCCCGCGCCGCGCCGGCTCGACCCTCGCCGAAGTGGCCACCGTCGTCCTGGACAACCTCGTCCCGCCCGGCGACTCCACCTACCCGGAGCAGGCCCCGGTCACCGCGGCCATCTCCACGCTCGCCACGACGTTCCTCTGGAACCTGCTGATGGTCCGCCTCGTCGACAAGGCAACCGAGACCGGCGTGCAACTGCCGCTGTGGCGCAGCGCGAACGTCGAAGGCGGCGACGCGGCCAACGCCGACCTGCTCAGGCACTACCAGACCCGCATTCCACAGCTGGGTTGAGTAGCAATACTCAGAGGCATCTCAGCAGACCGGCGTTAGTCTCCCACCGGGGAAAGCACTTACCTGGGGGGACTTCACCAGTGGAGCAGAAAACTCGTAGATGGATCATGATCAGCGGAGCGCTCGCCACGGCGACCATCGTCGGCGTGGCGGGCGTGATGCTCTGGAGCGGCGGCCCAGCCGACTCGAGTGAGCAGCAGCCCAAGCTCGTCGAAACACCGGCCCAAGTGGCCCAGTCGTTCATGAACAAGGCGTTCTCCGGCGACGCCGCAACAGCCGCCGCGCTGACCGACGCACCACCCGCGGCCACCCAAGCCCTGGCCGCCACCAAGCAGGGCATGGGCACCTCCGCCTACCAGGCCCGCCTGACCCCGGCCGAGCCACCGGCACAGGACGCCACCACAGCGGAGCTCGCCGCGTCCGTGACATGGACGATGCCGAACGCAAGCCTCTTGAAGTACGACGTCAAAATCCCCATGCAACGCGCAGAAGGCACCTGGAAGGTCCGCTGGACCCCGGCCGTCATCCACCCGCAACTGACCGAGGGCGCCTCCCTCGTCTACCGCAAAGCCGTGGCCGACGGCGCCCTGCTGGGCCGCGACGGCAAGCCATTGGTCCAAGGCACCATCCCGGACGGCCTCTACAAGACGATCACCGGCCAAACAGGCGACCTGAAGGGCACCGACGGCTGGGAAGTGGGCATAGCCACCGGCACAGCCTTCACCGCCCTGGACGGCAAGAAGCCAGAGCCCGGCGAAAAGATCACCGTAACCATCGACCCGGCCCGCCAAGCAGCCGCCCAAGCCGCAGTGGACGGCCTCCCCCAGGGCGCGGCCATCGTCGCCATCGAGGCCTCCACCAGCGAAATCCTGGCCGTGGCCCAAAACAAGACCCTAACGGGCACAAACCCGTTCGTAGGCCGCTACGCCCCAGGCTCAACGGCAAAAATCGTCACCGCGGCAGCCGCCCTGAACGCGGGCCTGGTCCAGCCCAACACCGCCGTACCCTGCCCCGCCACAGCAACCATCGGCACCCGCCGAATCAGCAACGCGGGCTTCGGCCACGACAGCGTGCCCTTCCACACGGCCTTCGCCCTGTCCTGCAACACGACGTTCGGCGACCTGGGCTCAAAACTCCCCCCGAACGCCCTACCGGACATGGCCATGCGCTTCGGCCTGGGCGCAGACTGGACCATCGCAGGCGCCGACACGAACACCGGCAAAGTGCCGCCGGCCTCCGGCGACCAGCAGGTGGAAAACAGCTTCGGCCAGGGCAACGTGGTAGCCAGCCCCTTCGGCATGGCCCTGGTGGCCGCCACAGTCGTCTCCGGCAAGACACCCACCCCCACCCTGATGCGCGGCAAGCCCCCGGTACCCAACGACGTGGCGGCAGCCCCACCACAATCAGTCCTGGGACCGCTGCGCGCCATGATGCGCGAGGTGGTCACCGCCGGAACGGCAAAGCAGCTGGCAGGCATCCCCAACCTGGCAGGCAAAACCGGCACCGCCGAGGCAGGCGGCGGCACCGCTCACGGCTGGTTCGTCGGCTACCAGGGCAACATGGCGTTCGCAGTCTTCGTGGAAAACGCGGGCTCGTCACAAAGCGCACTCAACGCAACCGCAGCCTTCCTGAAGGGCTAGCACCAGCACGCCTGCGGCAACAAACGCGAGTTGGTAGTAGGTAGCGGCGATTCGATCACGAGTTGGCGGTACTTGCAGAAGCCACAACCCAACCGCGAGGCCGAAGGCGAGCCGACCGCGAAGGCGAAGCAGAGCAGACCGTCCTTCACACACAACGCGGGTGGGGTGGTCCCGTCACCAACAGCACCACCTACGCAACAGCAAGCCGCCAAAAGCAACCGGCGTGCCATCAACCCGCGCGCGGCGCTGGACAGGTCTTTGATCAGATTGGCGGGGTCTGGGGCGGAGCCCCAGGGTTCCGGCAAAGTCGTGTCGGTGC
>NZ_VSRL01000046.1 GCF_012184385.1 Lentzea indica
CGGCGGCGTTCCTGGCGCTGGCGGGCGCGGCGGCCGATCTGCACCGCAGGAGGCGGTCGACGCGTCACGGGCGTTGCACGGCTTGGGTTTCGCGGGTGTGCCGATGGTGCTGACGACGATGGCGCAGAGCACCACCGCGCTGGACAGGGCCGCGATCCACGCACGGGCGGCGCGGTTCCGGCACGACGACCAGGCGCCGATCGACGACGTCGCCGCGCATCTGCTCGAGGCCGCGCCGATCGGAGAGGACTGGGTGCGGGACGTGCTGCGCATCGCGGCTCGACGGTCCACTCCGGACAAAGCGATCGCCTGTCTGCGAAGGCTTTTGCGCGAGCCGTTGCCCGACGATCTGCGCGGCGAGGTGCTGGTCGAGCTGAGCGAGGCGCAGTCGCTGGTCGATCCGGGCGCGGCGATCGCGTCGTTGAACAAGGCCGCGAGCGCGTCGATGGACGTGATGGCGGAGGGGCGGATGGCGCTGTTGCTCGCCTACGACCTCGCCGGGCGGCGGCTGTACCGGGACGCGGTCGCGAAGGTCGAGTCGGTGATCGCGCGCGTGTCCGGTGTCGACGCGGATTTGGCTCAACGGCTGGATTTGTACGCGTTGTCGCTGGGCTTGGAGGAGTCGTTCTTCTCCAGCGAGGTGGAGACGCGGATCGCCCGGTTGTCGGGCTCGCGCATGACCTCGGCGCGCAACGAGCGGTTCCTGAACGCGGTCCTGGCGTACCGGGGTGCTTCCGTTGGCACCAACCCCGGGGAGACTCGGCGGCGCGTGCAGTCGTCGTTGCCGTTGTCCATTGGTCGCGACCTGATCGACCAGTTCTCGTTCGCGCACATGATCGTGGCGCTGATCGGCATCGACGAGTACGAGCAGGCCGACCGGCAGTGCGAGGAGGCGCTGCGGGTGACGTCCGAACGCGATCTCGCCGTGTGCGCGGCTCTGGTGCAGGGACTGCGGTGTCACGTGGCGCGGCGGCTGGGCGCGTTGCCTGCCGCGGAACAGCTCGGCATCGCGTCGCTGTCGAGGCTCGATGCGTTGGGAGCCAACCAGGACGGCAACGTCGTCGTGGCGGTGGCCGGCCTGGTCGGCGCCTGGGTCGACACCGGCGACACGACGTCGGCGTTGCGGCTCGTGCGCGAACGCGAGCTCGACGGCGACGTGCCGGAGTACGCGCACTACCACGCACTTCTGCACCAGCGCGGCCGTCTGCACATGGCTCTCGGCGACCCCGTTCTGGCGTTGCGCGACCACCTCGACTGCGGCCGGCGGATGGAACGCCGTGGCGCGCGCAACCCGTCATTGCAGCCGTGGCGCTCGCACGCGGCGTTGGCGCACTTGGCGTTGGGGGATTGGGACAGCGCGTTGCGGTTGGCCGCGCAGGAGCTGGAACTGGCGCGCGACTGGGGTCTCGCGGTGCCGATCGGCGTGGCACTGCGGGTTTCCGGTGTCGTGACTGGAGATGTCGCGTTGCTGGAAGAGGCGGTGTCGACGCTGCGCGCTTCCCCGCCCCGCCTGGAGCTGGCGCGGGCGCTGGTCGACTGGGGTGTCGCGCTGCGCTCGTCGGGCCGCGGCCCGGAGGCGCTGGCGGCGTTGCGGCAGGGCCACGACGTGGCGAAGAGGTGCGGCGCGATCCCGTTGATGGGACTCGCGGCACGGGAGTTGCGCAGGGCAGGCGGCCGCCCGGCCCGCACGCCGTCGGGTTCGGTGCTCACCGCGCAGGAGGAACACATCGTGCGGCGCGCCGTGCACGGCCTGACCAACCGGCAAATCGCGGCGGAACTGTTCGTCACGCCACGAGCCGTTGAACTGCATCTGACGCGCGCGTATCGAAAACTGGGTATTTCCGGGAGGCGAGACCTGGCGGCGGCATTGGAAAAGGCCGGCGCGTGAGGGCGGCGCCGGCCTTTTCCCTGGGCGTTACTTGATGACGACGATGCCCGACGCGAAGATCTTGCCGCCGACCTTCTTGCCGTTCACGTCGACCGACGCACCGACCTTCAGCTCACCGGAGATGATGGTCTGCGTGAGGCTGTAGTCCACGTCCACCGTCGTGGAGGCGTCGACCTTCACCTTGATGGACTTGCCCTTGACGACCGCGACGACCTCGCCGGTCACGTTTGCCGCGGCCTCGGCCGACTGGTTCGTCGTCGGCGCGGCGACAGCCTGGGCGGCACCACCGAACAGCACGGCGGTGGCGGCGAGACCGACGAGAACACCCTTGATCGCGTTCATTTGTTCTCCTTGATGCCTTCGTGCTTCGGGGAGATTTCCTGGGCCCGGTTGAAATGTGGCCCAGCATGATCCGCACGCTCAAGGGTTCGGTTTCAAGTTTTCGTTCTCGCCGAAGTGCGGCTTTGCATTGGGCAACGACTTCGGTGGCGTGTGGCAAACTTGTGGGCATGCTGCGGAACATGTTTCGGTGGGGCAGAGGCAAGGCCGTCACGCAGTGCTCCTGCGAGCCCGAGTGGCAGGGCCTCTACACCGAGATCGACGGCCAGCGCCAGCTCGCGCTGCCCCGCGACGAGATGGCGACCATCGTGGGGTATCTGGACCTGACGGCCCACTGCGCCGGCTGCGGCGCCGAGTACCCGAAGCCGTGGGGTCTGGCCTCCAAGTAGGCTCCTCGGTCGTGCTCACGGTCTCCACGATCAACGTCAACGGTCTGCGCGCTGCCGCGAAGAAGGGCTACCTCTCGTGGCTGGAGACTTCCTCCGCCGATGTGGTGTGCCTGCAGGAAGTCCGCGCGGAACCTGACGAGCTGCCTTCGGACGTCCACTCGCCCACGGGCTGGCACGGCGTGTACGCGCCGTCGTCGTTGAAGGGCCGCGCTGGCGTGGGGATCATGTCGCGCGTCGAGCCCTCGTCGGTGCGTGTGGGCTTCGGTACCGCGGAGTTCGAGTCGAGCGGCCGGTACGTGGAGATCGAGCTGCCCAACGTCGTTGTGGGGTCCTTGTACCTGCCCTCCGGCGACGTCGGCACCGAGAAGCAGGACGAGAAGGACCGCTTCATGGCGGCCTTCCTGCCGTACCTGGTGTCGCTGCGTGAGAAGGCGGCCGTGTCGGGCCGTGAGGTGCTCGTGTGTGGTGACTGGAACATCGCGCACCAGCAGGCAGACCTGAAGAACTGGCGGACGAACCAGAAGGAGTCCGGCTTCCTGCCGTACGAGCGGGAGTGGATGACCTCGGTGTTCGCGTCGGGATACAACGACGTGGTGCGCGCGCTGCACCCTGATGTCACCGGGCCTTACTCGTGGTGGTCGTACCGCGGCAAGGCCTTCGACAACGACTCGGGCTGGCGGATCGACTACCACGTGGCGACGGACGGGCTGGCGGCTCGGGCTTCGTCTGCGGTGGTGGAGCGGGCTGCGACGTACGCGGAGCGCTGGTCGGACCACGCCCCTGTCACCGTCGTGTACTCGGACTGACCCAACGCCGGAGATCAGGCACAATCGTGTTTGAGGAGGTGGCGAGGGTGCACGAGGTCGTGACGGCCAAGCTGGCCGAGATCGAGGAGCTGTGCCGGGCGCTGGGCGTTCGGCGGCTTGACGTGTTCGGGTCGGCGGTCAGTGACTCGTTCGACGTGGCGACCAGCGATGTGGACATTCTCGTCGACTTTGAGATCGGGCACGGCTTTGATCACTTCGGCACCTACTTCGCGTTGAAGGAAGGGCTGGAGCGGATCCTCGACAGGCCTGTTGACCTGGTGATCAGCGGCAGCATCCGCAACCCGTACTTCCGGCAGCAGGTCATGGACAGCAAGGAAAACCTGTATGCGGCGTGATCCCCGCACGTACTTGTGGGATGCCTTGCACGCTGCCGAGCTGTTGGCCGAGTTCAGCAGCGGCAAGTCCTTCACGGACTACCTGGGTGACGCGATGCTGCGGTCGGCAGTCGAGCGGCAGTTCGAGATCATCGGTGAGGCGCTGAACAACCTGTCCAAGGTCTCCCCGGAACTCGCTGCGGCGATACCGGACCTGTCTCGCATCGTCGCCTTCCGCAACATCTTGATCCACGGCTATGCCAGCGTGGACGATGCGCTCGTTTGGCAGGTGCTCACCGAGAAGCGGCCACAGCTGGAGGAGCGGTTGCATCAGCTGCTCGCGGGGCTCGGTTGAGCACCGTCGTCTACTCCGACTGACCCAGCCCGACCAGCCTTTATCGCTCTTGTCCCCCACCTGACGGCTCGATTTAACCCACCAGCTCCCCGAACATGAACACGATTCAGCATCGATGAATCGGGGGCGTTCATGACGGGCTTCAAGCGGCGTTCATTCCTCCTGGCCATGGGCGTGGGCGCCGCAGGCGTGCCACTCCTGGACACGCAAGCGATTGCCTCGACCGCAGGCACCACACTCGACACCACAGCCGTACCGGTCGGCACCAGCGGCTACCGCAGGCTCGCGGCAGGCCCGGGCTGGCCGACCGTCGTGCGCAACGACATCATCCAGGCCAAAGCAGGCCGCGAAGCACGGCGCCAAGCCCTGACCAGCTTCGTGCAGTTCTCCGACATGCACATCTGTGACGCGCAGAGCCCGCTGCGGTTCGAGTACCTGCACCCGATCATGGGGTCCAGCGCGCACCGGCCGCAGGAGGCGCTCACGGCGCAAGGGTCGACGTCGCTCGTCAAGCGCGTCAACGCCGTGCGCCGAGGTCCGCTGACCGGCAGGCCGTTCGACTTCCTCATGACGACCGGCGACAACACCGACAACCACGAGCACGTCGAGCTCGACTGGTTCCTCACGATCCTCAACGGCGGCCGGATCACGCCCAACACCGGTGACTCCAGGTACGAAGGCGTGCAAAACGCGGGTATCAAGACGTTCTGGCAGCCAGACCTCAGTGGCAGCGACGACTACAAGGCGGCGGGCTTCCCGCAGCTCAGCGGACTGCTCGATGCCGCGGTCCGCGAGTTCACCAGCCCCGGCCTGAACATCCCCTGGTACGCCACCATCGGCAACCACGACGACAGCGTGGTCGGCGCGTTGCCCGATGGGCTGCTCGACAGCTGGTACACGGGACGCAAGAAGATCGTCGGGCTCGGCGACCCCGTGCAGAACGCGAAGGTCGCGAAGGCCTTCACCGACCCGACGGCTGTGCCCGAGGCGTTGGCCATTATCGCGAACGGCGGCGCAATAAGGACCGTGACGCCCGATGACCGTCGCAGGCTGTTCGACACCGGTCAGTTCGTGCGCAAGCACCTGCCGACGGGTGGACACGGCTACACCGAGGCGAACGCGGACGGTGTCGACGTCTTCTACACGTTCCGGATGGCGCCCGGCGTCACCGGCATCAGCATGGACACGACGAACCTCGCCGGGTTCTCCGAGGGCTCGATCGGGCTGCACCAGCTCAACTGGATCGAGAAGACTCTCAAGCGCAACAGCTCGCTCTACTACGACTGGCTCGGCAGGCCGACACGGCAGAACGTCACCGACGAGCTGTTCGTGCTGTTCAGCCACCACACGAGCAAGACGATGGGCAACGTTCTGCCGGACCGGCGTCGCCCGCTGGACCCGCGAATGAACGGCAACGCGCTGGTCGATCTTCTTCACCGGTTCCCGAACGTGCTGGCGTGGGTCAACGGCCACACGCACCGCAACGTGATCACGCCGCACCGGCACAGCACGCCGTCGCGGAGCTTCTGGGAGATCAACACTGCCGCGCACGTCGACTACCCGCAGCACGCCCGCGTGATCGAGGTGGCTGACAACGGGGACGGCACGTTGTCGCTGTTCACGACGTTGCTGGAGGCCGATGCGCCGTACCAGGTGGACTACGACGACCGGACCGATACAGGGCTTGCCAGCCTGTGCAGGGAGTTCACCTACAACGACATCCACTCGCGGACGAACCCGCTGGGCACGCCGCTGGACCGGAACACGGAACTGCTCGTCGCGGTGCGCTGAAGTGGGATGTCCCACAGCGCATCACAACTGATCAGGAATTTAAGCGGCCTAAGGTCGTTGACGTGGCAGTGGACATCTCAGTAACCCCACCGCAGCCCAGTCCGAGCGCGGCGGCCATGCGGCGTGCGCTGCGCCGGGCCGCTGACGGTGCCGTGCTCGACGCGACCGAGGCTGCCGTGTTGCTGCATGCGCGCGGGGATGATCTGGACGCGCTGTTGACCGCGGCGGGCAAGGTGCGGGACGCGCACTTGCTCGCCGAGGGGCGTCCCGGGATCGTCACGTACAGCCGGTCGGTGTTCATCCCGCTGACCAGGCTGTGCCGGGACCGGTGTCACTACTGCACGTTCGCGACCGTGCCGCACAAGCTGCCCGCGGCGTTCCTCGAACGCGACGAGGTGCTGGAGATCGCCCGCGCAGGGGCGGCTCAAGGGTGCAAGGAAGCGCTCTTCACGCTCGGGGACCGGCCGGAGGACCGGTGGCCGGCCGCGAAGGAGTGGCTGGAGGCACGTGGTTACGAGTCCACTTTGGACTACGTGCGGGCCAGTGCCATTGCGGTGCTTGAGGAAACCGGTCTGCTCCCGCACCTGAACCCCGGCGTGCTGAGCTGGGAGGAACTGACCAGGCTGCGCCCTGTCGCGTCCAGCATGGGCATGATGCTGGAGACCACCGCCGAGCGGCTGTGGAGCGAGAAGGGCGGCCCGCACTACGGCAGCCCTGACAAGGAACCCGCTGTCCGCCTGCGCGTCCTCACCGACGCGGGACGCGTGAACGTTCCCTTCACCACCGGAATCCTGATCGGCATCGGCGAGACCATCGCTGAGCGCGCGGAGTCGCTGCTCGCGATGCGTCAGGTCGCCAAGCAGTACGGGCACATCCAGGAAGTGATCATCCAGAACTTCCGCGCCAAGCCGGACACGGCGATGCGCGGCATGCCCGACGCCGACCTGACCGAGCTCGCGGCCACGATCGCCGTTGCGCGCCTTGTGATGCCTTCGACCGTGAGCGTGCAGGCGCCGCCGAACCTGGTCGGCGAGGAGTTCGACCTGATGCTGCGCGCGGGCGTCGACGACTGGGGCGGCGTCTCGCCGATCACGCCGGACCACGTGAACCCCGAGAAGCCCTGGCCGCAGGTCGACAAGCTCGTCGACATCACCCGTGAGGCCGGTTTTCCTTGCAGGAACGGCTGAACGTCTACCCGCGCTACGTCCGTGCGGCGGCGGGGCAATGGATCGACACCCGGCTCACCGCGCATGTTTCCGCGCTGGCGTTGGAAAGCGGGCTCGCGAACCCCGACGCTGAAGTGGTCGGCCGTGAGTGGCAAGAACCGGACGGCGGGCTCGACACGTTTGGCCGCGCGGACCTGAACACCGCGATCGACACCGAAGGCCGCACGGGCGACCGGCGCGGCGACTTCGACGAGGTCTACGGCGACTGGGACGAGCTGAAGATTCCTGTTGCGCCGCAACGGCTTCCCGAAGACGTCCAACGTGGACTGAAGATCGCAGCGAACGATCCGGCCGCGTTGCTCGGTGACACCGAGGCCGCGATGGCCCTCCTCACCGCCGACGGCGACGCACTCGAAGAGATGACCCGCCTCGCCAACGATCTGCGGCGCGAGGTCGTGGGCGACGACGTCACGTACGTGGTCAACAGGAACATCAACTTCTCGAACGTCTGCTACGTCGGTTGCCGTTTCTGCGCTTTCGCTCAACGCGAGCGCGACGCGGACGCGTTCCGGCTCTCGGCGGAAGAGGTCGCCGACCGCGCGCAGGAGGCGTGGGACACGGGTGCCACCGAGGTCTGCATGCAGGGCGGCATCGACCCCAAACTGCCGGTGACCTACTACGCGGACGTCGTGCGCGCGATCAAGAAGCGTCTGCCCGAGATGCACGTGCACGCGTTCAGCCCGATGGAGATCGTCTCCGCCGCGGCGAAGGCGGGCGTGAGCGTGCGCGAGTGGCTGACCGAGTTGAAGGAAGCCGGCCTGGACACGATTCCCGGTACGGCGGCCGAAATTCTCGACGACGACGTGCGGTGGGTGCTGACCAAGGGCAAGCTGCCGACCGCGACCTGGCTCGACGTCGTCGGAACAGCCCATGAGCTGGGCATTCGTTCATCGTCGACGATGATGTACGGCCACGTGGACCACCCCGGCCACTGGCTCAGCCACTTCCGCGTGCTGGCGAACCTCCAGGACAGGACCGGCGGGCTCACCGAGTTCGTCGCGCTGCCGTTCGTGCACCGCAACGCCCCGATCTACCTCGCCGGCGTCGCCCGCCCCGGCCCCACCCGCCGCGACAACCGGGCCGTGCACGCGTTCGCGCGGCTGGCGTTGCACGGGCGGATCGACAACATCCAGTGCTCGTGGGTCAAGCTCGGCGACGAGGGCACCGCGGAGATCCTCAACGGCGGTGCGAACGACATCGGCGGCACGTTGATGGAGGAGACCATCAGCCGCATGGCCGGGTCCGAGCACGGGTCCGCGCGTACTGTGCGTGAGCTTGAAACCCTGGCTTCGCTCGCAGGGCGTAACGCCCGTCAGCGGACTACGACATATGGGCGAGTGCGGATCGATCAACAGTGACCGATAGTCTGTTTCGGCGCATCGACGCTACCGGCCTTCGGTAGCTTGGCGGCCAATCAGTCAGCAAGGTTCACCCGTTCCGGGGTGGATCTGTGCCTTGGGGAGGCTCGGCAAGTGCAAGGCATGAGTCTGGTGCTGAGTGCTGCGGTTGAGAGCAGCATGACCGGCACCGCTGCTGGTCCCGTGGGTCTGATCGCGGTCACGGCGGGTGTGGGCGGTTTGGTGTACGGCCTGGTCAAGCGGCGCAAGCCGGCCACGGTCTCGGCGGCGAACCAGCGCGTCGACCTGGTCCAGCAGGACACCGCGCAGAACTGATTCACCTGGTCTGAGAAGATTTCGTTCGTGTCCACCGAGAACGCGCCCGCAGAGATCACGACCGCGCCCGTCAAGCGCCCTCGCGTCCTGTCCGGCATCCAGCCAACGGCCGGGTCGTTCCACCTGGGCAACTACCTGGGTGCGGTGCGGCAGTGGGTGGCGCTGCAGGAGGACCACGACGCGTTCTACTGCGTCGTCGACCTGCACGCGATCACCGTGGAGCAGAACCCGAAGGAGCTGCGCCAGAACACGCGCGTCTCGGCCGCTCAGCTGCTCGCGCTGGGCATCGACCCCGACCGCGCGACGCTGTTCGTGCAGTCGCACGTTCCTGAGCACGCTCAGCTCGGCTGGCTCATGCAGTGCATGACCGGCTTCGGCGAGGCTGCGCGGATGACGCAGTTCAAGGACAAGTCCGCGCGCCAGGAGCAGTCCGTCGGCGTGGGCCTGTTCACCTACCCGATCCTGCAGGCCGCGGACATCCTGCTGTACCAGGCGCACTACGTGCCGGTCGGCGAGGACCAGCGCCAGCACCTGGAGCTGACCCGCGACCTCGCGACGCGCTTCAACTCGCGGTACGGCAAGACGTTCCGCCTGCCGGAGGCGTACATCGTCAAGGACACCGCCAAGATCTTCGACCTGCAGGAACCGACGGCGAAGATGAGCAAGTCGGTGCCCGGCGGCGTCGTGGAGCTGCTGGAAGACCCGAAGCGCTCGGCGAAGAAGATCCGCTCGGCCGTCACCGACACGGGCCGCGAGATCATCTTCGACGTCGAGAACAAGCCGGGCGTCTCGAACCTGCTGACGATCTACTCGGCCCTCACGGGGCGAACGGTCGAGTCGCTGGTTCTCGATTACGAGGGCAAGGGCTACGGCGACCTGAAGAAGGACCTCGGCGAGGTCTTCACCGAGTGGGTCACGCCGGTCCAGGAACGCGTCCGCACGTACCTCGACGACGTGGCGTCGTTGGACAAGATCCTGGCCCGCGGCGCGGAGCGCGCCCGCGATGTCGCCTCGGTCACGCTGCGCCGCTCGTACGAGAAGATCGGGTTTGTCCTGCCCGAGTAGTGCACTTGCACTAGCGTCTTGGTCGTGGACAAGTGGCGGCGGAAGTACGCGTGGCTCGACCACATCATGTTGGCGTACGAGCGCTTCACCGAGAGGTACGGCACGCACTACGCCGCCGCGGTGACGTACTTCAGCGTGCTGTCGCTCGTACCCATCCTGATGATCGGTTTCGCCGTCGCGGGCTTCGTGCTGCAGTCCCAGCCGGACCTGCTGGCCGACCTGCGCGACAGCATCGCCAAGGCCGTGCCGGACGAGCAGCTGCGCGGCCAGATCAACGACGCCGTGAACACCGCCCTGGACTCCAAGGGCACTGTCGGCATCATCGGTCTGCTCGGAGCCGCCTACTCCGGCCTGGGCTGGATGAGCAACCTCCGCGACGCCCTGACCGCGCAATGGGGCCACGCGAAGGAGAACCTGCCGTTCCTGGGCACGTTGTGGCGCGACCTGCTGGCGTTGGTCGGGCTGGGTCTCGCGATCGTGCTGTCGTTCGGCATCACCGCGCTCGGTTCCGGGTTCGCGGAGCAGATGCTGGAGTGGATGGGGCTGGAGAACGCCGGCTGGGCGCACGTCCTGCTGCGGATCGGCTCGATCGTCCTGTCGCTGCTCGCGAACTGGATGGTGTTCCTCTGGGTGCTCGCGCGGTTGCCCCGCAAGCCCGTGGGGTGGCGGAGTGCGCTGCGCGGGGCGTTCGCGGGGGCGATCGGGTTCGAGGTGTTGAAGCAGGCGGCCACGATCTTCCTGTCGTTCGTGACCACCTCGCCCACGTCGGCCGCGTTCGGGTCTGTGATCGGTGTTCTGGTGTTCGCGAACCTCGTGGCGCAGTTCCTGCTGTTCATCACGGCTTGGACGGCCACGGCGCGGGAGAACCGGGAGCCTGAGGTGGTTCCGGCGCCCCCGCCCGCGGTGATTCGGCCCGTGGTCGCGGTGCGGTCCGGGCCTTCGCCGTCGTTGATGCTCGGTGCCGGTGCGGTGGTCGGGGCGTTGCTCGGTCTTCGGTGGCGCCGCCGCTAGGACGCGCGGGCGTTCCAAAACGAACGGCCCCAGCGCCTTGAGCGCTGGGGCCGTCCGTTTTGGGGTTCTAGACGCCCTGTGCCGCCTGCGCGGCCTGGCGGCGTGCCCGTGCCGCCTTGGCTCGCTTGTTGCGGATGTAGAGGAACACAGCGGCCAGCAGGCCGATGCCCGCCACGGCCGTGATGGGGAGGCCGACGGTGCCGAACGCGGTCGGCGTCGGGCGGCCGGTGCCGGAGTTGGCGGCGGCCGCGTCGTCGGCGGGTTGGTTGTCCTGGGTGGGGACGACCTTCGGCTTCGGCTGCGGGGCGCCGTCCACGAGCTTGCCGACGCCGCCGGGGCCCATGGCGAAGCCGTAGTCGAGCAGCTTCGCGGCCTGGGCCGTGATGTGCGTGGGCTGCAGCTGGCCGCGCAGCAGGACGACGACGAGGCGGCGGCCGTTGCGTTCGGCGGCGCCCGCGTAGGTGTGCTGGGAGTCGTCGGTGAAGCCGGACTTGCCGCCGAGCGCGCCCTGATAGCTCGTGAGCAGGCGGTTGTCGTTCGTCAGCATGATCGTGCCGCCGTTGCGACCGGGGAACTGCGCCTGCTGCAGCTTGATGGCCTGCGCGAACTCCTCGTACTTCATCGCGCCCCGGAAGATCAGGGCGACGTCGTAGGCGGAGGTGCTGGTGCCGGGGGCGTCGAGGCCCGACGGGGTCACGGCGCGGGTGTCGAGGGCGCCGAGCTCCTTGGCCATGGCGTTCATCTTGCGCAGCGCGTTCGGCACGCCGCCGAGCTGGCGCGCAAGCGTGTGCGCCACGTCGTTGCCCGACGTGAGCAGCAAGCCGTGCAGCAGCTGACGGACCGTGTACTGGCCGCCGTCACGCAGGCCGACGCAGGTGCATTCCTGCTGCGTGTCCTCGGCGGTGGCGGTGACGACGAGATCGCCGCGCAGCTCCTTGGCGACCACCATCGCGAGCAGCACCTTGATGACGCTCGCCGGGCGCTGACGACCGTGCGGGTCGTACGCGGCGATGACGGCGCCGCTGTCCATGTCCGCGAGCAGCCACGAGGCCGCGGTGATGCCGCTCGGCGGCTGCGCCGAGTTCGGCGGCAGGATCAGGCCGCACTCGCCCAGCCGGTCACCACCGACGGGTTTCTCCGGCACTTCGAGCGGGGTCGGCGCCTTCTGGCCGGGCGCGGGCTGCTCGGACGTGTCCACCGGTGGCGGCGGGGTCTCGCGGTTCGCGCACTGCGCCGAGCCGGCGGCCTGCTGTGCGGTGCCGGTCGGTGCGGCGAACGCGGCTGTGGCCGTTGCTAGGACCAGGGCGACGATGAGCCGTTTGGTGAAGGGCACGGCTCCAGGCTATCCACCCCCGTTTAGCGTCTTGCACGCACCACGTCCGATACTGGTCGCTGTGAAGCTCTCGCGCCCGATGTCACTCTTCCTGGTGGCTTTCGGAGTGTGGTCGTGGGTGATCTGGCCCACGTTCCTGAAGAACATCTGGAAAGATCCCCGTTCGTTCAGCGACGGACCGACCCCGTTCTTCACGGTGCACCTGGTGCTCGTGATCGTCTCGCTCGTGCTCGGCACCGTCATCGGGGTGCTGGGCGTGCGAGGCTTCCTGGCCACTCGACGTCGATAGGAAACGCTGTGGAGTTCGTACGCCTGCTGCTGGTGTTCCTGCACCTGCTCGGCATGGGCATGCTCGTCGCGATGATCATGTTGCAGGCCAAGGCCGGCAAGGACGCGCCGGTCAACAAGGGCTGGCTGCACGGCGCCGCCCTGCAGTTGCTCACCGGCGTGGCACTGGTCGGCATCGACCCGCTGGTCGACTCCGTGAAGTACGACCACATCAAGATCGGCGTGAAGCTGCTGGTCGTCGTGGCCATCGCCGCCGTCGTGGCGATCACCGTCAACAAGCCCAAGGCCCCGTCGTGGCTGCTGCCGACCGCCGCCTCACTTGTCGTGCTGAACGTGGGCATCGCGGTCTTCTGGACCTGATCGGGGGACGTCGCGCGCACGCGTGGGTGACGTCTGCCTACTTCACGCGCGACGTGCTGTGTTTGGGCGGAAGCATCGTGCCATGTCACGTATCGCCTATATCGGTGTGCTCACCGCCGGCGCGGTGTTGACGTTCGTCGCTCTGCACGGTGCCGCTCCGGAGGCCTCGGCCTCCGGAGATGGCCGGGTGTGCGCCGCTGCGTGGTGCCCGAAAGAACGTCCAGGGTGGAGAACGCCTTCGCCGAGAGGTGAGGAACCTCCCACGTCGACGAAGCCGTCCACCTGGACCAAGCCGTCGACGACCACCACCACATGCACCGAGACGACGACGTCTCCGAGTTCGACAACGTCCTCGTCCACCACCACTCCACCGACGTCAACATCTACGTCCACGTCGACGCGCACCACCACGTCGCCGCCGACCTCGACGACCACAACGACTCGGCCGACGACGACCACTCCACCGACGACGACCAAACCGGTCGCGAAGCCTCCGCGCCACCAGGACAACCGCCTGGCCAGCACCGGCGCTTCCACCGGCTGGATCCTGCTGCTCGGCGTGCTGCTCCTCACAGGCGGCGTGCTCCTGTTGGTGATCGACCGCGCCAGGCGGGTCTCCCGGCGCTGACCGTCAGAAACTGTCGGTGGTCCTCGTCACACTGGTGACATGCGAATCGACCAACTGCGGGAACGCAGCGATCTCGGTGTCATCAGTGCCGGCGCATTGAAGTCGCTGGGTGTCTCCGATCCCTGGCGGCGGTGCGCCTCGGGCGGGCCGTGGCAGCGCATGTACCCCGGTGTCGTGCTGCTGCACACGGCCCGCCCACGCGCGACCAACAGGTCACCGCGGCCCTGTTGCGTGCGGGGCCGGGTGCCGTGGTCAGCGGCGCCGAGGCGTGCCGCCGGCACGGGCTGCCCGCTCGAGGTGCCGAGATCCACGTGCTGGTGCCGGGTTCGGTGCGTGGCAGCGGTTCGCTGATCGTGGAACGCGCCTCGCCGATGCCGCCGCCCGCCGACGTCGGCGGGTTTCCGGTCGTGCGAGCGGAACGGGCCGTCGTGGACGCGTGCCGCCAGATGCGTTCGGTCGACGAGGCCACGGCTCTGGTCGCCGCAGCCATCCAAAAGGGCCGCTGCACGCCCGAAAGTCTCCGTGCGGAGGCCCGTACCAACCGCTATGGCACGAAGCTAGTCCGTGCCGTCCTGAAGGAACTGGGGCGCGCGGAATCGGTGGCGGAACGGGACGCGCGGCGGCTCTCGCGGCGGATCCGGCTGACCACACCGCACTGGAACGTCACGATCGCCGACTCCGACGGCCTGATCATCGGCAGACCGGATGCCTGGTACGACGACGTGGGGCTGGCCTGGGAGATCGACTCGAAGGCCTTCCACTACGGACCGCGTGACTACGAGCGGACCCTCGCACGCAACAGCCGTTATGCCGCAGCCGGAATCCTCGTCGTCCAGACGTTGCCGACTCGCTTGCGCGACAATCCGGACGCGGTTGCGCGGGAGCTGAAGAAAGCGCACGCAGCTGCGGCGGCACGCCCTCGGCCGCCGGTGCGCATCGTGCGTCTCGATCACTCCGCGACTTCTGGTGACCCACCGCGGAAGTCGAACCGGTAGACACCGTGCCCACCGACCACCACCAGGTCGGTGTTTCCGGCCCAGTCACATCCGGCGACCGTGCCGTCGAGGCGAATGGAGGTGAGGCACTGCCAGCCGGCACCGTCGTAGATCCGGACGATCTGGTCTTTCGTCACCACGGCGACCAGGGAGTGGTCCGGCGTCCAAGCGGCTCCCTCGACGTTGGAGCTGATTTCCGTCAGGACGGTCTTGCGGGCCCACGTGTCGGTGCACCACACCTGCAGGGCGTCCTTGACTCCGACGAGCAGCCAGCGATCATCTGGTGAAACGATTGCTCCAGTGGGCCGCGTGCCTGCGTCGACAGTCGCGATCGCCTCGCCCGTGGCCGGTGCGAGGACGAAAACCGTGGTGTCGGTGGCAACCACTACTGAGCCACCGGACGGAGCGACGGCTGCTCCGACGATCTCCGGCGGTGCCGATCGCCGCAGGAGTGGTAGGGCCCGGCGTGGGCTTTCCGGCATCGGACGGTCGGCCAGTCGTACCGAGTCGCCGTCGACCACGACGAACCTGGGCGGGCCCCACTTGTCGACGTCCCACAACAGAGCCTGCCCTCCGGATTCGGCGCAGACGAATGAACCACCGCCGGTGGCGGCGCCGAGCGTGTTGCCCTCGGGATGCGCCAGCACTCGGCCGGCACGCCAGTCATTCGCGTCGCAAAGGAGGATTTCGCTGACCAGTTCCACCAGCAGTTGCTCGCCGCCGTGAAGCGCTACGAGCCTGTAGGCGCGGCTCGCGAACTCGAGCTCCAGTGTGGGCTCGGGAGGTGCGAGCCTCTGGATGATCGTGCTCGTCGGCGTCCCGATTGCCAGCCAGCTGCCGTCCGGTGCCGCGGCACAGGTGGATGCCGCAGTGTGCTGCGTCCGTTCTGATGCCAGCGTGGGATCCCAGAGCCGTGCGGTGCTGTCGGCGCTCGTCGAGGCGAGCGTGGAACCGTCGGGAGAGAAGGCCAGAGCGTTGATCGCTGAGCCGTGGGCGGCGATCTGTCCGACCGGACACCACTCCGCGACGCTCCAGATGGTGATCATGCCTTTGTCGTCACCGGTGGCGAGCAAGTCTCCACGCGGGGAGAAGGTGACCGCGGTCAGATCGGTGTGGTGCCTCAGCATGCGCGCGGGCTGGCCGGGCCGGGCCAGGTCGTGCACGGCGAGACCGAAGTTGCCGGCAAGCGCTGCGAAGCGGTGACTCGGGTCCACCGCAGTGCTGTCGACCGAGTAGCTCGTCTGCAGCTCGGTGAACGTGGCGTACTTACCGGTGTCCATGTCCCACAGCCTGACCAGGCCGTCATCGACACCCAATACCGTTGTGCCGGTCAGCGCGACGCAGTGCCCGAGATCCTGTTCGATCTTGAACTGTCGCAGCTTCTTTCCCGTGACCGCGTCCCACACGATCAGCTGGTTCCGCCCGTCGGCCACGACCAGCGTGCGGCTGTCCGCCATGAAGGTGAAACACCTGATCGCGCTGCGGCCTTCGAGAACGGCCTGCACTGTCCAAGTGCCGGTGTCGAACACATGGACCACTGAACGGAAACCTTCGACCGCGAGCCACCTGCCGTCAGGCGAGAGTGCACTTTCGCTGAACAGCCAGGTGTTTGTGGTGATGACCTGCAACACCCGACCACTTGACGGATCCCATACACGAATCGTGTTGTCTGCGCCGACTGTGGCGAGCCACGCTCCGGTGGGAGAGAAGGCGCATCCTTTCACGGCGCGGTCGTGACCGGTGAGTACCCGGTTCAACGCGGGGTCGGGCAGATCCGGCATCGGAGCGCTCGGCACGAGCCGTGGCACCCCTCGCGTTTCCGCGATCGCGGCTTCGTGCAGCTTGCTCAGCGCCGGATAGTGTGCGAGCCGATGAGCCAGGGCGTTGACCACCGCGTGTTCGGGGACGGTTGGGGTGAGTATGTGCCCCAGTTGGTCGAGGAACCGGGTGAGCTCACGGCTGTGCTCGTTGTCGACGAGCGCGACGTCCTCGGCGACGGCAACCGGACCGAACCTCCGCAGCTTCCCGATGAGCCAGGCAGGGGCCTCGACGAGCGCGGCGAGTTCCTCGGTCCGTTGAGCACCGGTGAGGTGGTAGGCGAGGGTGCGCCACAGGTGTTCCTGTTCGCCGGGAATCTGCCACCACCCGGCCGGATCCGGAGGAAGCGTCGCGGCGACAGCGTCGAGAAGGGCGTTGTGCAACACGGTGAGGCGGTCGAGCCCGCATTCATGGCGCAGGTAGGAACGAATGACGTCGTGCAGGCGGACGCGACGCTGACCTGTCGCCAGCGAGAGGTCCACGATCTCCGCACACAGCCGGTCGGTCTCGTCGGACGACAGTCCTGCGGTGCGCCGCCAGAGCAACGCGATCAGATCCCGCGGAATCTCCGTGTCCTCGGGGAAGATCGCCAGCTCGACGACACGGTCGCGACGTTCGCCGAGCAAGCCCAGCGACGATTCGAGCGTGGTCGCGACCGTGCGGTCCCGGCGGGCCGCGTCAGTCACGTCGAGCGCGGCCGGACCCAGGTCCTGCAAGCTTCGCAACAGCTTTTGAGCCGTCTCGGTGACGTCGGCGCCGCTGCGAGCCGCACGCCGCAGAGCGGCGTTGGCCAGGCTGAGCGCGAGCGGCCATCGTCCAGTGATTTCGAGCAGACTTTCGCTGACGGAGTCAGGCAGTTCGGCGATGCCACTGCTCATGAGTGCCCGTGCTTGTTCGGGTCTCATCTGGTCGACTTCGACCGGCTCCGCGTCGTCCGGCAGGAGGTCGGGAAACCGGGTGGTCACCAGAAGCGTGCAGCCGCGGCCCGCATCGAGGAACGGGCGCAACTGCTCGGCGGTCCAGACGTCGTCCACGACGAGCAGTGATCTGCCGCGTTCCTTCAGCAGCGCACCCAGGTACATGCCTGCCTGCTCCGGCTGGGTGAAACCGGGGTTCTGACGTTCGACGGACTTGATGACGCCGTTGATCGTGTCGGCGAGTGCTGCGCCGCGCACCTCTTGTCCGATGGTGACCCACCAGATGTTCCCTGCGAACGCCGCCTCGATCTCGTCGTTTGCGCAGATCTCCTTGGCGAGCGTCGTCTTGCCGAACCCGCCGGCGCCCCACAGGCCGGTCGTGATGGCGACCTTGCGACTCCCGGTGCCCAGCAGGAGGCGAACGATCTTCCCCGACAGCTCAGGCCTGGCAACGATTCCGCTGGCCGAGGTCACCGCCGGTGCTCCGAGAGGCTTGGTCCGGCCGGCTGAGGCCTGCCACACCGCCAGCGCGACCCAGACGCCGGACAGTGCCGCGAGCAGCGCGAAGATCGTCCAGCTCCACCCCGACGTCAGCACGTTGACGACGATCGCCACGGCGATGCTGATCACGGTGACTGCTGCCGCTGTCGATGTCTGCTTCGTCAACGTGGCTCCACGATGGGTCCGGTCGTGCGCGTCCGGAAAGGCTTACCACGCGTGCATGCCGACACGAGGTGGCTCGCGCAAAGCGAAGCGCCGCGCCCCCAACGGGAACGCGGCGCCTCGAAGCAACCCGAACTCAGACGCGCTTGAACAGCAGCGCCCGCTTCACTTCCTGGATCGCCTTGGTGACCTGGATGCCACGCGGGCAGGCGTCGGTGCAGTTGAACGTGGTCCGGCACCGCCACACGCCGTCGATGTCGTTGAGGATGTCGAGCCGCTCCTCAGCGCCCTCGTCACGCGAGTCGAAGATGAACCGGTGCGCGCTCACGATCGCCGCAGGGCCGAAGTACGAGCCCTCGGTCCAGTAGACCGGGCACGAGGTCGTGCAGCAGGCGCACAGGATGCACTTCGTGGTGTCGTCGAAACGCTCGCGGTCGGCGGCCGACTGGATGCGCTCGCGCGTCGGCTCGTTGCCGTAGGTCACGAGGTACGGCTTGACGGCGCGGAACGCTTCGAAGAAGGGCTCCATGTCGACGAGCAGGTCCTTGTTCACCGGCAGGCCCTTGATGGGCTCGATGGTGATCGTGGTGTGCTTGTCGCCCTTTTGCAGCAGGTCCTTCAGCAGAACCTTGCACGCCAGGCGGTTCACGCCGTTGATGCGCATGGCGTCCGAACCGCAGATGCCGTGCGCGCAGGAACGACGGAAGGTCAGCGTGCCGTCCACGTACCACTTGATGTGGTGGAGCAGGTTCAGCACGCGGTCAGAGGGCAGCGCCGGGATGTCGAACGAGTCCCAGCGCGGCTCGTCGTCGAACTCCGGGTTGAACCGGCGGATCTTGACGGTGACCGTGACAGCGCCGTCCGGAACCGGCGGCTGGGAGCCGCGCGAGCCAGTGGTGGTTTCAGCGGTGGCGGTCATCAGTACTTGCGCTCCATCGGCTTGTACCGGGTAAAGGTCACGGGCTTGTAGTCGAGGCGGATGTCCGCGGTCAGACCCTCACCCTGCTTGTAGAACATGCTGTGGCGCATGAAGTTCGTGTCGTCGCGGTTCGGGTAGTCCTCGCGGGCGTGTCCGCCGCGGGACTCCTTGCGCGCCAGTGCGCCGTGCACCAGGACCTCGGCCAGCTCCAGCAGGAAGCCGAGCTCGACGGCTTCCAGGAGGTCCGTGTTGAAGCGCTTGCCCTTGTCCTGCACGGAGATGTGGGCGTAACGCTCCTTGAGCGCCTGCACGTCGTGCAGGGCCTGCTTCAAGGTGTCTTCCGTGCGGTACACGGACGCGTTGGCGTCCATGGTGGCCTGCAGCTCGGTGCGGATGTCCGCGACGCGCTCCTGGCCGTGCTCGGACAGAGCGAGCGCGACCTGAGCCTCGACCTGAGCGGCCGGGTTCTCCGGCAGCTCGACGTGCTCGTCACGCGACAGCGCGTACTCCGCGGCGGCGATGCCGGCGCGGCGGCCGAACACGTTGATGTCCAGCAGCGAGTTGGTGCCGAGGCGGTTCGCGCCGTGCACCGAGACGCATGCGCACTCACCGGCGGCGTAGAGGCCGGGGACGACGTTGTCGTTGTCCCGCAGCACTTCGCCGTGGATGTTCGTCGGGATGCCGCCCATCGCGTAGTGCGCGGTCGGGTACACCGGGACGGGCTCGACGACCGGGTCGACGGCCAGGTAGGTGCGCGCGAACTCGGTGATGTCCGGGAGCTTCGTCTCCAGCACCTCGGCGCCGAGGTGCGTGCAGTCGAGCAGCACGTAGTCCTTGTTCGGGCCGGCGCCACGGCCTTCCAGCACCTCCAGCGCCATCGAGCGGGCCACGATGTCGCGCGGCGCCAGGTCCTTGATGGTCGGGGCGTAGCGCTCCATGAACCGTTCACCCGAGGCGTTGCGCAGGATCGCGCCCTCGCCGCGAGCACCCTCGGTCAGCAGGATGCCGAGACCCGCGAGGCCCGTCGGGTGGAACTGGTAGAACTCCATGTCCTCCAGCGGCAGGCCCTTGCGGAAGATGATGCCCATGCCGTCACCGGTGAGCGTGTGGGCGTTCGACGTGGTCTTGAAGACCTTGCCGAAACCACCTGTCGCGAACACCACGGACTTGGCCTGGAAGACGTGGATCTCGCCGGTCGCGAGCTCGTACGCGACGGCGCCGGTGCAGACCGGGCCGTTCTCCGTCTCGGTCAGGCAGATGTCGAGGACGTAGAACTCGTTGAAGAACTCGATGCCGTGCTTGACGCAGTTCTGGTACAGCGTCTGCAGGATCATGTGACCGGTGCGGTCCGCGGCGTAGCAGGCGCGGCGCACGGCGGCTTCACCGTGGTTGCGCGTGTGCCCGCCGAACCGGCGCTGGTCGATCTTGCCCTCGGGCGTGCGGTTGAACGGCAGGCCCATCTTCTCGAGGTCGAGAACGGCGTCGATGGCCTCCTTCGCCATGATCTCGGCGGCGTCCTGGTCGACCAGGTAGTCGCCGCCCTTGATCGTGTCGAAGGTGTGCCACTCCCAGTTGTCCTCCTCGACGTTGGCGAGGGCGGCGCACATGCCGCCCTGGGCCGCGCCGGTGTGCGAACGCGTGGGGTAGAGCTTGGTGAGCACCGCGGTGCGGGCGCGCTGGCCGGACTCGATCGCCGCGCGCATTCCGGCACCACCAGCGCCGATGATGACTACGTCGTACTTGTGGAACTGCATTGTGGTGGGCTCCCCGCGCGGGTCAGTTCGAGATGTTCGGGTCGAAGGTGAAGATCACGAACGTGCCGAGCGAGACGATCAGCACCATCGAGACGTAGAGCAGCATCTTCAACCAGAACCGGGTGGTGTCCTTGCGGGCGTAGTCGTTGATGATCGTCCGCACGCCGTTGCCGCCGTGGATCTGCGCGAGCCAGAGCATCGCGAGGTCCCAGAACTGCCAGAACGGGGACGCCCAGCGGCCGGCCACGAAACCAAAGTTGATCTTGTGGATACCGCCGTCGAGGATGTTCATGATGAACAGGTGGCCCAGGACCAGGACCACGAGCAGCAGGCCGGAAAGGCGCATGAACAGCCAGCTGTAGAGCTCGCCGTTGCTGCGACGGGCCGCGGGGCGGCGCGGCTGGCGGGGCTTGTCGAGTGCGAGAGACATGGTCAGTGACCCCCAACCAGCTCGGAGATCGTGCGCTCCATCATGAAGTAGAAGCCGGGGATCATCACGACCACCCAGACGGCCAGCACGGTCCAGAGCATGACCCGCTGGTACTTGGCGCCCTTCTCCCAGAAGTCGACCAGCATGACCCGGATGCCGTTGAGCGCGTGGTAGAGCACGGCGCCGACGAGGCCGACCTCGAAGAGGTTCACGACCGGGTTCTTGTAGGTCTCGATCACCGCGTCGTACGCGTTCGGCGACACCCGCACGAGTGCGGTGTCGAGCACGTGGGTGAAGAGGAAGAAGAACGTGAGGACACCGGTGATCCGGTGGGCGACCCAGGACCACATGCCCAGATCTCCGCGGTAGAGCGTCCCACCCCCTCGGGTGGTGCCCGACCGC
This sequence comes from Lentzea indica, assembly GCF_012184385.1. Taxonomy (GTDB): domain Bacteria; phylum Actinomycetota; class Actinomycetes; order Mycobacteriales; family Pseudonocardiaceae; genus Lentzea; species Lentzea indica. The sequence goes on from NZ_VSRL01000046.1 coordinate 21,386, forward strand.
TCGGGTGCGCCTGCGCTGGTCATGCGCCGCGGCCTCCAACGTCAGTGGTGGTGGTCGGTGAACAGTTCTGCCCGACCATGACCGGAAAATCCTAGTCCCGCACGTCGGGACGGACCCAGCAGGCGCACCCGCTCTGTGATCGATGAGACACGCTGTCGATCGGCCAAGCGGTCTTTATCGATCCCGAAATGCGGTCCACGCCACAAGTGGCGCGCGCGTACCGGGAAAAAGAGGACGGCGGCCCGGACCTCCGCCTTGGTCCGGGCCGCCGTCGTCGGCAAGGGCACTTGCCACCCCCTACACGATCGCGAGCCCGCAACCGGTTCAACGCCGGGCGAAGAAATTTCGTCGAACACCGAATCCCAGGTCATCGGTGTGGACGGCCCGGCGCGCTGGACTGCTCCGTTTGGACGACGATCAGTGTGGCGAAGCGGCTGACGAGGACCTTTCCGCCACGCGCCGAACACGAGTGATCACCACTCGTACGGCCAAAGCGTCGAATGCGTAACCGATTTGGGTCTTTGTAGGTGCTGGCGGCAACGGGGTTGGTTACTAAGAGGTACGGTGCCGCGTCTAGGACCCAACAACGTCGTTGGGGAGGAATCTCAGGGAGGAGACGCGCCGTGCGTCGTCGTATGCGGGGTGTCGCGGTCGCCGCGATCGCGTTGACCAGCGTGATGACTATGGCCGCCTGCGCGAAGGACTCGGGTGGCGGAAACAACTCGAACACCGGCAGTGGTGCCGCTTGCGAGTACGCCACGCCTCCCACCGCGCCTGCCACCTCGAACACCAGTGCCGCCAACGGTGACAAGGTGGACGGCAGCGCGCTGAAGGTCGGTCTGGCCTACGACATCGGTGGCCGTGGCGACGCGTCGTTCAACGACTCCGCCGCCGCCGGTCTCGACAAGGCCCTCACCGACTTCGGCGTCAAGAAGGAGAACACCAGGGAGCTCTCCGCCGCGCCGAACGAGGACGAGTCCGCCAAGCAGACCCGTCTGCGCCAGCTGGCCACCGAGGGCTTCAACCCGATCATCGGTGTCGGCTTCGCCTACGCCGAGTCGATGAAGGTCGTCGCGCCGCAGTTCCCGAACGTCAAGTTCGGCCTGGTCGACTCCGTCGTCGAAGGCGCGACCAACGTGACGCCGCTGCTGTTCGCCGAGCAGGAGGGCTCCTTCCTGGCCGGCGTCATCGCCGCGTACCAGAGCAAGAAGTGCCACGTCGGCTTCGTGGGCGGCGTCGAGATCCCGCTGATCCAGAAGTTCGAGGCCGGCTACTTCCAGGGTGCCAAGGCCGCCGCGCCGAAGATCCAGATCGAGAAGAAGTACATCACCCCCGCCGGTGACTTCACGGGTTTCCAGGACGCGCCGAAGGGCCAGGAAGCCGCCAAGGGCCAGATCGACAAGGGCGCCGACGTGATCTACCAGGCCGCGGGTGCGTCCGGTAAGGGCGTCTTCTCCGCCGCCAAGCAGGGTGGCGTGCTGGCGATCGGTGTCGACTCCGACCAGTACAACCAGGCGACCGTCGCCGACACCAAGGACGTCATCGTCTCCTCGATGCTCAAGCGCGTCGACGTCGCGGTGTACGACTTCATCAAGGCCGTCGCGAAGAACGACCTCACGTCGCTGCCGAAGGTCTTCGACCTGAAGGTGAACGGTGTCGGTTACGCCACGTCGGGTGGCAAGATCGACGCGAAGCTGCAGGGCATCCTCGAGGGCTACAAGGCCCAGATCATCGAGGGCAAGATCAAGGTCGCGGACAAGCCGTAACGCGAAGACCCACAGCTACCGGGCCCTGTGAGGACTTGCCCTCACAGGGCCTGGTGCGTGGTAGGAGGGGCACTCGACGATGAGCAGTTCCACGTCCGTACGGACGGACGATCCCCCCGCTGTGGTGCTCACAGGCATCACCAAGCGATTCCCCGGTGTGGTCGCCAACAGCGACGTCCACCTGACCGTCCGCCGCGGCGAGGTGCACGCGCTCTGCGGTGAGAACGGCGCGGGCAAGTCCACCCTGATGAAGATCCTCTACGGCATGCAGCCGCCGGACGAGGGCACCATCGAGGTGAGCGGTGAGCAGGTGCGGTTCCGCACGCCCGCCGACGCCATCAAGGCCGGCATCGGCATGGTGCACCAGCACTTCATGCTCGCCGACAACCTCACCGTCCAGGAGAACGTGGTCCTGGGCGCCGAGGCTCTGCACGGCATCGGCCAGAAGGCCCGCAGGCGCATCATGAGCTGTCGGGCAAGACCGGGCTCAACGTCGACCCCGGTGTGCTGGTCGAACAGCTCGGTGTCGCCGACCGGCAGCGCGTCGAGATCCTCAAGGTGCTCTACCGCGGTGCCAAGGTGATCATCCTGGACGAGCCGACCGCCGTGCTCGTGCCGCAGGAGGTCAACGAGCTCTTCGACACCGTCCGCGGCATGCAGGAGCAGGGCTACACGTTCCTGTTCATCTCGCACAAGCTCGACGAGGTCCGCGCGATCGCGGACTCGGTCACGGTGATCCGCCGCGGCACGACCGTGGGCAGCGCGGACCCGAAGACCGTGTCGTCGCGCCAGCTCGCCGAGATGATGGTCGGCAGCGAGCTCCCCAGCCCGGAGACCCGCGAGTCCACCGTCACCGACAAGGTCGTGCTCGACGTCAAGGGCCTGCGCCTGCTCACCCCCGACGGTTCGCGACCGATCATCGACGACGTGGACCTGGTGGTCCGTTCCGGCGAGGTCGTCGGCATCGCCGGTGTCGAGGGCAACGGCCAGACCGAGCTCGTCGAGACGATCATGGGCATGCGCAAGGCAGGCGGCGGCACGATCACGTTGCTGGACAAGGACCTCACCAAGCTGGGCACACTCGCCCGGCGCGAGGCGGGCATCGGCTACATCCCGGAGGACCGCCACCGCCACGGCCTGCTGCTCACGCAACCCCTTTGGTACAACCGGATCCTCGGCTACCAGACGCGCAAGCCGACGGCCAGGGGCATCTGGCTCGACACGGACGGCGCCAAGAAGGACACCGAGCGGATCGTCGCCGACTTCGACGTCCGCACGCCCGGCATCGACGCATTGGCTGCCGCGCTCTCCGGTGGTAACCAGCAGAAGCTCGTCGTTGGCCGAGAACTGTCCGGCAATCCGGTACTGCTGATCGCCTCGCACCCGACCCGCGGTGTCGACGTCGGCGCGCAGGCGCTGATCTGGGACGAGATCAAGCACGCCCGTGCCGCCGGTCTCGCGGTGCTGCTGATCTCCGCCGACCTGGACGAGCTGATCGGCCTCTCGGACACCATCAAGGTCATGCTGCGCGGACGCCTGGTGGCCGACGCCGACCCGAACACCGTCACGCCCGAGGACCTCGGCAGTGCGATGACCGGTGCGGGCAGCACGAGCGCGGCGGTCCAGGAGACCGCTGTCGTTGAGGAAGGCGAGAACTGATGGGACACCTGCGCGGCAAACTCCTGCCGCCCGCGTTGGCGATCGTCTTCTCCATGCTGCTGTGCGGCGTCGCGCTCGTCATCTCCGGCGCGAACCCGCTCAGCGCGTTCGGTGCGATGGCGACACAGGTCGGCAAGGGCACGACGTTCGTCGACATCCTCAACTCGACGGGCATCTACTACATCGCGGCGCTCGCGGTGGCGATCGGGTTCCAGATGAACCTGTTCAACATCGGTGTCGAGGGCCAGTACCGCGTCGCGGCGGTCATCGCCGCGGTCGTCGGCGGCTCGATCGCACTGCCGCCGGGCATCCACACGCTGGTGATCATCATCGTGGCGGCGATCGCCGGTGCGGCCTGGGCCGCGATCCCCGCGATCCTCAAGGTGACCCGAGGCGTCAACGAGGTCATCTCGACGATCATGATGAACGGCCTCGCGATCGGCCTGTCCGCGTACCTGATCCGCCGTGACGTCTTCGGTGAGCTGCGGGGCAACAACATCCGCACGCCGGAGATCCCGGAGAGCGGCTGGATGCCCGGCATCACGTTCGGGGGCGCCGGCACGATGTTCGGCTTCATCTTCGTGGCCATCGCACTCGGCGTCGGCTACTGGATCATGATGAACCGCACCCGTTTCGGCTTCGAGCTGCGCGCGTCCGGTGAGTCCTCCACCGCCGCGTCTGCCGGTGGTGTGAACGCCAAGAAGATGGTGCTGGTCGCGATGCTGCTCTCCGGAGCCATCGCCGGCCTGATCTCGCTGCCGGAAATGCTCGGCCGCGACCACACGTTCAGCCTGAACTTCACCGCGGGCATCGGGTTCTCCGGCATCGCGATCGCGCTGCTCGGCCGCAACCACCCCGGTGGCATCGCGTTCGGCGCGCTGCTGTGGGCGTTCCTGGACAAGTCGGGCCTCGCGCTCGACAACGTCGGTGTGCCAAGGGAGATCGTCACCATCATGCAGGGCTCGATCGTGCTGTCGGTCGTCGTCGCGTACGAGGTCGTGCGCCGCTTCGAACTGGCCGCGGAACAGCGTCGCGTCGGCCGTGAGCTCGGAACCGTCCCGGAGGTGGCCGCATGATCACGACGATGGAGGAGAAGCCCCACGTCCCAGCGGCGCCTCGCAAGAGGAAGCTGCCGGGCTGGGCGATCGGCATGGTCGGTGTCGCCGGCGCGATCGCGTTGCTGTCGATCACCTCGATGCAGACCGGGTTCCCGCAGCTCACCTCGTCCGGCACGACCCAGACCGCGGTCCGCCTGGCGCTGCCGATCCTGCTCGCCGGCCTCGGCGGCCTGTGGGCGGAACGCGCCGGCGTGGTCAACATCGGCCTCGAAGGCATGATGATCATGGGCACCTGGGGCGCGGCGTGGGCCGGCTACCAGTGGGGTCCGTGGGCGGCTTTGGTCGCGGCCGTCGTGTTCGGTGCGCTGGGCGGTCTGCTGCACGCGATCGCCACCGTCACGTTCGGCGTCAACCACATCGTCTCCGGTGTGGCGATCAACCTGCTCGGCGCCGGCCTGACGAAGTACCTGTCGACGCTGGTCTTCCAGCCGTTGTCGCACAACCCGCGCCAGTCACCGCCGGTCACGCCGTTCGAAACGTACTCGGCGGCGGGCCTCGCGGACTGGCTCGGCGAGCTGGAGGCAGGGCAGCGCCTGTTCATCTCCGACGTCGCGGGCATCCTGCGCGGCCTGGTCACCGGCGTCTCGCCGTTGACGATGCTGACGATCCTGCTCGTGCCGCTCTCGTACTACCTGCTCTGGCGCACCCGCTTCGGCCTGCGCCTGCGCTCGGTCGGCGAGAACCCGTACGCGGCGGACTCGCTGGGCGTGAAGGTGTACTTCCACAAGTACGTCGCCGTGATCGTCTCCGGTGGCCTCGCCGGCCTGGGTGGCGCCGCACTGGTGCTCAACCCCGGCCAGCTGTCCTATCTGGAGGGTCAGACCGGCGGCCGCGGCTTCATCGGCCTGGCCGCGATGATCTTCGGCAACTGGCGGCCCGGCGGGTTGCTGGGCGGCGCGGCTCTGTTCGGCTACGCCGACGGCCTGCAGCTGCGTTCCGGCGGCGACACGGTGCTGGCGCTGGTCTACGGCGTCGTGCTGCTGCTCGGCGTGATCGTGGTGTGGCAGCTGATCCGGCGCAAGTGGTTCTCGGCGGCGGCCGCGATCGCCGTGGCCGTGCTGCTGTACCTGCTCTACATCAGCCTCGACGAGATCCCCGGCGAGTTCGTCTCCTACGCCCCGCACATGGTGACGCTGGCCGTGCTGGCCGTGGCGTCGCAGCGGCTGCGAATGCCGGCCGCAGACGGTCTGGTCTACCGCCGTGGCTGAGATCGACTGGGACCTGCTCAGGGCACGGGCAGTGGAAGCGGCATCGCTCGCCCACTGCCCGTACTCCGGGCTTCAGGTGGGTTCCGCCGCGTTGTGCGATGACGGCCGCATCGTTGTGGGCTGCAACGTCGAGAACGCCTCGTACGGGGTCGGTCTCTGCGCCGAGTGCACGATGGCGGGCCAGCTGCGGCTGACCGGCGGCGGTCGTTTCGTCGCCGTCGCCTGCCGCAGCGGCTCCGGCGAACTGCTGATGCCCTGTGGTCGTTGCCGTCAGGTGATCTACGAGTTCGGCGGCCGTGAGTGCCTGGTCGACACCCCGCGCGGCCCGTTGCCGATGTCCGAGGTGTTGCCGGACGCGTTCGGGCCGGAGGACCTGCCATGAGCTTTTCCGCTGTCGACGTCATTCGCGCCAAGCGCGACGGCCTCGTCCTGTCCGACGAGCAGATCGACTGGGTGATCGACGCCTACACCCGTGGCGCGGTCGCGGACGAGCAGATGTCCGCGCTGGCCATGGCGATCTTCTTCAACGGCATGACCGCCGCGGAGACGGCGCGCTGGACCCAGGCGATGATCTCGTCTGGCGAGCGGTTGTCGTTGCATGTGGATCGCCCGACCGTGGACAAGCACTCGACCGGTGGTGTCGGCGACAAGATCACGCTGCCGCTGGCCCCGCTGGTTGCGGCTTGCGGGGCTGCGGTGCCGCAGCTGTCCGGGCGCGGGCTCGGGCACACCGGCGGGACGCTGGACAAGCTGGAGTCGATTCCCGGGTGGCGGGCAGCACTGTCCACTTCGGAGATTCTTTCTCAGCTGTCTTCGGTTGGTGCGGTGGTTTGTGCTGCCACCGAAGGGCTTGCTCCTGCTGACCGCAAGCTCTACGCGTTGCGGGACGTCACGGGGACCGTCGAGGCGATTCCGCTGATCGCGTCTTCGATCATGTCGAAGAAGATCGCGGAGGGTGCCGAGTCGCTGGTTCTGGACGTGAAGGTCGGTTCCGGGGCCTTCATGAAGGATCTGTCGTCCGCTCGTGCCCTTGCTGAGGCGTTGGTGGTCATCGGCGTTGAGCACGGGGTGCGGATTTCGGCTCTGTTGACCGACATGTCGGTGCCTCTTGGTCGTGCGGTTGGCAATGCGGTCGAGGTGGCCGAGTCCGTTGACGTGTTGCGCGGTGGCGGGCCTGCCGATGTCGTCGAGCTGACCGTGGCGCTGGCGTCGGAAATGCTGTCCCTGGCCGGGATTTCGGCTGATCCTGCCGCTGTTCTCGCTTCTGGTGAGGCTTACGAGGTGTGGGCTCGGATGATCCGGGCCCAGGGCGGCGATCCGGACGCCACCCTGCCCGTTGCCGCTCACAAGCACGTGGTCTCGGCGCCTGCTTCGGGTGTTCTGTCCACTTTGGACGCTTACGGTGTCGGGGTGGCCGCGTGGAGGCTCGGTGCCGGGCGGGCGCGCAAGGAGGATCCGGTGCAGGCGGGGGCCGGTGTGATGTGCCTGGCCAAGCCCGGTGACGTGGTGGAGGCCGGGCAGCCGTTGCTGGAGCTGTACACCGACACCCCGGATGCCGTTTCCGGTGCGCTGCAAGCGTTGGAAGGCGCCTACTCGGTTTCCGACTCCGCTGTGGAGCGGTCGCCGCTGGTGATCGACACCATCCGGGGCTAGGGCCTAACCGACGAGCGTCCCCGCCAGCGGCGCGCGGTCCTGCTTCCACACCACGCACAGCACCTCCTGGCGGCCAGGAGTGGTGGGGTCGTTCCACGCCTGCCACTCCTGCTGCGTCGGCACCAGCGCCGTGAACCCGAGTGCCTCCTTGGACCGGGACGCGGTGGCCTGGAACTGCTCGTTGCAGTACTTCCTGCCGAAGTCGGCGAGCCAGTCCTTGCCGGGGTAGGCGACGGTCTTGGGCTGGTCCCAGAGAGGCGTCGCGGCGGAGAAGAGCTGGATGCCGTGCGGCTTGTCGCACGGCACGCTCGCGAGCACCGGTGAGCCCTGGGTGAGGAAGTCCTTCGCGCACTCCGTGCCGGTGAGGTTCCACTGCGTCACGTCGCCACCGCGGCCGTACGTGGCGATCCGCCGGGACGGCAGCGGAGCGCCGATCGGCAGCGGCGCGGTGTCGGTGCTCCACTCGGTGGAGTTCGCCGAGGTCGGGGTGCCGCTGGTGGTGGGTGAGCCGGCGGCTGAGGTGTTCTTCGGCTTGAAGGCCTGGTAACCGGCGAACGCGGCACCCGCGAGCACCACGACACCCAACGCCACGGCGGCGACCCGAACGGCCGTGTTCTTCTTCTTGCGCGGCAACGGAACCGGCGCGGTGCCCTGGACGATGGCGGTCAGCATGCCCCGCGCCTGGGACGCGGTCAGGCGCCGCGCCGGGTCCACGGTCAGCAGTCCGCGGATGACCTCGGCCAGCGCGAGTGAGGCCAGCCGCAGCACCGGCGGCTCGTTCATGATCGCGTGCAGCGTCGACGCGGTGGACGTGCGTTCGAACGGGCTGATGCCTTCGACCGCGTGCGCCATCGTGACGCCGAGCGCCCACAGATCGGACGCGGGTGAGGCCTCCCAGCCGCTCAGCCGGTCCGGCGACATGTACGCGGGTGAGCCGACGATTCCGCCGTTGGTGGTGAGCCTGGGGTCGTCCATCGCCTGGGCGATGCCGAAGTCGGTGAGCTTCACGGCGCCGTCCGGGCGCACCATGATGTTGCTGGGCTTGACGTCCCGGTGCACGATGCCGGCCGCGTGCGCGGTCTCCAGCGCTCCCAGCACCTGCAACGCCACGCCTGCCATCCACACCGAGTCGCGTGGCCCGTGCCGCTCGACGACGGTGGCGAGGTCGGACGCGTCGACCAGCTCCATCGCGAGATAGGTGCGTCCGTTCTCGCGGACGATGTCGTAGACAGTCACCACGGCGGGGTGGTTCAGCCTGCCCGCGGTCCGCGCCTCGCGGAGCATGCGCTCCTCGAGCACGTTGCGTTCCTCGGCGGCGATGCCCTGTGGCGGGTGCAGCTCCTTGAGCGCGACCGCGCGGCCGAGCAGCTGGTCCTGGGCACGCCACACGACGCCCATCGCACCGCGGCCGAGCTCGGCGAGCAGTGCGTAGCGGTTGGCGATGAGTCGCTGTTGCACGAACTATCCCTCCTGGACGCACCCGGATTCCGGCGAGCATATCGACGGTCGTGTGAGCGCTCTCTTCATGGTCACGTCTGTCGCGGGGCACAGGTTCACCACCGACGAAGAACGGCCCCGGAGCAGCAGCTCCGGGGCCGTTCAAGAGATCAGACCGAGGCGATCAGGCGCCCTCGGCCGCCAGGTCGTCGTCGTCCATGTCCTTGCCACCGTTGACCGGCTTGGCACCGTTCTTGCGGGTGCGGCGCTGCGGGCGAGGCAGGGCGGTGGGCGGCGGGGGAGGCGTGGGCGAGCCGCCGCCGAGGATGAGCTCGGCGAAGGTGGCCATGGCCTCGTCCAGCTGGCCGCCGATGCGGAGCTCCGACTCCTGGTTCGACTTGCGGACCAGGGACTGCAGGGCGTCGGAGTCCGGGCGGGCCGCGACGGTCTCGCTGACCTTGGACAGGCTCGCGTCGACCGTGCCGCCGAGCTCGGAGATGCGGGTCGCGAAGTCGTCCTCGACCTTGTCCAGGCGGTCGGTCATGGTGTCGAGCTTCGAGGTGACCTGCTCCAAGCGGCCGGCGAGAGCCTCGAGGCGGTCGGCTGCGTCGACCTGGTCGCGGGACTGCTCGATCGCCGCGTACAGGGCGGTGCGGGCCTCGTCCAGCTTGCCGTTGACGGCGTCGCGGGTGTCGGCGACGGCCGACGTCAGCTCGGTGCGGGTCTCGGCCAGCGAGCCGGCGAGCGAGTCGCGGGTCTCCGCCACGACGCCCGCCAGCTCGCCGCGGGTCTCCGCCACGGCGCCGGACAGCTCGGTGCGGGTCTCGGCGAGCGACGAGGCCAGCTGGTTGTGGCGGTCGGTGACGGTGGACACCAGCTTCTCGCGGCTGTCGGTGATCGCGCCGGCCAGCTCCCACGGCTGTCGGCCGATCGCGGCGACCAGCTCTGCGCGGGCGGCGGCCAGGGAGGTCGCGGGACTCGTCGGCGCGGCCGTGCAGGCCCGAGAAGGACTCCGCGAGGATCTTCTGCAGGGCCTCGCGGGTGCCGTCGAGGTGCTCGTGCACGCCCTCGTCGACCTCGTCGAGGCGGCCGCGCAGGGCGGCTTCGAGGGCCTCGATGCGCTCGCGCAGCGGGTTGGTGACGGCGCCGGGGATCGAGTCGACCTTGCCGTCCTGCTTGTCGAGGTGGCCGTCGAGGTCGTCGATGCGCTTGTGGATGCTGGCGAGCTTGTCCTCGAGGCCGTCCATCCGGCCGGCGACGCCCTCGAAGCGGCCGGCGACGCCGTCGAGGCGGCCGTCCAGCTGGGCGAAGGGCTTGGCGAGCTTGTCCACCAGGGAGTCGACGGCGCGACCGATGTCCGCGACCGCGTTGTCCTGGGCCTCCAGCTTGGCGAGGGCCTCGTCGAGGCGCTCCGCGAGGACGCTGACCTCGGTGCGGTCCGGCAGCTCCGACAGGCGCTTGCGAACCGAACCCAGCGACTCCAGAGGCGACATTCGGGCGTGGATCTCGTCCAGCGCGTCGAAGATCTGCTGCTGCTCGCTCTCACGGATCTCCGCGGCGCGCGTGAGCATGTTGCGCATCCGATCGAAGGACATCGTGGAGTTGTTGTTCTCTGTCACGGCTGAGTGCCTTCGTCCAGGGGAGGGGGAGACCACGGGAGCCTATCCGCGTCACGGCACGTGTCTGTACCACCCCCGCCAGAAAACGGCCGGGCGCGGACGGGCGACTGGCCCGATCAGGCTACTCGATTGGTATGAACGCCAAGTTACTGGCCGGAAGCGTCCGATTGCGACCGGTGATGTTCCTACCTTGGGGTGACTCAAGCGCGCGAGTGGTTGCAGAAAGTTGCTGATCACGGATCGGCAACATCCGTGAACCGACAAACGATCATAGCGGGAGCAAGATCATTTTGGCCAGCGCTGAAGCGGCGTGTCGCCTGAAGTAACGTGTAGCAATGTCCACGCCGCTTACCTTGGAGTCCATCCGCAGCGCGCCGAAGGTGCTGCTGCACGACCACCTCGACGGTGGCCTCCGCCCGCAGACGGTGATCGAACTCGCCGATGCCTCCGGCTACCAGGGCCTGCCCACCACAGACGCGGGCGTGCTCGGCGGCTGGTTCCGTGACAACGCCAACTCCGGGTCGCTCGTGCGATACCTGGAAGGCTTTGCCCACACGTGCGGTGTCATGCAGGACGAGGCCGCGCTCGTCCGCGTCGCCGCCGAGGCCGTCGAGGACCTCGCCGCCGACGGCGTCGTCTACGCCGAGATCCGCTACGCCCCCGAGCTGAACATCGAGAAGGGCCTCTCGCTGGAGCAGGTCGTCGAGGCCGTCCAGGAGGGCTTCCGCCTCGGCGAGCAGCGCGTCGCCGCGACCGGCCGCAAGATCCGCATCGGCACCCTGCTGTGCGCCATGCGCCAGAACGAGGGCTGGCTGCGCATCGCCGAACTGGCCGTCCGCTACCGCGACCTCGGCGTCGTCGGCTTCGACATCGCGGGCCCGGAGGCCGGCTTCCCTCCCACCAGGGGCCTCGACACCTTCGAGTACCTGCGCCAGCAGAACACGCACTTCACCATCCACGCAGGTGAGGCGTTCGGCCTGCCGTCCATCTGGGAGGCCATCCAGCACTGCGGCGCCGAACGTCTCGGCCACGGCGTGCGGATCGTCGACGACATCAAGGTCTCCGGCGACGGCACCGTCCAGCTGGGCCGCCTGGCCGCCTACGTCCGCGACCGCCGCATCCCGCTGGAGATGTGCCCGACCTCGAACCTGCAGACCGGTGCCGCGGCCACCATCGCCGACCACCCGATCGGCCTGCTGGCCAAGCTGCGGTTCCGCGTCACCGTCAACACCGACAACCGCCTGATGAGCGACTGCACGCTCTCCAGCGAGTTCGCCGCGCTGGCGGACACGTTCGGGTACGGGTGGGCGGACCTGCAGTGGTTCACGATCAACGCCATGAAGTCGGCGTTCATCGGGTTCGACGAGCGGCTGGCGATCATCAACGAGCTGATCAAGCCGGGTTACGCGGCTCTCACCGCTTAGCTCACAGCTACCGAGTCCGTTGAGCACCAACAAAAACGGGCCACCCAAGCTGGGTGGCCCGTTGTCGTGAGAGAGTCAGTTGGTGTTGAGCCGGTCCTCGAACTTCGCCTGCAGCTCGCGGAACGCGGCCACCTCGGCGTCGTAGGGGGCGGACGGCGCGAGGCGCGTCGGGTCGGGCGACACGACGAACGACACCAGCCAGCCCAGCGACTCGGACGAGGCCAGCGCGTCCTTCACGGACTCGTCCTCCGCCCACTCGGCCGCGTCCTCGAACAGTTCGACGGCGAGGTCGAGCTGCTGCGGGTCGAGGGAGTCGGGGCCCTCCTCCATGTCCTCGGCGATGCCGGTCAGCACGTAGACGTTGTCCTCGTCCACGTCGACCTCGAGCTCACCCGCGGTGGCCTTGACCTTGACGTCGTTCCAGGTCTCGACCTCGGCGAGGTCGTGCTCGTCGTTCTCGGCGACGAAACGGCTCAGGCCGCGGTGCGAGGTGAACACCTCGATCTTGCCGCGGCGGCCCAGGAACACCGGGTCGTCGCCGAGGTAGCAGCGCAGCGTGTAGAACTCGCCGGCGGACGTGATGATCTTGATCGGGTCGATGCCGACCTCGGCCCAGAAACCGGTGGGCGCGGCCTTCTCCTCGTCGGAGTCTTCCTCGTCCGAGTCGTCGGCGGCGGCAGCCGCGGTCGCTTCCTCCAGCGCGGTGAGCTCCTCCTGCGCGACGGCGAGCTCCTTCTCCGGGACCTCCGGCGTGTTCACCACGCTGTCGATCGCGTCGAGGACCTCGTCCCACTTCTCGGAGACGACCTCGGACAGCTCGTCCCACAGCTTGGCGCCGTCACGGCCGCTGAACGGCAGCGTGCCCTGCGGAAGCAGCGAGAAGCCCTCCGCGGAGTCGAGCACCTCGTGGACCTTCTCCAGGTCGCAGACGTCCGCGAGCGCGCGCACGATCGCGATGACGTCGGCGAGCTCACCGATCGTCCAGGTGTCCGGGTCCTCCGCGATCAGCTCGGGCACGCCGACGAGGTCGAACTGGTGGTTGTCGTCCGGCGAGAGGTCCGCGACGCCCAGCGACGGCACGATCGGCCACGCGGGGTGATCGGTGAGGTCGTGCTCCTCGGCGGTGCGCACGAACGCGGCGAGGTGCGCGGCGTCGGGGAAGACGAACAGGTCCTCCTCGTCGCCGAGGAACGCCTCCCACTCCTCGCCCTTCTCGCGCCAGCGGGGTGCCCACAGCGTGACGACGTCACCCTGCGTCAGCCCCAGCTCGATGGGGACGATGTCCTGCGCCATCCTGACCTCCCGGTCACGCCTGCCTGATGCCGTGGGCGAGCCTAACGGTGCTGATCACCGGCGCCCAAAGGGGTTCTCGAAGAACGCGTCCTCGTCTGGGTCATCGAGGATAGGCGTCCTGGGTCGCCGCTCCGCAGGCGCCTCGGGAGCTGCGGATTTCGGCGGTACGACGGGGTTCCACGTCGACCGGAAGGGTGAGTCGCCGGCAATGGACTCGACGTCGATCGCCATGCCGTCACCGAGCGCCAGCGCCATCCTGTTGAAGCTCGTCTGCACGGCAGCGTTCGTCGCGAGCCGCGCGGTCTCGGTGACCACCTCGCCGACCGCTTGCGGACCCTGGTTCAGCAACGCCGGGTGCAGGTGCACAGCCTTGAGCTCGCCCTTCGCGGACGCCGTCACCCTGCAGAGCCCGTTCGGGTGCTCGACCGTCTCGACGGTGACCGCGAGGTCGCGCTGGAGCTGCTCGACGGCCTGCATGCGTTCCTCGTTCACCGCCGCCACCCGAACTCGTCTTCGTCGCTGCCGCGCTTGAGCCCCATGGCGGTCAGCTCCTGCGTGTCGACCACGCGTTCCAGCGACTGGTGCAGCCTGGTGTTCGCGTTGCGCTGCGCCTTCTCGGCGATGCGCATGATCTCGGCGGCCAGCCCTTGCGGGCCCATCCGCAGTGCCGCGGCGCTCACCGTGATCTGCTGCGGCGGACCGCCGGGCGTCGCGACCACCGTCACCGCACCGTCCGGTGAGGACGCTCGTCCCGTGATGGGACCGCTGCGCGTGACGTGCTCCGACACGGCCTGCTCGACATCGCGCACCTTCCGCGCGGCGCGCTCGACGTCGTCGTCCACCTGATCACCCCCCTACTACGACAGTGTGCCGCATGATCATGCGTTCGGTCGTGCAGTTCACGCCTCGACAGCGGTTTCCAGCAGCGTGGTCAGTTCGCTGGCCACGTTGTCGAGCGGATCGATGCTGCGCTGGGCCCGGCACATCGCGACGGCACCTTCCGCGGCGGCGACGACGAGCTGGGCCAGGCTCTTCGCACGCCCTGCCGCGACGCCGTGGTCCTGGAGCGAGTTTTCGAGCTGTCCCGACCAGGTCCTGAACGCCTCGGCGGCAGCGGCCAGCGCGTCCGCACTGGCGGTCTCCTCGATGGACACCGCGAGCACGGGACAGCCGGCCTGGAAGTCGGTCTCGGTGACGATCTGCCGCCACAGCCCGAAGAACGCCTTCAGCCCGTCGACCGGTCCTTTGCGGAGCTTCGCCGCGAGCACTTTCGACACGGTGTCCCCCGCCCACCGGACCGCCTCGGTCGCGAGCTGGTTCTTGCCGCCGGGGAAGTAGTGGTACGTCGAGCCGAGCGGCGTGCCCGCGTGCTTCGCGACCTCCCGGATGCTCGTCGCGTTGAGCCCGCGCCGCCGGATCATGTCGGCCGCTCCTGTGACGATCTGCTCTCGGGACATGTCTTGCCTCTCTGGCTATAACGCTCGTCATAGGATAGCGTCCGCCTGGGTTTATAACAGTCGTCATAGATCGGAGTTCGCCATGCCGATGATCGAGCTGACCGCTCCGGCGGGATCGCTGACCGACGCGGGCCGCAAGAGCGTGCAGCGGGACCTGGCCGCGCTGCTGCTGAAGTGGGAGGGCGCCCCGGACAACGAGTTCTTCCGCTCGGTGGCGTGGACCTACCTGCACGAACTGCCCGCGGGCGCGCAGACGACCGCCGAGGACGACGCGCCGCGGTTCCGGGTGGACGTCCGGGTTCCCGCGGGTGCGCTGTCCGATCGGCGCAAGGCCGGCCTGGTGCGGGAGGCGACCGCGCTGGTGCTCGACGCGGCCGGGTTGGGGGAGGCCGACGTCATGCGGGTGTGGGTGCTCATCCACGAGCAGGCGGAGGGGACCTGGGGCGCGGGCGGGCAGATCGTGCGGTTCGCCGAGTTGCGTGAGCTTGCGGCGAAGTCCGCCGATGGCGTGAGCTGACCTCGCCCAGGCAAAATCGCGTGGCGTGCTTGGGACGAGCGCACCTGCCCGACGCGTTGGAACTGGCGGCGTCCGGACAGGTGGCGCCGGAGCGGGTGGTGTCCGGGGTGTTCGACCGGGAGCAGCTGCCGGAGGTGTTGCCGGAGCGGCATCTCAAGCCGGTGTTCACTCGCTAGGGTCGGCCCATGACTGATCCCCGGGATGTCGTGGTCGCGTTGCTTCGAGCCACCGAGAGCGGTGATCCCGAGGAGGTCGTGCGCCACATGGCCGACGACGTCGTGTGGCAGAACGTGCCGTTGCCTCCCGCACGGGGCAAGGCCACCGTGGCCAAGCAGTTGCGGGCCATGCACAGGTCGTCCAGGACGTCGAGGTGCGGATCCACAACATCGCGGCCAACGGTGACGTTGTGCTCACCGAGCGGACCGACGTGATCGGGCGCGGGGCGTGGCAGGCCGAGTTCTGGGTTTGTGGCACGTTCGTGGTGTGCGACGGGAAGGTCGTGCTGTGGCGTGACTACTACGACAACGCCACGTTCGTCTTCGCATGTCTGAAGGGCTTGGTCCGAGCGGGCATCAAGACCGCCCGGACCAGGCTTCAGCCCGTCGGCCGGTAGAAGCCGTAGAACGACATTCCGCTGTTGGTGGTGCGGATCTTGCCGACCTGCACAGGGTCGCCGGCCTCGACCATCTGCCCGTTGCCGATCACCATCGCCACGTGCCCGTCCCACACCACGAGGTCGCCGGGCAGCAGCTGGTCCGGCGGCACCGACGCGCCCATGGCCTGCGACGACGCCGGACGCGGGATGTCGAAGCCGGCGTTCTTGTACGCCCACTGCGTCAGCCCGGAGCAGTCCGTGCCCTGAGGCGGGTTCGCCCCACCCCACACGTACGGCGTTCCCAGCGCCGACAACGCGTTCCGCACGGCCTTGGCCGCGGTTTCGTTCGGCGCCTCGGCACTGCTGCCGTCTGGCAGGTTCACGCCGACGCCGGTGCCCGGCTGCGGCGGAATCGCAACGGGGAGCCGAGGCCCGAACCGCCGCCACCGCCACCTCCTCCACCGCCGCCACCCGAGCCGCCGCCTCCACCGCCGCTTCCGCTCCCACCACCGGAGCCCGAACCGGAACCGGATCCGGTCGAGTCCTGCTTCGGAGAGTCGGAAGCACTGGACACAGCGGTGGTGCCCTCGTCGCCGCCGAGCGGCTCGCCCAGCTTCCCCAGAGCACCCGCGTCAGGCTTCTGCAGCCCGTTCAGCTGACCGACCAGCTGCGTGAGCTGGTCACGCACCTTCTGCAGTTCGGCGGAGGTCTTGCCCTGGTAACCGGAAGCCATCCCGGCGAGGTCGGCGAGAGCGGCCAGCACCACGCCGGGCCCTGCCACCAGCGACGCGGCGACGGCGGCGGCGAGCTTCGGCGTCGCTTTCGAGGTGAACTCGTCGATCAGACCCTGGATCGCCGTCCGGCCGCCGGTCACCGCGGAAACGCCGGTGGAAGCCACGGTCTTGAAGACGGAAGCGTTGGAGGACAACGTGTTCGCGGCCGCGGTGAAGGTGGCGACACGGCTCGTGAAGGCGTTGGCCTTCTCCCCGGACCAGGTGTTCAGCACGGCGGTGGAAGCCGAGGCGTGCCGCGACCCCAGGTCCGTGAGTGCGGTCTGCGCACGACCGAAGGCGTCTCCGGCACGTGTGGCGCCACCGGTGTCGCCGTCCAGCTTGGCCAGGTCTTCCTTCATGGGCGCGATGAACGCGCTCAGGAGCCCTTCGACGCTCATGCACGCGCCGCCTTGTCCATCGAGGCCTTGTTCGCCTCTTCCTGGGCGATGTAGGCCTCACGCGCCTTGGAGACGGCGGTGCCGAGGCCGGAAAGTCCGGTGGACGCGGCCTTCAGGGCGTCGAGCTGTGCCCATGCGGCGGTCTGGAAGGCGGCGTTGAGGCCCACCTCGTTGCCGATCTTGCCGAAGCAGTCGCCAGGCAGGGACGTGGTGCCGTTCAACGTGCCGGTGCCGACCGTGCCCACTTCGCTCGCCAGACCGCTCACCGCCGACGCGTAGCCGGTCAAGGCGTCGAGGTCGACCTTGAGACCCTGTTCCGCCATCTGAAAGCTCTTCCCCCAGTAGTGACCTGTTCGTCTTGATCCTGCCCCGATGGGCGGTACCTCGCCCGTCGTTCCGCCAAGATCATGGAACTGTGGGTGTGATCGAGCACTGGAACCGGATCCTGGCATGGCTGGCTGAGCACGCTCCGGCCACCCGCGCCGTGCTGCGTCCGAGGTACGACGCGCTGCCGGAGCTTCGGGTTCCGACCGACCTCCAGATGTGGTGGAGCGTCTACGGCGGCACGGGAGAGGGCCTGTACGCCGAGATCCTGCCGCCCTTCTACACGCCGCTGGGCGCCGATCGCGCGTTCGTGCTCAGAGACACCTACGTGAGCAAGCCCGTGGACGCCTCGGAGGCGGGCTCGCCGGCCACCGGTTTCCACCCCGAGTGGCTGCCGATCGCGTTCGACGGCACGGGTGACGTCCTCGCGGTGGACCTGAGGCCAGGTGTGCTGCGGGGCTGCGTGGTCGAGTGGGACCAGGAGCGCAACGAGATGACCAAGCCGGAGTGGGCGTCGATCGTCGAGATGTTCGACCAGGTCGCGACGGCCCTGGAGACGCGCACCGTGGTCGGGCACTGCTTCCCCGAGGTCAACTCCGCCGGCGAGCTGGGCTGGCGCACTAGCTGACCGGTTCGAGCACGCGCAGCGCTTCCAGGCCGTTGACGATCTGTTCGACACCGAGCGCCGCGAGCAGGATGCCGAGCACCCGCACCAGCACCCACGCGTAGGTCACCTTCACGTACCGCATCGCGATCCCGAGCACCGCGATCGCGGCCAGGTCGAGCGCGATCACCGCGGCGAAGGCTCCTGCCAGCACGAACGTCACCTGTACCGACTGCGTGTCCGCGAGCAGGAACAGGTAGGCCAGCGCCACCGGGTTCGCGTAGTACGCGGTCGCCAGCTCGTGCGTGCCGCCGGTCTCGTCGTGGCTCGGCTCCTGTTTGCGGCCGAGCACGAGATCGAGCGCGTGCACGAACAGGATCACGCCGCTGGCCAGCAGCAGGGCGCCGTCGCTGATGTGGAAGAGGGAGAGCAACAGTCTTCCCGCCGCCACCACGAACAGCCCGACACCCAGGGCGATGGCGCTGGAGGTGAGCGCCACCCGCCATCTTGTGCGGGAGTCGGCGCCCTCCGTGTCCATCAGGAACGCCAGCAGGATCTTCGGCGGACCGGCGACGGCGACGAGGATGCTGAACGCCTCCACGAACTTCATGACTTCAATGATCAAGCCGCCGGACCTGCTCCGCGACTCACCTCACGCCGGCGAGCGAACGCTGCGGTACGGCGGCGGCGGTCTTCACGCGGGCGTAGACCTTGACGGCGGCGAGAGCTCCGAGCCAGCCGAGCGCGGTGCCGGTGGTATTGGTGATCAGGTCGTCGACGTCGAAGATCCGGTTGGCCCACATGAGCTGCGAGCCCTCGATCAGCAGCGAGACGCCGTAGCCGATCAGCGCGGCCTGGCCGATAGTGCGCTTGCCCCAGAGCATCAGCATCGCGCCGAGCGGCACGAACAGCAGCACGTTGAGCGTCATCTGGTCGAACGCGATCTGACCGTCGCGGAAGGTGTCGGCGATCCACTGGAACGGAACCAGCTGCACGGCCTGGCGCGGTGGGACGGTCTGCATCGGCAGGAACGTCGCCGCGAACAGCATGCTCGCGTAGACGGTGATGGTGCCGCTGCGGAAGGTCAGTTGACGAAACAACAGCTGCGGAAGCAGGAAAACGACCGACAGGAAAAGGCCCCACTGGATGCTCGCGAGCTGTGCATTCGTCATGAATCCAAGTTAGGAAAATGGCCTTCAGTGCACATCGCGCTGAAGGCCATTTCCATCCTCGTACTTCTGGCCGAGTGTTACTCGGCCGCGTAATCCCGCGGGCTGATGCCCCGTAGTACCGGGCCGCACGCCAGCGCTGCGACCAGCGCAACCACGAGGCCAACGCCCACCGGGGCGACCACCCACGGGGTGATGGGCATTTCGCCGTGGCCCACCAGTCCGCGTGCCAGAGTGAGCAATCCGAGGCCTACAACAATGCCCGCGCCGCACGCCGCGAGTGTGACTGCGAACACTGGCAGCATCACTTCTCGCCGCAATGCGTGACCCAGCACACGAATCGGAGTTCCTGCCGCGATCAACGCACCGAAAGTGCGCCTGCGGTCGATCACCGACCCTGCCGCGGACACCGCCGCGCCGATGCCGCCGAGCACCGCCGCGATCGACAGCCCGATGACCGTTGCCCGCTGCAGATCGTCCATCAGCGTGCTGCCCCACAGCTCCCGCAGCTCGCCGTCCACCAGCCGCACGCCCGGCAGCGTGCCGATCAACGCGGTGTGCACGGCGTCGCGGTTCTCCGGTGTGGTTGGCACGCCGACCATCGACACCTTGCCCGCCATCGTCGGCAGCAGGTCGGCGTCGACGACCACCTGAACCCGGCTGGTGCCCTCGAACGGCCGGGTCTCGTACTGCGCGGGCAGCTTCGCGGTCACCGAGTCGTGCGGTCCCATCGACTCGAACACATCGCCCTGCAACGGCGCCGACGCGTAGACGGCGGGGCCTGGCCGACAGGTGAGGCCGGTGAGCAGTTCGGCCACGTCAGCGCACCTGCCGACGATGACGTAGCTTCCGTCGTCGCTCTTGTCGCCGGTGCTCACCTTGCCCTCCAGCATCGTGACGATCGGTGCGGAGGTGGCCAGGCGCAGCGGCGTGACGTCGTGCGTCACCTGCTCCGCGACGATCGCGTTCTCGTTCCAGGTCCCGTCGCGGTAGGGCACCTGGCTTTCCAGTCCCGGCAACATCGTCAGCGCCATCGAACCGGTGAAGACCGCGATCACCACACCGGCCGAGCCGCGGAAGGCCGCCACCGGGTCACCGGAGAGCCGCCGGCCGGCCAGCAACGTCGACGGGGTGCGCCACCGTCCGACGAAGAACCTGCCGACCCACGCCGTCAACACCGGTCCCGCCAGCACCAGCGCGAACGCCACCGCGCCGAGGCCGAGGAGCACCACGGTGAACTGGCTGTCGCCGCCGGCTTCCTGCGCGTACAGGATGCCGAGGAAGAACACACCCATCGCGCCGGCGATCGTGAGCAGCCGCCATGACCGCACCTTGCGCTTCTCCTCCGCCGAGAGCGGCCGGTTCACCACGCGTCGCAGTCCCATGATCGCCGCCGTGATCACCAGCACCGGTGCGAGCACGGCCACCGCCGCCACGACCGCCGGTGCGGGCACGAAGTCGCCCGGATACCAGGTTCCGCCCTCCCACGGGACCTTGGCGGTGATGTGGCTGAACGGCTGAGCCAGCACCACACCCAGCACGCTGCCGGCCACCGCGCCGATCGCGGTCTCCACGGCCGTCATGATCACGACCTGTCGTGGGCTGGCACCGGCGAGCCTCAAGGCGGCCAGTCGCCGTTCCCGTTTCGCCGCGGTCAACCTTGCCGCCGATGCGACCAGCACCAGGCACGGCACCACGAGAACGACCAGGCCAACGCGGGTGAGCAGGTAGAGCATGCCGTGGTAGTCGTCGCGGTACGAGCCGCTGCCGCCCTCCAGACCTGGCGCCGGGAAGCCGTTCTCGACCTTGTCGTGGCCGATGATCGCGACGAGCTCGCCGGGGAACTTCAGCGCTTCCGGCCCGAGCTCGCCGATCAGCCTGCCGGGGAAGCGGTTGCCGAGCTTCTCCGCGGGCGTGGTGCGTACCAGGTCCGCGAGTGCGGGGGACAGCAGCACCTCGCCCGCTTCCGGGAACTTGGTGATGCCGGCCGCGACCTTGATGCCGCCCTGCTCGTTGCGTGCGACGTCGAAGCGTTCGATGAGCTTGCCGTCGTAGGAATCCCGGTTCATCGCAACGGAAATGGCGCCCTTGTCGCTTTGGCCCACGACGTCGCGCCACGCGGTGCGGTCCGCTCGCGCCTGAAGGCCGTTCGGTGCCGCGACGAGCCACAGCACCAGCGACACCGCGATCATCACGCCGAGCGCGACCAGCACGGTCGCAACCTGGCTGCGACGATCCCTGCGCAGCACCGCGAGAGCGATCCTCACGCGGACACCCCCGCGGCGATGCGTCCGTCCTGGATCTCGACGACCCTGAGCGCCCGGTCCGCGATCGCCTTGTCGTGCGTCACGATCACGACGGCCGCGTTGGTCTCCTCCGCGGCCTGCAAGAGGGCGGTCATCATCTCTTGGCCGGTGCGCGTGTCGAGGGCACCGGTCGGTTCGTCCGCGAAGATCACGCGTGGCCGGTGCGCCAGGGCTCGCGCGATCGCCACCCGTTGCGCCTGCCCGCCGGACAGCTCGCCGGGCCGCCGCTTCTCCATGCCCTGCAGGCCGAGGCGCGTCAGCCACAGCCGCGCCGCGCCGAGCGACTCCTCGCGCGAACCACCGGCGAGCAGCATCGGCAGCGCCGCGTTCTCCTCGGCGGTCAGCTCGGCCACGAGCATGCCCGACTGGAACACGAAGCCGAACGCCGTCCGCCGCAACGCGCTGCGCCCCGTCTCGTTCAGCTCGCCGATCGCGCGCCCGTCGAGGAACACCTCGCCGCCGTCGGCGCGCAGGATTCCGGACAGCACGTGCAGCAGCGTCGTCTTGCCGGAGCCGGACGGACCGACGACCGCCAGCACGTCCCCGGCCTTGATGTCGATGTCCACCCCGGCGAGGGCGTGCACTTCGCCGTAGGTCTTGACCAGGCCACGAGCGGCCAGAACCGAATTCATGCCTTTGAAGGTGCCCGTCGCGGGCTCTCGAAACCTCGGCCTTAACGACACACCGGATCAGCCGGATGACCGAGGCCGTAGGGGTGTGATGGTCCTACCGTTGTCTGCCGTGGACAGTCATCGGGGCCAATGGCCGATCGCCGCCGCTCTCGCGCTGCTGATGCTCGGCGAGCTAGTGCTGATGAACGGGCCGGGCAGCGCGGAGGCGCTGGTGTGGCTGCTCAGCGTGCCGCCGTGCATCGCGGCCGTCACCTCGTTCAAGTCACGTGCCTTCACCATCCCGGTGACGGTGGCGTCGGTCTTCGTGTCGTCGTTCGTCATCCGGCTCTTCCACGTGAACCTGCCCACGCTCCTGAGCCCGCTGACCGTTGCGGAGACCGCGGCGTGCCTGGTCCTCACGGCCGTCATCGTGCGCGAGGAGCCGCGCCGCGCCGCCACGTGGTCGGTGGGCTCGCTGATGGCCGTGAGCTTCTTCGCCGCCATCGTGCGGGACAACTGGCTGTCGAGCAGCAACTACAACGAGATGCTCGGCTCGCTCGTGCTGGGCTTCATGGCGGTCGGCACCGGCCTGTACTTCCGCGCCCGCGACACCGAGAGTGGCCGGCTGATCGCGGCCGCGGTCACCGACGCCCAGAAGGAAGAACGGATCGCGCTGGCCCGCGAGCTGCACGACGTGGTCGCGCACTACGTGACCGCGATCGTCGTGCAGGCTCAGGCCGCGCTGGAGGTCTCCGA
The DNA here is from genome assembly GCF_012184385.1 of Lentzea indica. Classification (GTDB taxonomy): domain Bacteria; phylum Actinomycetota; class Actinomycetes; order Mycobacteriales; family Pseudonocardiaceae; genus Lentzea; species Lentzea indica. The sequence continues at coordinate 44,073 of NZ_VSRL01000046.1, forward strand.
CGACGACCCGCGGGCCGCGCACCGGTTGTTGCCGGGCATCGTGCGATCAGGCACCGAAGCGCTGGGGGCCATGCGGCGCCTGGTCGGCACGTTGCGGCAGGGCGAGAACGACGACGCCGCCACGACCGACCTGGCCGCGGACGTCATCTCCACCGTCGAACGCACCCGTGAGCTGGGCTTCGAGACCCGGCTCCGCATCGACCTGCCCGACGAGGTGCCACCGGAGCTGGGCCGCTCGGTGCTGCGCCTGGTCCAGGAGTCGCTCACCAACGTGCACAAACACGCGCAGGGCCCCACCATGATCGACGTGGAGATCGCCAGGACGCCTGCTGGAGCCTTGCGCGTGATCGTCGCCGACGACGGCCGGCCGGGTGAGCTGAACCAGGGCGGCTACGGTCTCGTAGGCATGCGTGAGAGGGTCGACCTGCTGGGTGGCCTGTTCTCGGCGGGTCCGCGTGAGAACGGCTGGCAGGTGCTCGCCGAGCTACCCCTGGAAGGGAAGAAGTGATCTCGGTCCTCATCGCCGACGACCAGGAGATGGTCCGCGTCGGGTTTCGGATGATCTTGGAGAAGCAGCCGGACATCACTGTCGTCGCTGACGTCGCGGACGGCATTTCGGCTGTGACCGCCGCTCGTGAGCTCAACCCGGACGTGGCTCTTCTGGACATCCGGATGCCGGGGCTGGACGGGCTGGAGGTCACCAAGAAACTCTCCGGCTCCACCAAGGTCGTCGTCGTGACCACGTTCGATCTGGACGAGTACGTGCACACGGCGCTGGAGAACGGGGCTTCCGGGTTTCTGACCAAGGACGCTGGGCCGGCTTTGCTCGTTGAGGCTGTTCGGGCTGCGGCTCAGGGGAATGCTTTGATCTCTCCCCAGGTGACTGTGCGGATGTTGGAGCACTTTGCTCGGCCTGCTTCTCGGCCGGATCTTGGGTTGTTGACCGCTCGGGAGCAGGATGTTGTTCGGGAGGTGGCTCGGGGGCTCTCCAATCAGGAGATCGCTTCTGAGCTTTACCTTTCGTTGTCCACCGTTAAGACGCATTTGGCTTCGGTGCAGACCAAGTTGAACGTTCGGAATCGGGTGGGGATTGCTTCTTGGGCTTGGCGGGCTGGGTTGGTCAATTCCTGAGTGCTGTTGGGAGTGCGCCTCGGTTGCGGTTGGCGCGTCGGTTGCGGTGGCCGTCTCCCGGTTTCGTTGGCGGCTGCCGGTTTGTTGTCCGTAGGTGGGTTCCGTTGCGTTGTTAGCTGGCGGTTGCTTGCGTTTTCCTGGGGCTCCGCCCCAGGGTTCCGGCAATGTCGTGTCCGCCGTTTGGACGTAGGACGGGCACGGCGTCCTAGTTGATCATGAGAGTGTCTAAGTCACATGGTCTTCTGGGAGTGCCGTGCCCGCCGTGTCATCCTGCCCGATTCCGGCTGTGCTGGATCGGCTGGCCCCCGTCGCCGCTGCTGTTGATCGGGTCGCTGACCTGAGGGAGTTCGTGGCCGGGGTGCCGGATCCGCGGCGCCGGCGGGGCGTGCGGCATTCGCTGGCGTCGATCTTGCTGGTGGCGGCGTCGGCGGTGGCCGCGGGCGCGCGGTCGTTCACCGCGATCGGGGAATGGGCCGCGGACGCCCCCAGCAGGTACTCGCGCTGCTCGGGGTCCGTCAGATCACCGTCCACTTGGCACGGAGCACATCACCACCGCGATGCGGACAGGCGCGCGGTACGTCGCGAGTTCGCCGCTCTTCCGGCGGGTGCTGGCACGG
>NZ_VSRL01000470.1 GCF_012184385.1 Lentzea indica
CGCCGCTCCACAGGTCTGCCCGCCGGTGTGCGGGGAAGCGCCCGACGGCCTCGGCCACGGCGCCGGACCGGGCGGCGTGGATGAACCACAGCGCCCGGCCGATGCCCTGGTCGATCGCGCGGGGGAAGTAGTCAGGGCGGCCCTGCCACGGGTAGGGCCGGATCTCGCGCTGCTCGTCGACCCAGCGGCGGGTGTCGAAGTAGGCCCGGTCGAAGCCGTAGCCGTCGACCGCGAGCCAGCTCATGACCGGGTGGTACGGCGACGTGGTCAAGTCCGGGACCACCTTGCGCCACAGCCTTCGCGGCAGTCTGGCCATCGCGAACCCGATCCCGATGTAGGCGAGGAAGAGGTGCGGGCGGCCCGGCCCGTTCAACAGCGCGGCGGTCTTCCCGCTGCCGCCTGGCAGTGCGTCCAGGATCGTGCACGCCATTGTGGCGCCTTCGTACGCGAATCCCAGCAGTTCCGGCCGCACCATGTTCAGCCGGCGTTCGAGTTCCCACTGGTCGTGCGTGTCGACTCCCCATTCGAAACCGCACAGCACCGCGTGTGGAATCGAATCCAGGTGTTCGGTGCCGGCCGACGGTGCGCCTGGAAAACCTCGTCCGGTGAACGTCACCTTCCGGAACGAGGGCGTCAGCACGAGTCGGCGGATCGATCCGCTGGTGGTGGGCATCGGAGTCTCCAACGATGGGAATCAGCCGGTCCGGCCGCCTCATCGTGCCCATCGCGGGAATCGGCGCGCACCTCGCTGAGTGCGGTCACGCTGCGTCAGAAGGGTGACTCGACCGTTCGGGACGAAGTGGTCGGGGCGTGTCCATTGCGGACAACGGGAAACAGGGCGGTAACGCTTTTCGGCAGAGGTGAGCACGAGAAGAGATGACTTCGGAGGGATGTATGCGCACGGGTGTGCGCGTGGTGAACGGGTACTCGCCGAGTCGTTCCGGATTTGTTCCATAACACGTCCATCTTATTCTTTGGCTGACGTTGTTATGTTATTTCGCGGCCGTCCCGAGTGGTAGACGGCACAATCCGAGAAGACATTGCCGACGTCCCTGCGGCACGATCGGCACATCGCGAAGCGGTGTTGTTGTGCCTTACGTCGAGGGCGGTGCGGAATTGAGTGACACGCGAATAGCGGTCGTGGGTATCGGTGTGCGCTATCCGGACGCCGATTCGCCGGCGCAGCTGTGGGAGAACGTGCTGGCAGGGCGGCGTGCGTTCCGCCGGTTGCCCGACGAGCGGATGAACCACGCCGACTACTACTCACCGGATCCGGCCGCGCCGGACCGCTTCTATTCCCGCAACGCCGCCGTACTGCGCGACTTCGAATTCGACCGGGTGCGGTACAAGGTGGCCGGTGGCACATTCCGGTCGACCGATCTGACCCACTGGCTGGCTCTCGACACCGCGGCGGCCGCGCTGGCCGACGCCGGTTTCCCCGACGGCGCGGGCCTGCCGAAGCAGACCACCGGAGTGGTCATCGGCAACAGCTTGACCGGTGAGTTCTCCAGGGCCAACGCCCTGCGGTTGCGGTGGCCGTACGTCCGCCGCACCGTCGCGGCCGCGCTCTCGGCCAAGGGGTGGGCCGACGACGAGACCGCCGCGTTCCTGAGCGACCTGGAAACTCAGTACAAGGCTCCGTTCCCGCCGATCGACGAGGACACGCTCGCCGGTGGCCTGGCCAACACCATCGCGGGCAGGCTCTGCAACTACTTCGACCTCGCGGGCGGCGGCTACACGGTGGACGGCGCGTGCTCCTCGTCCCTGCTGGCCGTCGCCACGGCCGTGAAGGCGTTGGCGGACGGCGATGTCGACGCGGCTCTCGCCGGTGGTGTGGACCTGTCCATCGACCCGTTCGAGGTGATCGGCTTCGCCAAGACGGGGGCGTTGGCCACCGGGGAGATGCGCGTCTACGACAAGGGGTCCAACGGGTTCTGGCCGGGGGAGGGGTGCGGGATCCTGGTGCTGACGCGCGAGCAGGACGCGGTGGCTCGTGGTCAGCGGATCTACGCCACCATCACCGGGTGCGGCATCTCGTCGGACGGCAAGGGCGGCATCACCCGGCCCGAGGCCACCGGTCACCGCCTCGCGCTCACCCGTGCCTACGACCGTGCCGGGTACGGCGTGGAAGAGGTGTCGTACTTCGAGGGGCACGGCACCGGGACCGCTCTCGGCGACGCCACCGAGATAGACGCGCTGTCGTCGGCCCGGCGCACCGCCGACCCCGTGGCCCGCCCGGCGGCGCTCAGCACCATCAAGGGCAACATCGGGCACACCAAAGCAGCGGCGGGCGTCGCTGGACTGATCAAGGCGACGCTCGCCGTGTACCACCAGGTCATCCCTCCTGCCACCGGGCACCACGACCCCCATCCGCTGCTGTGCGGCGACGACGCGGCGATGTACGTGCCCGCGGAGCCCGAGCTGTGGCCCGCCGACCGGGCGGTCCGTGCCGGTGTTTCCGCCATGGGCTTCGGCGGGATCAACACGCACATCACGCTGGAGGCCGCGCCCGCCGCGCCCCGCCGGGACGTCATCGACGACGAGACGCTCCGGCTCGCCGCAGGCCGGCAGGACGCCGAAACTGCTCCTGTTCGACGGCCGCGACCTGACCGAGCTGCGGGAGCGCGTCGAGCAGGTGGCGGGCTTCGTCGGCAAGCTCGCGTTCGCCGAGCTGGCCGACCTGTCCTGCACGCTCGCCGGTGGGCTGTCCGGGGGTCCGGCGCGGGGCGCGGTCGTCGTCACGAACCCGCGCGACGCGGAGACCAGTCTGAAACGGCTCGCCGGCCTCCTCGCGGACGGTGCGGGCACCGTGGTCGCCGACGGGATCTTCGCGGGCAGGCACACCACCGCACCGAAGATCGCGTTTCTCTTCCCGGGACAGGGATCCGGCCGGGGGACGGCGGGTGCAGTCCGGCGCCGGTTCGCCTCCGCCGAGGACGCGTTCCGGCTCGGCCACGGCGACTTGGTACCAGGTCAGGGTCAACAGGGACGGGCAGATCACCGATCGTTACAGCCGGGCGATCGAGCACCTCGGCAACGACAACGTGGAC